>JAEUNJ010000113.1 GCA_016791145.1 Rhodocyclaceae bacterium | reverse complement strand
CTTGGCCTGAGCCACCTGCTCCGCCTTCAGGATGTCGAACTTGACCACCCATTTGGTGGTCTTCAGCTTGCCCTTCTGCAGGTACTTGCGGGCCTGCTGGGGATCACCCATGGTGTAGGCGAGCTGGAACTCCTGCAACAGAGGCCCCAGGTCGGTGCGCTCAAGGATGCCGAAGTTCGCCTTGCCCAGTTCCAGTTCCGCGAAATCGGCGATGTTGTTGGGACCGAACTTCTGGGTGAAGGTGGCGTTGTTGCTCTTGATGTCGCCGGGGATCACCACGAGGGTCGGCCCCTTCTTCGCCGCGTTCTGGTATTCGATGGGCTTGTACATCCCCTTGTCGGCCATCTCGTTGGCCTTCTGCGAAGTGTCGCTGCCGGCCGTGGGCGAAGGGTTCTCGAAGCTGGGCTGGGCCAGGGCGGGGAGTCCGGCCAGCAGGCCGGCGGCGACGAGAAGGGACTTCAGGGCAATATTCATCGTGGATTCCCTCGGTTTCGGTTACTTGGTCTTCTTCCCGCCGCGCTCGGCGCAGTAGCCTCGCAGCAGGCGGCCGACGACGCCGTCGGCCTGCTCGTTGATCAGGGTCAGGGCCATGCCAACGGTATCGCCCCCGGAGTAGGAGTCGGAACTGGCGGAAGCCTCGGAGATGATCTGGCCGTCGCCGCCCACCAGGGTGAAGCCCATGTTCACGTACACCTCGTTGATCTTCAGGATGGGATTGATGCCGGTTCGCGAGCCGATGGCGCCGCGCAGGAACATGGTGGCGCCGAGTTTCCTGGACGCATTCAGGGCCGCGTCGGGATCATTGCGGAAATGGGCCTCGATCTCGGCCTGGGCGATCTGCTTCTTGATCTCTTCCTGAGTGTAGGTGCGCATGCCCTGCTTCTGCAACCGCCGGTCGATGGCCTGGAAGTGCATGCCGTAGCGGCTCTGGTCCGCATTGATCCCCTTGCTCCCCCGCTCGGCGAGCAGGACGGCCACCTTCTCGTTCTTGAGCCGCTCGCGGCAGGCCGGCGACACCGCCGGGGCCGCGCCCTTCGCCCGTGCCGCCGCATCGTCTGCCGCCGCCTTCTCCTTCGCCTCCTCTTCGGAGAAACGGAAGGCCTGGGCCGACAGGGGTACCAGGGAAATGGCGAGCGCGGCGACGACGGAGCGGCGGAGGGTCATGGCGGGACGGGCCGGGATGAGGTGTAACCGGGCGATTGTGGCAAAAAAAAAGCCGGCCCACAATCGGCCGGCATTCCGGGCGTGACGGATTGCGCCGTCGTCGTCGGGTCACTTGGCCTTCAGGCAGTCGCTCATGAAGGCCTTGCGTTCCTTGCCGGCCAGCTTCTTCTCGCCGGCTTCCTTGTTGCAGGTCTTCATCTTTTCCTGCTGGGCGGTCTTGGCCGTCTTGCCCTCCGCGGCCTTGGCTTCCCGCTCGCACTTCTTCATGAAACTGTTCTTCGCCGCGCCGGCCAGCTTCTTCTCGGTGGCCTGCGCCTCGCAACTGCCGCCGGCCGCCTGGGCGTAAACGGTGGTGGCGAACAGGGAGGCAAGCAGGACAGTCAGCAGCTTTTTCATCATCGGTCTCCGTGACATGGGAATGGAAGTCGCCGTTCCTCCCTGCGGGATGGAAACACGGCGGCATGCATCCTAACGCATGTCCGCGGCGGCCGTTGACGCCGTCACCCGATTTTCATTCGTCCGGATCGAAGTCGCTGTCCAGTGCCCGCTGCTGGCGGTCGATGAACTCCTGCATGCTGTCGATGCCGCGCAGCAGGAGGATCGTTGAGCGGACGGCCGCTTCGAGCAGCACCGCCAGGTTGCGGCCGGCGGCCACCGGTATGGTCACCTTGCGCACCGGCACGCCGAGGATCGTTTCCGTCTGCGCATCCAGGGGCAGGCGCGCCATTTCCGGCACGCCCGTCTGCGGCTTCTGCAGATGCACGATCAGCTTCAGGCGCATCTTGCGCCGGCAGGCGGTCTCGCCGAAAACCGTCCGTATGTTGAGCAGCCCGAGGCCCCTTACCTCGAGGAAATCCTTCAGCAGCGGCGGGCACCGGCCCTCCAGGGAATCCAGTCCCACCCGGCACACTTCCACCACGTCGTCGGCCACCAGGCCATGGCCGCGGGAGATCAGCTCCAGGCCCAGCTCGCTCTTGCCGACCCCGGAATCGCCGGTGATCAGCACGCCCATGCCGAGCACGTCCATGAATACGCCATGGAGGGAGACGGTCTCCGCCAGCCGGCGCGACAGGTAGAGGCGGAGGGCGTCGATGACGGCCGCGGCTGGCAGCGGTGTCGTGAACAGCGGCGTTCCCGAAGCCTCGCAGCGGCGCCGCACGATGTCCGGGATCTCGCAGGCATCGGCGATGATCAGGGCCGGCGGCCGGGCATCTATGATCTCCTCGATATGATGCTCGACCTTCGCGGGAGCCTGGTTCCTGGCCCAGGCGATCTCCGGCGCGCCCAGAACCTGCAGGCGTTCCGGGTGGATCAGGTTCAGGTGGCCGACCAGGTCGGCGGGGGAGACCTCGGCGTCGCCCTCGGTCAGGGTCCGCTCCAGGTCACCGCATATCCATTGCAGGCGAAGGCGTTCGCCCTTTCGCTCGAACAGCCTGGCGACGGTCAGTTGGTGCACTGCCAGCCGGCGAACAGGGCGTGGAGCGCCGCGGCATCGGGCGCGGCCGCGAGTTCCTGCCGGAATTCCCGATCGGAGAACATCTGGGCCAGTTCGGAGAGGAGCTGCAGGTGATGCTCCGTGGCCGCCTCCGGAACCAGGAGCACGAAAATCAGATGGACGGGCTTGCCGTCCGGCGCGTCGAACTGAACCGGGTTGGCGAGCCGGATGAAGGCGCCCACGGCCTCCTTGAGGCCCTTGATGCGGCCGTGGGGAATCGCGATGCCCTGGCCGAGGCCGGTGGACCCCAGGCGTTCACGGGCGAACAACGCGTCGTATACGGTGCTTCGCGCGATGCCCTGCTGGTTCTCGAAAAGGAGCCCCGCCTGCTCGAAAACGCGCTTCTTGCTGCTGGCGTCCAATCCCGCGACGACGTTCGATGCCGGAAGCAGCGGGGCGATCTGGTTCATGGCCTGGCGACGGAGGAGTGGCGGCGGAGGGGGCTGGCCGAATGGCGGCGGAGTATAGCGAAAAAGCCCCCCGCCGCAACAGGCCGCCTATTCCACGGCGTGCCGCTTGTCGCGGTTGTGTTCGCCGGCCTTCTCCTTGTGCTTGAGGACCTGGCGATCGAGCTTGTCGCACACGGTGTCGATGGCGGCGTAGAGGTCGGCCTCCTCGCTGTCGGCGTAGATGTCCTTGCCCTTCACGTGCAGGGTGATCTCGGCCTTCTGCTTCAGCTTGGCCACCGACAGGATCACATGGACGCTGGTGACGCTGTCGAAGTGGCGGATCACGCGATCGAGCTTGTTGGTCACGTAATCGCGGATGGCCGGCGTGACTTCGACGTGGTGGCCAGTGATGTTGAGGTTCATGACGCCTCCTGATTCGTTAGAGAGTTTTGCGCAGGTTTACCGGCGGGATGTTCAGGGATTCGCGGTACTTGGCGATCGTGCGCCGCGCCACCACGATACCCTGCTCGCCGAGGATTTCCGCGATCTTGGCGTCGGAGAGCGGCTTGTGGCCGTCCTCGGCACCGACGAGCTGCCTGATGAGCGCCCGGATCGCGGTGGAAGAGGCAGCCCCGCCCGTGTCCGTGGCGACATGGCTGCCGAAAAAATACTTCAGTTCGAAGATGCCCCGGGGACTGGCCAGGTATTTCTGGGTCGTCACCCGGGAGATGGTTGATTCGTGAAGGTCCACCGTGTCGGCGATCTCCCGCAGGGTCAGCGGCCGCATCGCCACCTCTCCGTGCTCGAAGAACTGGCGCTGCCGGTCCACGATGGCCTGGGCGACGCGCAGGATGGTGTCGAACCGCTGCTGCACGTTCTTGATCAGCCACTTGGCCTCCTGGAGCTGTCCGGCAAGGCCGCCGGCGGCGGCGCCCCGGTGCTTCTGGAGCAGCTCGGCGTACAGCCGGTTGATCCTCAGGCGCGGCATCGCCTCCTGGTTCAGGTTGACCACCCAGCGTCCGCGGATCTTGCGAACCACCACGTCCGGCACCACATAGCGGGTGTCCAGGGCGGCGTATTGCGCACCCGGCCTGGGATTCAGCGAACGGATCAGCGCGTGGGCTGCCCGCAGGGCATCGTCGTCGCAGCCGAGCGCCTTCCGGATGCGCGCGAAATCCCGGCCGGCCAGGCTTTCCAGGTGACTGCGCACGATGGCCAGGGCGAGATCCCGGATGGGCGAGGCCGGCTGGTTTTCAAGTTGCAGCGCCAGGCATTCCTGCGGCGTCCGGGCGCCGATCCCCGGCGGGTCGAAGTTCTGCAGGTGGCGCAGCGCGATGCGCAGTTCCTCGAGCAGTTCCTCGGGATCCTCGTCCAGGTCCTCCGGCAGCACATCCACCAGGTCTTCCAGGCTCTGGGCCAGGTACCCGTCGTCGTCGAGCGCCTCGATCAGGAATCCTGCCATCGCCCGGTCCCGATCGGACAGGGGCGTCATGGCCAATTGGGCCGTCAGATGGTCGCGCAGGTTGCTGGCCGCGGCCTGGATGTCCCCGTAGTCGCTGTCCTCGTCGTCGCGCCTCGGCCCGCTCGGCATCTCGGCGCCCCAGCCATCGGGCTCTCCGGCCGCCTCCGGAGTCGTCTCCTCCGCCGCCTGGGCCGGTGCCTCGGTCTCCCGGGCGGGACCGGCGAGACTGCCCGGATCGACGGGGAACGAAGGGGTCTCGGGGACGCTGTCCGCCCTTTCCAGCAACGGGTTGTCGCGCAGGAACTGTTCGATCTCCTGGTTCAGTTCCAGGGTGGACAGTTGCAGCAGGCGAATGGACTGCTGCAGTTGCGGGGTGAGCGCGAGGTGCTGGGAGAGCTTGAGCTGGAGGGTCTGCTTCATGGTCGAAAGCGTCGGGCCTACATCCGGAAGTGCTCGCCCAGATACACCTTTCGCACGCTCTCATTATCGACAATTTCCCCGGGACGTCCAGCCACCAGGACGCTGCCTTCGTTGATGATCGTGGCCCGGTCGCAGATGCCCAGGGTTTCCCGCACGTTGTGGTCGGTGATCAGGACGCCGATGCCCCGGTCCTTCAGGAAGCGGATGATCTTCTGGATGTCCAGGACGGCGATCGGATCGACGCCCGCGAACGGTTCGTCGAGCAGGATGAAACGCGGGTTCGTGGCCAGCGCCCGGGCGATCTCCACGCGCCGGCGCTCGCCGCCCGACAGGGAGATTGCCGGGTTGTCGCGCAGGTGGCCGATGTGCAGTTCCTGCAGCAATTCGTCCAGGCGGGCATCGATGCTTTCCTCCGGCAGATCCTGCAATTCCAGGACGGCGCGGACGTTCTGGGCCACGTTGAGCTTGCGGAACACCGAGTTCTCCTGGGGCAGGTAGGAGAGGCCTAGCCGGGCGCGCCGGTGGATCGGCGCGTGGGTCACCATGCTGTCGTCGATCCGGATCTCGCCGCCGTCCGCGCTCACCAGCCCCACGATCATGTAGAAGCAGGTCGTCTTCCCCGCTCCGTTGGGTCCCAGGAGCCCGACCACCTCGCCCCCCGCCACGTCGAAGGACACATCCTTCACCACTTCGCGGGACTTGTAGCGCTTGCGCAGGTTGCTGACCGTCAGCCGGCTCACCGGGCCGTCCCTTCGCCAGTGACGGGCAGCGCACGGCCGGGCGCGGCGGCCCGACCCCCGCGGCGATCGGCATTGGGGTCCCGTCGCGAGGACGGGGCCATCCTCGGGACGGCTCGGCACGGCGTGCTCATTCGGTCGGTTCCCGCAACAGGCGGCGGATCACGTCGGTCGGGAATCCCCGCCCCTGCAGGAAGCGGGCTTGCCGGGCCCATTCCCGCGCATCCGCCGGCGGCGTCCCGAACTTGCGGGTCCAGACTTCCCGGGCGCGCTCCAGTTCCGGCGCCAGGCCGGCGGAAGCCAGTTCGGCCTCGATGTCGGCCTCGGCGATTCCCCGCTGGCGCAGGTCCTGGCGCATCCGGCCGAGGCCGTGCCGGGCCGCGTGGCTGCGCAGCCACGCGCCGGCGAAACGCGTGTCGGACTGGAGCCCCGAGGCCTGCAGGTCGGCGAGCACTTTTTCGATCTCTTGCGGATTGCCGAGGGAGGCCAGCCGGCGCGCGATCTCGGCGCGGCTGAACTCCCGCCGCGCCAGCAGCCGGATCGCCGCCTGCCTCAGATCATCCACGCGACCTCGTCGGCATCCCGATCAGGCGGCCTCGGCGGTGCCGACGGGGAGCGCCGCGACGCCCATGGCCTCGCGCACCCGGTTCTCGATCTCGATCGCCGTCTCCGGATGTTCCTTGAGGAATTCCCGGGCGTTGTCCTTGCCCTGGCCGATCTTCTCGCCCTTGTAGGCGTACCAGGCGCCGGACTTTTCCACGATCTTCTGCTCGACCCCCAGGTCCAGGACCTCGCCCTCGCGGGAAATGCCCTCGCCGTAGAGGATGTCGAAGTGGGCCTCCCGGAACGGGGGGGCCACCTTGTTCTTGACCACCTTGACCTTCGTCTCGTTGCCGACGACTTCCTCGCCCTTCTTGATGGCGCCGGTGCGGCGGATGTCCATGCGCACCGTCGCATAGAACTTGAGCGCATTGCCGCCGGTGGTCGTCTCGGGATTGCCGAACATGACCCCGATCTTCATGCGGATCTGGTTGATGAAGATGACCAGCGTGTTCGTCCGTTTGATGTTGCCCGTCAGCTTGCGCAGCGCCTGGCTCATCAGGCGGGCCTGGAGGCCCGGGAGCTGGTCGCCCATTTCGCCCTCGATCTCCGCCTTGGGTACCAGGGCGGCCACCGAGTCGATGACGATCACGTCGACGCCACCCGAGCGCACCAGCATGTCGGCGATCTCGAGGGCCTGCTCGCCCGTGTCCGGTTGGGAGATCAGCAGGTCCGGCACATTCACGCCCAGCTTGCCGGCATAGACCGGGTCGAGGGCGTTTTCCGCGTCGATGTAGGCCGCCGTGCCGCCCAGCTTCTGGACCTCGGCCACCACCTGGAGGCAGAGCGTCGTCTTCCCGGAGGATTCCGGACCGTAGATTTCCACCACCCGTCCCCGGGGCAGGCCGCCGACCCCGAGCGCGATGTCCAGCCCCAGGGAGCCCGTGGACACCACCTGCAGGTCGTTCTCGATCTGGCCTTCGCCCATCTTCATGATGGAGCCCTTCCCGAACTGTTTCTCGATCTGGGCCAGGGCGGCCTGGAGGGCCTTTGCCTTGTTGTCTTCCATGTCGTGTCCTTTCGTGTCGCGAGTCGATTATCGCATGCGTGGCACAGTTTTTGCGAGACCGGTTTGCGGCTCAGGCATCCAGGCGCTGGAGCGCCCCTTCGAGGGCGTGGATCACCGCCTGGCGACGCACCGCCTCCCGGTCGCCCGGGTAGACCTGCCGGTCCGTTTCCGGCGTGCCGCCACGGCGGCACCAGGCGAAGCATACGGTGCCCACTGGCTTATCCGGTGAGCCACCCGTGGGCCCGGCGATGCCTGTGATCGCCAATGAAATCATGGCGTTGGAGTGGTTGAGCGCACCGGCCGCCATTTCCGCGGCCGTTTCCGGGCTCACCGCGCCGTGGCGCGCGAGGGTGGTTTCGGACACGCCGAGCATCCCGACCTTCGCGTCGTTCGCATAGGTGACGAAACCGCGCTCGAACCAGGCCGAACTGCCGGCCGTGTGGGTCACGATCTGGGCGGCCCATCCGCCGGTGCAGGACTCGGCGGTGGCGAGGGTGAGACCGCAGCGCCGCAGGGCGTCGCCCAGGCGCCGCGAGAGTTCGGCCAGGTCGGCGTCCATCTCAGCCGAGCAGGGCCTTCGCGACGGCGAGGGCCAGCACCGTATAGCCGGCCGCCACCAGATCGTCCATCATGACCCCGAAGCCGTTCTTCACCTGGCGGTCGAAATAGGAGGCGGGGGGTGGCTTCACGATGTCGAAGAAGCGGAACAGGAAGAAGGCCGCCGTCTGCCAGATCAGGCCGCTGACGGACAGCATCGCGCCATGGGGTGTTTCCACCATGGCCTGGGGGGTCAGGAGGAGCACGCCCCAGAAGGGCACGATCTCGTCCCAGACGATGGCGCCGTGGTCCACCACCCCCAGGGCGCGTCCGGTCACCTGGCAGGCGTGGATGCCCAGGGCGAACATGAGGACCAGGAAAACCAGGAAGTTCAGGTCGCCCGGCATGCCCAGGCGCAGCAGGGGGTAGGTCGCCCACGCAAAGACGGTTCCGGCCGTTCCCGGCGCGAAGACGGAAAGGCCGCTTCCGAATCCGCAGGCCACCAGATGGGCGGGGTGGCGGAGCAGGAAACCGAGGGGCGGGGGAGGGGCCTTGGCCATCCGTCGTCTAGCCGAAGTGGTCGTAGCCGGCCCGCGCAAGGGAGACGGCGTTTCCGGTCGCGTCGCGTAGGACGCACTGACCGGGATGCTGCTCCGTGACCGTTCCTATGCGAGTGAGCGCTAACCCAAGCGAGGCGGACAGAGCCGTCACCGAGGTGCCCTTCCCGGCCGGCGCCGTGAAGAGGAGTTCATAGTCGTCCCCGCCGGCCAGCAGGCACTGCCGGCCCAGCTCCGCCTCGGGTGCTGCCGCCAGGGCTGCCGCCGGCATGTGGTCCAGACGCAGTTCGGCGCCCGCGCCGGAACACTCCAGGATGTGCCCCAGGTCGCCCAGCAGGCCGTCGGAAACGTCGATGGCGGCGGTGGCCAGGCCGCGCAGGGCGATGCCCAGGGCCACCCGCGGCTGCGGCCGGTGCAGGGCCTCCACGCAGCGGTCGCGGACCTCGCCGTCGAGGGTGCAACGCCCCTGCAGGTGGGCGAGCCCCAGGGCGGCGAGTCCCGGTGCGCCGGAAATCCAGACCTCGTCGCCGGGCCGCGCGCCGGACCGCAGCAGGGCCTGGCCTTGGGGCACCTCGCCGAGGATGGTGACGCAGAAGTTGCGCGGTCCCCGGGTCGTGTCGCCACCTATCACGTCGATCCCGTGGGCCGAGGCGCAGGCGAAGAAACCCGCCGCGAAGCGCTCGACCCAGGATTCCGTGGCGGCCGGCAGGGCCACCGCCAGCAGCGCCCAGCGGGGCTCGGCGCCCATGGCCGCCATGTCCGACACATTGACCGCGAGGACCTTCCAGCCCAGGGCCTCGGGGTCCGTGTCGGGAAGGAAATGGGTGCCCGAGACCAGCATGTCCGTCGAAACCACGAGCTCCATGCCGGGGGTGGCCCGGATCAGGGCGCCATCGTCCCCGACCCCCAGCTGCGTGTGGCCGGTCGGGCGCCGGAAGTGGCGGTCGATCAGGGCGAATTCGGAAGGCATGGACAGGGAATGCGGCCTCGCGCCCGGCGGCCGGGGCGGCCGCCCGCGGTGGTCAGGACCGCCCTACCTCGTCGGGCCGGACCTGCGGCGCCAGCTTGTCCAGCACGCCGTTCACGAACTTGTGGCCGTCGGCACCGCCATAGGTCTTCGCCAGTTCGATGGCCTCGTTGATGATGACCCGGAACGGCGTTTCCGGATGGCGGGCGAGCTCGCAGGCGCCCAGCAGGAGGATGCCGCGCTCCACCGGCGACACCTCGCCCCAGGGCCGGTCCACGTGGGGCGACAGCACGGCCACCAGTTCCGCCTCCCGGTCGAGCACCTCGGGGAGCAGCGTGGAAAACAGTTTCCGGTCCGCCTTGTCGAAGCCCTCGGCATCCTCCGCCTGGGCCCGGATGGCCGCCTCGTCCTGGCCGCCGACCAGGTGCTGGTACAGCCCCTGCACGACGAACTCCCGGGCCCGGCGGCGGGGGGACGGGGGCTTTCGGCCGGCGGTTCGTCCGCCGGAGGCGTCGGCCATCACTTCACCGTCCGCAGCAGGTTGGCCATCTCGATCGCGGCTTCGGCGGCCTCGCGCCCCTTCACGTCCATCCGGGACAGGGCCTGGTCGTCGTTCTCCGTCGTCAGGACGCCGTTGGCGATCGGGATTCCGGTGGCCAGCTGCACGTCCGTGATGCCCCGCGCCGACTCGTTCGAGACGATCTCGAAATGGTAGGTCTCCCCGCGTATCACGCAGCCCAGCGCCACCAGGGCGTCGAAACGTCCGCTCTGGGCCATGGTCTGCAGGACCAGGGGCTGCTCCAGCGCCCCGGGCACCGTGGCGACGGTCACGTGGGCCGGCGGCACGCCCAGCTCCCCCAGGCGCCGACAGCAGGCCGACAGCAGGCCGTCGCCCACTTCCCGGTTGAAGCGGCTCATGACGACGCCGACGCGCAGGGCGGCCCCCCGCAGATCCGGCTCGATTTCCCGCACGTCCTTGCACTGGCTCATGGCATTCCTTCCCGTTCAGAGCCCGGCCTCGGCCGGGGACAGATATCCGCAGACCTCGAGGCCGAAGCCCGCCATGCTGGGCATGCGCCGCGGGCTGGCGAGCAGCCTCATCCGGCCCACGCCCACCTCCCGCAGGATCTGGGCGCCGATTCCGTAGAGGCGGGGGTCCCACTTGGCGGCGGGGCGCATCTCGGCGGGATCGCCCCGCAGGGCCGACAGCAGATCCTGCCCCGCCTCCTTGCGGTGCAGCAGCACGATCACGCCCCGCTCCGCGCGCCCGATGACCCGCATCGCCTGATCCACGCTGAACGTATGGCGCCCGCTGCCGCAGTCCAGGAAGTCCAGCACCGAGATCGGCTCATGGACCCGGACCAGGGTCTCCGCGTCCGGCCGGATGTCGCCCCGGGTCAGGACCAGGTGGATGTCTCCCGTCGTCTGGTCGGAAAAGGCGCGCAGCCGGAAGCCGCCGTGCGAACAGTGGATCTCCTTGTCGGCCACGCATTCCACCAGCTTCTCGTTCTCCGAGCGGTAGTGGATCAGGTCGCGGATCGTGCCGATCCGGAGGCCGTGGGCGGCCGCGAATTCCATGAGGTCCGGCAGGCGGGCCATGGTCCCGTCGTCCTTGAGGATCTCGCAGATCACCGCCGCCGGCTCGAGACCCGCCATCTGGGCCAGGTCGCAGCCCGCCTCCGTGTGGCCGGCGCGCACCAGCACGCCTCCCTTCTGGGCCATCAGCGGGAAGATGTGGCCCGGCTGCACGATGTCCGACGGCCGGGCGCCCTTCGCCACGGCGGCCTGCACGGTGCGCGACCGGTCGTGGGCGGAAATGCCCGTGGTCACGCCCTCGGCCGCCTCGATGGAGACGGTGAAGGCCGTCCCGTGGGGCGTCTTGTTGTCCCGCACCATCAGGGGCAGATCCAGCTGGCGGCACCGCGACTCGGTCAGCGTCAGGCAGATCAGGCCCCGCCCGAACTTGGCCATGAAGTTGATGGCTTCGGGAGTCACATGCTCCGCGGCGAGCACCAGGTCGCCCTCGTTTTCCCGGTCCTCCTCGTCCACGAGCACGACCATTTTCCCGGCCCGCAGGTCGGCGACGATTTCATGGATGGGACTGACGCTCATGGGAATTCCGGTTCTTCTCGGCGATGGGGGTCCGCATTCTACCCCCACGCCCCGGCCGGGGCCGGAACGGCCGCCCCGGGCCCGGCCCGCCGGTCAGGCCAGGAACAGTCCGTGCAGCATCTTGGCCAGCAACAGGACGATGACGCCGGCGAAGATCTTCTTCAGAGTGGGCACCGGCAGCTTGTGGGCGAGCCGCGCGCCGAAGGGCGCCACGATCACGCTCGCGACCACCGTGCCGGCCAGGGCCGGCAGATGGATGAAGCCGAAGCTTCCGGCGGGGAGTGCCGTGGCGCCGTAGCCCGACACCATGTAGCCCACCGTCCCGGCCACCGCGATCGGGAAGCCGATGGCCGCCGACGTGCCGATCGCGTTGTGCATCTTCACGTTGCACCAGGTCATGAAGGGCACCGACAGGGACCCGCCGCCGATGGCCACCAGGGCCGACAGGCCGCCGATGCCTGAGCCGACGGCGAACATCCCCAGGGCGCCGGGCAGTTCCCGCGAGGGCTTGGGCTTGGCATTCACGATCATCTGCACGGCCACGTAGGTCATGAACAGCGCGAAGAAGATGGCCAGGGGCCGGGTCGGGACCCGGCCGGCGATCTGTGCGCCGAGCAGCGTGCCGACGACGATGCCCGGCGCGATGGCCTTCACCACCGGCCACAACACCGCCCCGTGCTGGTGGTGGGCGCGCAGGCTGGACACCGAGGTGAAGACGATGGTGGCCATTGAGGTCCCCAGGGCCAGGTGCATCAGGTGCCCGTCGGGGAAGGCCTGGGCCGCGAACATCACCGCCAGCACCGGCACCATGACCGCGCCGCCGCCGACGCCCAGCAGGCCCGCGAAGAATCCGGCGAAGGCCCCCAGGCCCAGGTAACCCAGGAACCAGAGAAAGGCGGTGGAACTCACTTCAGGAGCTTCTCGACGATGAACTTCCACTCCGCCGGATCGACGGGGGTGATGGAAAGCCGGTTGCCCCGCTGGAGCACCCGCATATGGGCGAGTTCGGGATGGGCGCGCAGTTCCGGGATGCCGACCAGGCGGGTCTTTCGCACGATGCGCACGTCCACGTTCAGCCAGCGCGGATTCTCCGGTGTCGATTTCGGATCGAAATAGGGGCTGGCCGGATCGAACTGGGTCCGGTCCGGGTAGGCCAGTTTCGCCACCTCGGCGAGGCCCGCGATGCCGGGCTCGGGACAGGACGAGTGGTAGAAGAAGACCTTGTCCCCCACCTTCATCTGGTCACGCATGAAATTCCGCGCCTGGTAGTTGCGCACGCCCCACCAGTCCACCGTCCGGTCGGGCATGGCCAGCACGTCGTCGATGCCCACCACCGAGGGCTCGGACTTCATCAGCCAGTAGCGCATGGAATCCCCGTCCCGCCGTGCCGGATGCCGGTCACCCGGCGGCGGCGACGGCCTTGCATTCGGAATAATTGATCGCCGGCGGATCCGCGAGGGTCGTGTCGGTCCCCACCGTCAGCGTCGCGCGGCCGTTGCCGTAGCGGCCGGCGGAACCGGCCACCGGGTCGAGGCGGAACTGGCGCTCCGGCAGGATCACCCAGGCCGCGCCGTCGGCCATGCGCAGGTAGAAGCCCTTGCCGCCGGCACACCGGTATTCGATCGCGTTGGCCGGCGTGCGGGACCGCTCGACGGCTTTCTCGCCGAAGGGCCAGACGTTCATGCCGCCGCATCCCGCGAGGAGCAGGGCCGCGACGACGGGAAGGGCAAGGGGGAACGGGCGGGACTTCATGGTGGACGCATCCGTGAAAAGCGGCGATGTTGCCACAAATCGGCGCCCCGGGGCCTCAGCGCCGGGAGCCATGCGATTCGGGTTTCCGTCCCGAGTGCAGGGCGGCGATGCCGAACGAGAGGTTGCGCCACTCGACCCGCGCCAGGCCCTGCTCCCGCATCAGGCGCGCGAAGCCCCGCTGGTCGGGAAAGCGGCGGATCGACTCCACCAGGTACTGGTAGGCCGCCGGTTCCCGGGCCACCGCCGCGCCGAGGCGCGGGATCACGAAGAAGGAATAAAGATCGTAGAACGGCCGCAGCCAGGCACGTGGCCGCGAGAATTCCAGGCACAGGAACAGGCCGCCGGGCGCCAGCACCCGCCGGATTTCCGCCAGCGCCCGGTCCAGCCGGGTCGCGTTGCGCAGTCCGAAGGACACCGCGAGCACGTCCACGCTGTCGTCCGGGAAAGGCAGGGCCTCGGCTTCCCCGGCGACCCAGAGGATGTCCCCGCCCCGGCCCCGGCCCGCCGCCATCATGGCCAGGCTGGGATCGCAGACCGTCACGGTGCGCCCCGGTCCGGCGAGCAGGCGGGCCACGTCGCCCGTGCCGCCGGCCAGGTCCACCACACGTCCTGCCGCACCCGCCGCGTCCCGCGCCAGGCGACGCTTCCAGAGCCGGTGGATGCCCGCGCTCATCAGGTCGTTCATCAGGTCGTAGCGGGCGGCCACCGCCGCGAAAACCCGGCGGATGCGCCGGCGGCGTTCGTCCGGGCCCACCCGATGGCGGCCGAAGCTTCCGTCCAGGTCGTTCATGCCGGCAGGGACGTCAAAAGAAAAGAGCGCGGCATGCCGCGCTCTTTGTTGCTGGGGCCCCCGCCTGTGCCGTTAGGCCGGCATCCTGAACCTCGGTTCAGAGTGGCTGCTTCCCTTCCGCTTCAGGTGCGCTCGACGAAGGAGCGCTCACAACAGCGGCGTCGATGGTCCGCGGCCAGATGCCCATGCATTGGTTCAAGGAATGTATGGCCTTGACGCGCACCGCAGGGGATTCCTGGGAGGTTCGCGAAGAGTCCTTCCGCCGCCGGGCCCTAGAACAATTCGTCCTGTCGGGCCTCGGCGATGGCGGCGTCCACGCGCGCCTCGATGGAACCGATTCTACGCTTCAACTCCGACCCGTCAATCGCATTCGCGGATTGTTTGAGGGAGATCAACTCATGGGCGAGGTTGAGCGCCGTCATCACCGCCAGGCGCTCTCCGGTGCTCTTGGTCCTGGTGCCGATGTCGGCCAGTTTTGCGTCCAGAAGGGCCACGGCGGCCAGCAGGGCCTCCTTCTCCTCGGGCTCGCAGGCGACCCGGTATTCCTTGCCCTGGAGGCGGATGTCCAGGGAGCTGGCGGTCTTCGCGGTCTGGGTGGTCATCATTCGGGAAGCCTGTCCATCAGGGCCTCGAGGCGGCCCCTCGCCTGCTCGATCCGGTCGGTCAGCGCCTGCTTCTCCCGCTCCAGGTGCTCGATGCGGCCGCGCAGGTGTTCGTTCTCCGCCCGCAGTCCACGGCCGACGGCGACCAGGCGGTCGATTTTCTGCTCCAGGGAGTCGAGTTCTTGGCTCATGGCGCAAGTTTGTTGGAATTTTCCTTCCCGGTCAAGAAGTAAGCCGTGATTGTGAAGGTTGCATGGAAGAAGGACGGCCTGGCCCGCGCTGCCGCCGGAGGACGTGCCTTCGCCAGGGTTTCGACCGCTATAATCCAGCGTGGATGGGCCGTCCAGGCGGTCCGTCCTCCTGTCCGAGGTGCCCGAAGCCTTTCCGGCGACGGGTGAAACGGGAAGCAGGTGCGCGCCGCGAGGCGCAAGGCCTGCGCTGCCCCCGCAACGGTAGGGAAGTGCGGAACCCCACGATGCCACTGGGATCATCCCGGGAAGGCGGGGCTTCAAGACTTCCGAGCCCGGAGACCGGCCACGGATGGAACGTTGGAATCGCCGCGGGGATGCGGCGGCCGGCCGCGGCCTCGCCGTTTCCGCCATCCCGCCTTCCCCCGCGCGTTTCCGTATCCGCAATCCACCGGCCTGCGGGGACGCTGGCCGGCGAAGGGAGTCCATCCATCATGCGTCTGACCCAGCAACCCGCCGCCCGTGTCGCGGCGCTTTCCCTCGCAGCCTTCCTCCCGGGCCTCGCCGCCGCGGAGAAACCCGTCGAACTGGCCGCCATCGTGGTCACGGCCACCCGCCAGCCGACCCGGGCCGACCGGGTCCTCGCCGACGTCACGGTCATCGACCGCGACGAAATCGCCGCCGCCGGGTGGAGCAGCGTCCCCGAGATGCTCGCCGCCCAGCCCGGCGTCGAACTCTCGAGCACCGGCGGCACCGGCCAGCCGGCCAGCCTCTTCCTGCGCGGCGCCAATGGCGGCCACACCCTGGTCCTCCTGGACGGCATGCGGCTGAACTCGGCCACCCTGGGCACGGCCTCCCTGGAGGCGGTCCCCCTGTCGGCCATCGAGCGGGTCGAAATCCTCCGCGGCCCGTCGTCCAGCCTCTACGGCGCCGATGCCGTCGGCGGCGTCGTCCAGCTCTTCACCCGCCAGATCGACGGCGTGCCCCGCGTCCAGGCCGCCGCCGCCGCGGGCAACTACGGCGCCTCGCGGGCCGAGGTCGCCGCCGGCGGAAGCCGGGGACCCTGGTCCTTCACGGTCGCGGGCAGCCGCGAGCGCACCGGGTCCGTGAGCGCCATCCGCGGCCCCGACCCCCGCTGGGCCACCGTGTTCTTCACCACCGATCCCTTCAATCCGGATGCCGACGGCAATCGCAACGACAGCCTCACCGGCCAGTTGCGCTTCCGGCCCGTCGCCGGGCACGAGGTCGGAATCCAGGCTTCCCGGTTTTCCGCCGTGACCCGGAAGGACGCCACCCAGTGCGATCCGGTGTTCTTCTTCCCCTGCACCGCCGCCTACGACTCCAGGACCTACCAGAATCTCTCGGGGACCGGCCTTTTCTGGACGGGGAAGCTGCTCGCCGGGTGGACCTCGACGCTGCGGGCCGAGGAGAGCGAGGACCGCATGCGGGACTACCGCCTCAACCCCACCACCGGCGGCGAGTTCTTCAACCGCTTTTCGACCCGCCAGCGCCAATTCACCTGGCAGAACGACCTGGCCGTCGGCCCCGGCACTGCCCTGCTGGCCATCGAGCGCCTGGACCAGCGGATCGACGCCGACCGCGGCTACACGGGCCGGTCGCGCAGCATCGACGCCCTGATCGGCGGCTATGACGTCTGGTTCGGCAGCCACGGCCTCCAGGCGAACCTCCGGCGCGACCATTCCGGGCAGTTCGGCAGCCGCGGCACCGGCGGCCTGACCTACGCCTACCGGACCGGCAACGGATGGCAGTTCCAGGCCGGCGCCAAGACCGCCTTCAAGGCCCCCACCTTCAACGACCTGTACTTCCCGGCCGACCCCATGTTCGGCGGCGGGAATCCGAACCTGCGGCCGGAGCAGGCCCGGGGCGCCGAGGCGGCCGTGCGTTACCGGGCGGCCACCTGGCACGCGGGCGCGACCCTGTATCGCAACCGGGTGTCGGACCTGATCGAATGGCGGGCCAACCCGGGCAAGGGGCCCTTTTACTGGGAACCCCAGAACATCAGCCAGGCCCTGCTGCGCGGCCTCACCTTGGAGTACGCGGCAAGCTTCGGCGACTGGAACGTGAACGCCTCCGTCGACCGACAGGACCCGAAGGACCTCCAGCGGCAGGTGCTGCTCAACAACCGCAGCCGCCTGCACGGCAAGCTGCGCGTGGACCGGCGGACCGGCCCGTGGCGCTACGGCGTCGCGGTCACCGCCAGCGGGCCGCGCTGGGAGGACGACGCCTTCAGCGCCACCGTCCCGGCCGACCGGCGCGAGCGCCTCGGCGGTTATGCCCTCGTCAATGCCACGGCCGACTATGCCATCTCCCGCGACTGGAGCCTGTTCGTCCGGGTGAACAACCTGTTCGACAGGCGCTACGAGCCCCGCTTCAACTACGGCACCGAAGGGACCCGCGTGATGGTCGGTCTGCGCTTCGGGGAATTCTGACCCTTCCATGCCCTCCCGCCGCCGCGCCGCCCTCGTCCTGCTGCTCCTCGCCCTGGCGGGCGCGGCGGCCCTCGGCGCGGCGCTCCTGGCGGGCACGCTGCCGGTGGCGCCGGCCGATGCGCTGGCCGCCCTGGCCGGCGGCGGCGGCGAGGCGGGTGAGGTGGTGCGCGCCCTGCGCCTGCCGCGGGCCCTGGCCGCCTTTGCCTGCGGCGGGCTCCTCGCCCTCGCCGGCGCCCTGATGCAGGTGCTGCTGCGCAACCCGCTGGCCGACCCCTACGTGCTGGGCGTCTCCGGCGGCGCCGCCGTCGGCGCCCTGCTGGCGCTCCTCGCCAGCCTGCCCGCCGCCCTGGTCCACGGCGGCGCCTTTGCCGGCGCCCTGGGCGCCACGCTGCTGGTCTTCGGCCTCGCCCACGGCGAGGGGGCCTGGACGCGCACCCGGCTGCTGCTCACCGGCGTCATCGTCGCCTCCGGCTGCAGCGCCGTCGTCGCCCTCATCCTGTCCATCGCTTCCGAGGGCCAGTTGCGCGGCATGCTGTTCTGGCTGATGGGCGACCTCTCCCACGCCGTGACGCCCTGGCCGGCCCTGGTCGTGCTCGTGGCGGGCCTCGCCTTCGCACTGCCCTTCGCCCGGGACCTGAACCTGGTGGCCCACGGGGACCTGGCGGCCCGGGCCCTCGGCGTCCCCGTCGGGCGGCTGACCCTGGGCATCCAGGTGGCCGCCTCCCTGCTCACCGCCACCGCCGTCACCACGGCCGGCAGCATCGCCTTCGTCGGCCTGGTGGTGCCCCACCTGGTGCGCCTCGCCGTGGGCAACGACCAGCGGGTGCTGCTGCCCGCCGCAGCCCTGGCCGGCGGCGCCCTGCTGGCCTGCGCCGACACCCTGGCCCGTACGCTGATCTCGCCCCAGCAGCTCCCCGTGGGCGTGCTCACCGCCCTGATCGGCGTGCCCCTGTTCCTGTTCCTGCTCGGGCGCCAGCCGGGGAGGGCACCATGACCACGGGTCCGGTGCTGGCCGCCCGCGGGCTGGGCGTGCGCATCGGCGGCCAAGCCGTCGCGGAGCGGCTCGACCTGGAAGTCCGGGCCGGCGAGCGCCTGGCCGTGCTGGGCCGAAACGGCGCCGGCAAGACCACGCTGCTGCACACCCTGGCCGGCCTGCGCGTCCCGGCCGCCGGCCGGGTGGAACTGGACGGCTGGCCCCTGGCCGCCATGGACGGCCGCGAGGCCGCCCGCCTGCGGGGCCTGCTGCCCCAGCGGCCCGGCGACGCCTTTCCCGCCACCGTGCTGGAGACGGCCCTGATCGGCCGCCATCCGCACCTCTCCCGCTGGGCCTGGGAGGGTGCCCGGGACGAGGCCATCGCCCGGGAGGCCCTGGCCGCGGTGGGCCTCGCCGCGCTTGCCGAACGGGACGTGCGGACCCTTTCCGGCGGCGAGCGCCAGCGCCTCGCCTTCGCGACCCTGCTGGCCCAGGCCCCCAGGCTCTGGCTGCTCGACGAGCCCCTGGCCCACCTGGACCTCAACCACCAGGTGGCGGTGCTCGAACTGGTCGCGGAGCGTGCCCGTTCGGAGGGCATTGCCGTCGTCATGGTGCTGCACGACGTGAATCTGGCCCTGCGGTATGCCGATCGGGCCCTGCTCCTGGTCGGCGGGGGCGAGACCCGGCAGGGGGCGGTGGGGGAGGTGCTGGAGCCGGGATTGCTGGGGCGGATGTACGGGCATCCGTTGCGGGCGATCGAGGATGGGGGGCTGCGGTACTTCGTGCCGGAGTAAGGTTCGGGGAGTCGTTCGGGTTTGGATGCTGGCTGGCTCGAG
>JAEUNJ010000101.1 GCA_016791145.1 Rhodocyclaceae bacterium | reverse complement strand
CGCGGCCATCGCGGCGGCCCATCCGGACACCGATTTCATCGGCGTCGAGGTCCACACGCCGGGGGTCGGCAGCCTGCTGAAGGAAATCGCGGTGCGCGAACTGGCCAACGTGCGCATCGTCCAGCACGACGCCATGGAGGTGGCCCGGGACATGATTGCCCCCGCCTCCCTGGCCGGCATCCATGTCTTCTTCCCCGACCCTTGGCCCAAGAAGCGGCACCACAAGCGGCGCCTGATCAGGCCCGGGTTCGTGGCCCTGCTCGCCACCCGCCTCGCGCCCGGCGGTTACCTCCATTGCGCGACGGACTGGGAAGAGTATGCGGAATGGATCCTGGGCGTCCTGGGCGGCGAGCCGCTCCTGGAGAACACCGCGGACCGGTATGCGCCGCGGCCGGCCTACCGGCCGCCTACCAAGTTCGAGCAGCGGGGCGTGCGCCTCGGGCACGGGGTGTGGGACGTCGTGTTCCGCCGGAGGGCGGCATGATGCTTCGTCGCGGGCGGCTGGTGGAAGGCGCGGGGAGCGCGGAGACGGCGCCCGCCGCCCGCGCGTGCCGGCGGCCACCCGCGCGAGGGCGCCGACCTGCTCCGGCCGGCCCTCCGGAGGCCTGACGTGGGCGGCATCGATCCCCGCTCGCTGATCTTCGTCGCCGGCCTGCTGAGCCTGGTCTGCGCGCTGATCCTGCTGGTCATGCGGCGCAGTTTCCCGGCGTCCATCGCCGGTCTGCGCGAATGGGGCTGGGGCAACCTGGTCATCTTCTGCGCAACCCCGTTGTTCGGCCTGCGGGAGGCGCTGCCGCCGCTGGTGTCCGTGGTGCTCGCCAATGCCCTGCTGATCGGCGGGGAATTCCTTCTGCTGGATGCCCTGATGCGCATCTCCGGCCGCCGATTCCCCTGGCGGGCCGGCGGCGCGGTGTTCGCAACGCTGATGGCCGGGATCGCGTGGTTCACCTACATGCAGCCGAGCTACCCCTTGCGCCTGATGACCGTCACGGCCTTCAACACCGTCTTCTTCGCGCTCGGCGCGCGGATTTCCTGGGGCGTTCCGAAAGGAGGCGACGCGGCCCGGTTCATGGCGGGGAGCTTCCTGTTCGCCAGCACGACCTGCCTCGCCCGCTTCGTGTCCCTGTTCCTCGACGGCGGCCCGACGAGTCTGCTGGACGCGGGCCTGATCCAGCAGATCTACGTGGCCGGCTACACGCTGAGCGTCTTCCTGCTGACCATCGGCTTCATCCTGCTGGCCAATCACCGGCTGCGCCGGCTGCTGGAGTTCCAGGCCTCCCACGACGCCCTCACCGGCGCCTTTTCCCGGGGAGCCTTCCTCGACATGGTCGGCAAGGAGATCGAGCGGGCCCGCCGGCACGGGCATCCGCTGTCCCTGCTGATGCTGGACCTGGACCATTTCAAGTCCGTCAACGACCGGTACGGGCACCTGGTCGGCGACCGGGTGCTGACCGAGTTCGCCCGGCGCGTGGATGGGCAACTGCGCCGGCCGGATGTCTTCGGGCGCTACGGCGGCGAGGAGTTCGCCATCCTGCTGCCCGAGACCCTGCTGGCCGATGCGCTGCACGTGGCGGAGCGGATCCGGACGGCGATCGCCGCCGAGTCGGCCCCGGGCCTGCCCCCCTGCACGGTCAGCATCGGCCTCGCCCAATGGCATGCCGGATGGGATACCGACGGGCTCCTTGCCGAAGCCGACGCGGCCCTCTACCAGGCCAAGCGGGGCGGCCGCAACCGCGTCCTCGCCGTCGCGGCGGGGGAAGGAGCCGGGACCGCCGGGACGGCCCATCTCCCCCTGCGCGGCTGAGTCGAACCTTCCGGCGGGCCCACCGGCCCGCCGCTCAGGCCGGCAGGAACCGGTGCAGCAGGGCGTTCAGGAAGCGCCTGCCGCGCTCGGTGGGTGCGATCCGGTCCGGGGCCGGGGACAGCAGTCCTTCGGCGCGGCCTTCCGCGAGGCGGGCGGAAATCTCGCCGAGGCCCAGGCCGGTGCGCTCCGGGAAGAGGGATGCCGGCACCCCCTCGTTGAGCCGCAGTGCGTTCATCATGAACTCGAAGGGCAGGTCGGACCGGTTAACCGGTCCGCGGGCCCGCTGCGCGGGTGATGCGGCGGCCGCCAGGTAGTCCCTGGGGTGGCGGGGGCGGGCCTCGCGGACGATCCGGTCCGGGAACGAGAGCTTGCCGTGGGCGCCGGCACCGATGCCCAGATAGTCGCCGAACTGCCAGTAGTTGAGGTTGTGCCGG
>JAEUNJ010000094.1 GCA_016791145.1 Rhodocyclaceae bacterium | reverse complement strand
GGAGGGCCGCCGGACCGGGGCAGTCCGGCCGCGTTGTCCGAGCGAAGCGAGTTCAGCGGCCGGCCGGGCCGGCGGTCCGCAGGGAGGGCAGCCCGCAGGGCCGGCGCAACGGGGCGCGTTTTCTTCCCCCCCTCCTTTGCCGCGCAGCACGCCCGCCGGGGCGAGACCCGGCAGGATTCCGGATGGCAAGGCAATCCGGGAAACGCTGTTTGGGGCGGGACGAAGACCCATCCCCACCCTCACCTCCCCTTGATGGGGAGGAGATGAACGGCGGCGCTTCGCGCCGGCTGTTGGAATCCCCATCCCCACCCCCGCCCTCCCCTTGGAAGGAGAGGGGGAGAAATGCGGCGCTACGCGCCGCGAGTCAGGTGCCCCCATCCCCTCCCTTGCCTCCCCTTGAAGGGGAGGAAGTGATCGGCGGCGCTTCGCCCCGGGAGACAGGACTCCCCAGCATCTCCCTCGCATGCTCCCGCGTGGTCTCGGTAATCTTGACGCCGCCGAGCATGCGGGCGATCTCGTCCACGCGTCCGTCCCCTTCCAGCGCGATCACGACGCTGAACACCCCTCCCCTGCGGCTCTCCTTGGCGATGGAGAACTGGGCATCCGCCCTTGCCGCCACCTGCGGCAGGTGGGTGACGCAGAGCACCTGCCGCTCGCGCCCCAATTCGGCCAGCATGCGGCCGACGATCTCGGCCACCCGCCCCCCGATGCCCACGTCCACCTCGTCGAACACCAGGGTCCCGGCGCCGCCGGCCCGGCTGGCGATCACCTGCAGGGCGAGGCCGATGCGGGAGAGTTCCCCGCCGGAGGCCACCTTGGCCAGGGCCCGCAGCGGCTGCCCGGGATTGGCCGTGACCCGGAACTCCACCGTTTCCTGTCCGTGCGCCGAGCCTTCCGCCACCGGTTCCAGGTGCACCGCGAAGCGGCCGCCGCCCATGGCCAGGTCGGCCATGGCCGCGGTCACCGCCTTCTCCAGGGCCGCGCCGGCCTTGCGGCGCGCCTGGGTGAGCCGGCCGGCCCATTCCGCATAGGTCCGCCGCGCCTCGGCCTCCCGGGCGGCCAGGGCGGCCGGGTCGTGCAGCAGGGCCAGTTCGGCCAGCCGGGCCTCCAGGGCCGCCAGGGTCTCCGGCAATCGCTCGGGGGCGACCCGGTGCTTGCGGGCCATCGCCATGACCGCCTCGATGCGCGCCTCCAGTTCCCCGAGGCGGGAGGGATCCAGGTCCGCCTGGTCCCGGTAGCGGCGCAGGCCATGGACGGCCTCGCGCAACTGCAGGTCCGCGCCCTCCGCCAGCGCGCGCGCCTCCGCGAGGGCGGGATCCATGCCGGCAGCATCGGCGAGGCGCGCCAGGGCGCGGCCGGTGCGCGCCGTGGCCGAGTCCTCCGCCTCCTCCAGCAGGCCCAGCACCTCGTCCACGGCGGCGAGCAGGCCCGCGGCATTGGAAAGGCGCCGGTGGTCGGCCTCCGTCTCGCCCCAGGCCTCGCGGTCAAAGCCCAGGGCGCGCAGCTCGCCCACCTGCCACTCGACCAGTTCCCGTTCCCGCCCGGCGGCCTCGGCGCCCGCCTCGGCCTGCTCCCGCGCCTCGCGCAGGCGCCGCCACTGGCGGAAGCTCCGGGCTGCCTGGGCCGCCGCCTCCTGGGCCCCGGCGTGGCCGTCCAGGAGGGCCCGCTGGGCCTCGGGGCGCAGCAGGGCGTGGTGGGCATGCTGGCCGTGGATGTCGGCCAGCCGGTCGCCCAGGTCGGAAAGCTGCTGCACCGTGGCCGGCGTTCCGTTGATGTAGGCCCGCGAGCGGCCGCCCGCCTCCACCACCCGTCGCAGCAGCAGGCGACCCTCCTCGGCGGTGAGGTCGCTCTCCGCCAGCCACGCGGCGACGGCGTCGCCCGGCGGAAGGTCGAACTCGGCGGAAACCTCGGCCCGGTCGGCGCCGGCCCGCACCGTCCCTGCGTCCGCCCGCCCGCCGAGGGCCAGGCCCAGGGCATCCACCAGGATGGACTTGCCCGCCCCCGTCTCGCCGGTGAGGGCCGAGAAGCCGGGGCCGAACTCCAGCTCGAGCCGGTCGGCGATGACGAAATCGCGGATGAACAGCCGCCTCAGCATCGGGCTCAGCCCCGCTTGGGAATGGCGCTCCAGTGGAGCTTCTCGCGCAGCATCGCGAAGTAGCTGTAGCCCGGCGGGTGCAGGAAGGCGATGGTTTCCGGCGCGCGGCGCACGACCAGCCGGTCACCGGCCCGGGCGTCGCAGCGGACCTGGCCGTCGAAATGGACCATGGCGTCGTGGGGATTGAGGAGGACCAGTTCGACCACCGAGCCGTCGCTGATGGTGATGGGACGGTAGGACAGCCCGTGGGGGCAGAGGGGGACGACGGCGATGGCCCCCATGGCCGGGTGGAGGATGGGCCCGTTGGCGGACAGGGCGTAGGCGGTGGACCCGGTCGGCGTCGCCATGATCATGCCGTCGGCCCGCAGCACGTAGATGAACTCGCCGTCCACATGCAGCTCGAACTCGATCATGCGGCCCATCTCGCCCTTCGACATGACCACGTCGTTGAGGGCGAGGGCGCGCTGGACCCTTTCGCCGCCCCGGCGGACCTCGGCCTCCAGCAGGATCCGCTCCTCGCGCACGAAGCGCCCGGCCAGCAGGTCCTCCATGCCGTCGAGCATGTGCTCCCGCGCCACGTCGGTCATGAAGCCGAGGCGGCCCTGGTTCACCCCCACCAGGGGCACCCGGTAGGGCGCCAGCCGTCGGGCGGCGCTCAGGAAGGTGCCGTCGCCGCCG
The DNA here is from genome assembly GCA_016791145.1 of Rhodocyclaceae bacterium. Taxonomy (GTDB): domain Bacteria; phylum Pseudomonadota; class Gammaproteobacteria; order Burkholderiales; family Rhodocyclaceae; genus JAEUNJ01. The sequence continues at coordinate 1,821 of JAEUNJ010000094.1, read as the reverse complement.
ACGATGATCGCCAGGTCCGCGTCGTTGCCGATGCGCTCGAAGGAGGCCGGCGGGAAGCCGGGGGCGCCCACCGAGGCTGCGGTATCCTCCTCCACCAGCACGGTGAGGCCCTGGTCCCTCAGGTAGGCCGCGAGGAGCCGGAGGGACTCGGCCACGTCCGGGCTCTGGTATTTTCCGACAAGGGCGGCGATGCGGGGCGTGGCATGCTCCATGGGGCGATTTAACCACAAATGCCGCACCCGGATTTCCGGGAAAAATTCAATAGAATTGGGCACATGCTGGACAAACGCGCGCAAACCCTGCTGAAGACGCTGATCGAACGCTACATCGCGGAAGGCCAGCCCGTGGGCTCGCGCACCCTGTCCCGCTATTCGGGCCTGGAACTCTCGCCCGCCACCATCCGCAACGTCATGTCGGACCTGGAGGAGATGGGCTTCATCGCCAGCCCCCACACCTCCGCCGGCCGCATCCCGACCCCCCGGGGCTATCGCCTGTTCGTGGATACGCTGCTGACGGTGCGTCCGCTGGCCGTCGAGGAGGTTTCGGAGATCCAGGGGGCGATCCAGCCGGACCAGCCCCAGCGGGTGCTGACCCACGCCTCGCAGCTCCTGTCCGAGCTGACCCATTTCGCCGGCGTGGTGGTGGCGCCCCGGCGTCAGGCGCCGCGCATCCGCCAGATCGAGTTCATCAGCCTGTCCGAAAAGCGCATCCTGCTGATCATCGTCACCGATGCCGGGGACGTGCAGAACCGCATCCTGTTCACCCAGCGCAGCTACTCGCCGGCGGAGCTGGTGGCCGCGGGCAACTACCTGAACGAGCACTTCGCCGGACAGGACTTCGGGCAGATCCGGGCCCGCCTGCAGGACGAGTTGCGGCAGATCCGGTCGGACATGATCGAACTGATGAGCGCCGCCATGGAGGCGGGCAACGAGGCGGTGGGCGACACGTCGACCCAGTACATGATCGCCGGGGAGCGCAACCTGCTGGGGATCGACGACCTCTCGTCCAACATGGCGCGGCTGCGCCGCCTGTTCGACATGTTCGAACAGAAGACCAGCCTCGCCCAGCTCCTCGAGGCCTCGACCAATGCGGAAGGCGTGCAGGTCTTCATCGGCGGCGAGTCGGGTATCGCCACCCTGGACGAATGCAGCGTGGTGGCGGCGCCCTACGAGGTGGACGGACACGTGGTCGGCACCATCGGCGTGATCGGCCCCACCCGGATGGCCTACGAGCGCGTGATCCCCATCGTGGACATCACCGCGAAGCTGCTCTCCAACGCCCTGTCGGTGCCGTAGGCCATGGCGCGCTTCGCCCCCGAACCGGCCTTCGTCCATGGTTCGCCGGAACGCACCGCGGTGCTGCTGGTGAACCTGGGAACGCCGGCCGCCCCCACGGCCGCCGCCCTGCGCCCCTACCTGCGGGAGTTCCTGTCCGATCCGCGCGTCGTGGAGATTCCCCGCGCCGTCTGGTGGCCCATCCTGAACGGCATCATCCTGAACCTGCGCCCGGGCAAGTCCGCCGCCAAGTACGCGAAGATCTGGCTGCCCGAGGGTTCGCCGCTCGCCGTGCATACCGCCCGGCAGGCGAAGCTGCTCCAGGGGCTCCTGGGCGAGCGGGGCCGGCGGGACCTGCTGGTCGCCTGGGCGATGCGCTACGGCGAGCCCTCGGTGGCCTCGGTCCTGGACAGGCTGGCGGCAGCCGGCGCCCGGCGCATCCTGGTGGTCCCCATGTACCCGCAATACGCCGCCTCCACCACCGCCAGCGTCGCCGACGCGGTGGCCGCGTGGACCCTGCGCCGGCGCAACCTGCCGGAACTGCGCT
>JAEUNJ010000026.1 GCA_016791145.1 Rhodocyclaceae bacterium | reverse complement strand
GGTACTTTGATGCCGTAGCGGGCCAAGTCGTTGAACAGGGCCGCACCGTTTTGCTCGGCGTAGATCTCCCACGCTTCCTTCCAGCTCATCACGCGCTTGGGCAGCATGTAGTCCATCATCATGGCCACCAGGGGGAGCACGCGGTAGCCGCGCCAGAACCACTTGTCCAGCCAGGCTTGCACGATGGGCAGGTTGTCTGGGTCTTGTTCCAAGATGAACTTGATGATCTCCAGACCCAGCGTCATGTGGCGCGACTCATCGGACTGCGCCGAGAAGCCAAAGGCCATGGCGCCCATGTCGCCGTTGTAGGCGGCGCCGGAGATGAAGGGCACGAACAGCAGGTTGGTCAGGACGTACTCGAAGGCGAAGCCGATGGCGATCATGTACTCGAAGGGCCCGGCCGTGATCGCGTCGTCGAAGAAGGACTTGGGCACCGACAGGTACCAGACCCGGTCATGCATGTGCTGCCAGTCATGGAAGCCGTTGTAGTGCTTGTTGTAGACCGACATCGAGTGGATCTGGGTCTGGGCGTGGCGGATCTCGTCCAGGGACTGCATCAGGCAGGCGACCCGGGCGCCGGCGCCGGGGAAGGAGCGGCCGACGTGGGCGAAGCCCCGGTGGGCCATGTATTCCAGCGGGCTGACGCCGGTCAGGAACAGCTTCAGGGTGTTGATGTAGCGCGCGTCGGTGACGCCCAGGTGCCCGTTGTTCTGGGCGAAGGCATCCATGATGGCGTAGAGCTTGCGCTCCTTCTCGGCCTGGTATTTCCAGTAACCGTCCATGGTCAGGCGGAAGGGATCCTCCCACTTGGACCAGTCGTGGATCTTGATCCCTTCGTAATTCACGTTCGGGAACACCTTGTCCATGGGCTGGTAGGTGGTGTCCCAGTGCAGGTCGCGGGTGAGCGCGGCGTAGCGCTCCTTCAGGCCGAGTTTCTTGGCTGGCATATCCATGAGTGTGTTCTCCTGATCCTCAGTGTTTCCAGGCAAGGACGAACTGGTCGTCGTCCTCGTCGATGTTTCCCGACAGGGTGATCAGATGCACGTGCATTTCCTGCAGGTCGAAGTCGCGGCCGAGCTTTTCCTCGACGGTCGCGCGCTTGACGACCAGCCGGCCGGCGGCGTTCACCTTCACCATGCCCGGCTGCTCGTCGAGCTGGGCGCCGGGGTTGTCCTGCATGATGGCCTCGACAATGGCGCGGACCTCGTCCGTGCGCTGGAAGGCAATGAATACGGTAGACATGTGTTCTCCTCTCAGACCGACAGGCCGGCCTTGGCGCAGCGGGCCTTGAACTGGGTCATCGCCTCGTCCATGGCACCGGCGGCGGCATCGCCCAGGGCCATCGCCACGACGGGCTGCAGGGCCTCGGCGGCACGGGCGGCCCAGGACTTGGTCCAGGCCTCGAGCTGGGCCTTGTTCTCGGCGGATTCGGCGGCGGCCGTCTTGATCGTGGCATCCACCCACTTGGACGCATCGGCGAACCAGTCGGCCTGGAAGCGCGTCAGCATGGACACCGTGGGGCCGGCCTGGCTGGTCAGGTGGTCGTCCACGCGCTTGAAGAGCAGCGGGAACATGAGGCCGTCCAGGGCCAGGTTCTGGGCCACGTAGAGTTCGAACCAGTCGGAAAGCACGAAGGTGTCCTCGACGTAGCGGCGCAGTTCCTGCCAGGCGGGGGCGTTCAGCCAGGCGTTCTTGGCGGTGGCCAGGTCGTCGGGGCCGCCGAGCAGCAGGCCCAGGCGGGACAGGTACTGGGCGGAACCCAGCCGGTCCATGCCCTGGAACTGGGCGGGCGCCGTGATGGCGGTGCCGAAGCCGTAGGCGCAGATGGCGGAATTGTTCATGTTGGCGCCCCACTCCACGTGGCGCAGCGGCACGTAGAGTTCGAGGGCCAGCTTGCGGACGGCGGCGGACAGGTTGGAGGCGAGACCCCGGGACTCGACGAACTCGATGTCGCCCTCGGCGGTCTCCTGCAGCCGCGCGCGCGCCTGGGTCCAGGAGCCGTAGTAGAACTGGCGCGGATCCTTGAACGCGTACCAGTCCTTCATCTTGATGGCGGTGCGCGTCTCGTCAAAGATCTTGTGCGCCGGATCCCAGGTCGGCCGGTAGTGGTAGTTGGTCTTCGCCTGGACGTCCAGCGTGCCTTCCTGATAGCGGCTGGCCGGCTTGTCGCCCCCCAGCCGCTTGGCCACGTGATCGAACGTCTGCCGCAGCGGGGTGATGCTGACGGTCCGCAGATCAATTTGCATCGAGCTTCCTCCTTGGTGGTCCGGCCCCGCAGGCCGGGTTGTGTAAAGCGTCCTACTTGAAACGCTGGTGCGTCGCGTCGCGCAGGCTCCAGCGCCACTCCGCGTCCTCGTCGCCCAGCTTCAGCCTTCCCTTGTCGTCGATGAAGGTGACCTTGTTGGCGGCACAGAACTCGTCGAAGGCCGGCGCGGCCATGATCAGTTCCACGAACAGTTCGGGCTCGCCGATGGCGAACTCGAACTCGACGAGGCCGTTCTCCCTCAGCTCCGTGACGCGCACGAATTTGCGGGTGGTGTCGAAAGGCTTCTCCTCACTCATGGTCCTGGCTCCCGGCGGCAACGGTGGAGCCGTCATAGCCAGAGCCGTGCCAGGCGACGCAAGCCCTTGTATCGACGTCGATAGACCTGTTTTTTCGCCGCCCGCGCCGGCGCGGCCTATACTTCAGACGTCAATCAATTGATGAACTGATCAAGTGTCAATTGATCAAATCATCAGGATGCAGCGCAACAAGCCACGGGATTCGAAGGTTTTCCGGGGGCCTGGAGGGTGGACGGGCCTGGCCCGGCGATTGCTCTAGAATCCGCCCGCCTTCTGCGGCGCCGGGACGGTACCCCGCCGGAAGACGGCCGCCGAGGAGAACACCAGAATCATGGGTATCAAGTACCCCCAGAACGACGACCTGCGCCGACTGGTGCGCTTTTCCGCCGACGACGGCACCATCTGGCTCGCCGAGAACCGGATGCTGCTGCTCCATGCGGCGGCCCTGGCCGGCCTGCGCAAGGAACTGATCCGTTCCGTCGGCCAGGAACATGCCCGGCGCATCCTGACCCGCATGGGCTACGCCTCCGGTTCCCGCGACGCCGAACTCGCCAAGAAGATCCGCGGCCACCAGAACCCGGTCGACGCCTTCGTGGTCGGCCCGCAGCTCCACATGCTGGAGGGCAGCGTCCAGGTCACGCCGATCAAGCTCGACATGGACATCGCCGCCGGCAAGTTCTACGGCGAGTTCCGCTGGGAGAACTCCTGGGAGGCCGAGGCCCACGTGAAGGAATACGGCCCCCAGCGGGACCCCGTGTGCTGGATGCTGATCGGATACGCTTCGGGCTACACGACGGCCTTCATGGGGCGTTTCGTGCTGTTCAAGGAGGTGGAATGCGCCGCCTGCGGTCCGGCCCATTGCCGCATCGTGGGCAAACCCGTCGAGGAGTGGCCCGATGCCGCGGAGCACACCATCTACTACGAGGAGGACTCCATCCTCAACCGGCTGCTCGAACTGCGCACGGAAGTGGACGTCCTGCGCTCTTCCCTGGAACAGCGGCGGCAGACCGAGAACCTGATCGGCGTGTCGCCGGCCTTCCAGCGTGCCTACGGCCTCATGGACAAGGCGGCCCAGACCAACGTCACCGTGCTGCTGCTCGGCGAAACCGGGGTCGGCAAGGAGCGCTTCGCCCGCTCCCTGCACCAGATGAGCCCCCGCGCCGAGGGCCCCTTCGTGGCGGTGAACTGTGCCGCCCTGCCCCACGAACTGATCGAATCGGAACTGTTCGGCGTCGAGAAGGGCGCCTTCACCGGCGCCCAGACCTCCCGGCCCGGCCGTTTCGAGCGGGCCGAGAACGGCACCCTGTTCCTGGACGAGATCGGCGAACTGCCCATGGCCGCCCAGGCGAAGATCCTGCGGGTCCTCCAGGAAGGCGAGTACGAACGCCTGGGCGACGAGCGCACGCGGCGGGCCAACGTGCGCCTGATCGCCGCCACCAACGTGGACCTGCAGGCCGCGGTCAAGGCCGGCCGCTTCCGCTCCGACCTCTATTACCGGCTGAACGTCTATCCCATTGCCATCCCCCCCCTGCGCGAGCGGCCCATGGACATCCCGCCCCTGGTGGAGGCCATGATCGCCAAGTTCTCCGCCCTGCACGGCAAGCGCGTCGAGGGCCTGACCGACAAGGCCGTCAAGGCCCTGAAGGTCTATTCCTGGCCGGGCAACGTGCGGGAACTGGAGAACGTCATCGAGCGGGGCGTCATCCTGGCACCCCAGGACGGCGCCATCGAACTGGACCAGCTCTTCCCCAGCCTCGAGTGCCCCGGGAGCCACGAGGCCGGCATCAGCGACAGCGGCGGGCTCGAGGAGAACCGCCCGGTGGAGGAACGACAGCTCTGCGACGTGGTGCTTTCGGCCGGGATTTCCCTCGATGAGGTCGAGGCCATGCTGATCAAGGAAGCCGTGACCCAGGCCGGCGGCAACCTCGCCGGCGCGGCGCGGCTGCTCGGCATCACGCGCCCGCAGCTTTCCTACCGGCTGAAACGGATCCAGCAGGGCGGCGGGAACTGATCTCCGCGACCCGTCGGCCAAGTCCGGGCGCTGCGGTCGCGGATCAGGCGGGCTGCGGCGGGAGCAGCATCGCGGCGAGCCTCTCCACCTCCCGCGCCAGGGCCCCGTGGAGCCGCGCGGCATCGGCCAGGTCCCCCGCCCGCAGCAGGGTCTCGATCTCGGCCGCGAGCCGCCTGGCGGGTTCCGCGTCGAAGGCGGCCAGGATCCCCTTGAGGCCGTGGACCCGATGCAATGCCTCCGCCGCCGCCCCGGATCCGATGGCAATCCGGACCGCCTCCAGGTCCTCGCGGTACTGGCGCCCGAAAACCGGCGCGAGGGCATTCACCACGTCGCGATCGACGGCGGCCACGGCACCCGCATAGTCGAATTCCGCCGCGTAATCGCCGACGCGGGCAGAATCCGTATCGGCCCGGACCATGTGCCGTTCGAGGGCCGCGGCCAGCGCGGCGGGCTTGATCGGCTTGGGAATGTAGTCGTCCATCCCCGCCTGCAGGCAGGCTTCCCGGTCGCCCTGCATCGCGTTGGCGGTCATGGCGACGATGGGCAGGCGCGGCCAGGCACGCTCCCCTTCCAGCCGGCGGATCTCCCGGGTCGCCTCCAGGCCCCCCATCACGGGCATCTGCATGTCCATCAGCGCCACGTCGAAATGCCGCCCGGCGTCCACCAGGTCCAGGGCGCGCCGGCCATCCTCGGCAACGGTGACCCGGTACCCCCAGTTCTCGAGCAGGCGTACGGCCACCATGCGATTGACGTCGTTGTCCTCGACCAGCAGCACCTCGCCGCGGCTGGGAGGAGCCTGCCGCTCGTCCCGGCCGGGCGAAGCGGTCCCGGCCGGGCCGGGCGCCTCCCGCGCGCCGAGCGCCCTGGCCAGCACGGCCGCCAGGTCGCGGTCGGTCATCGGCTTCGCAGCATACGCCGCGATGCCCAGGGTCCGGCAGCGATGCGCATCCCCCGCCTCTGTCCCATCCAGCAGCAGGAGCAACGGTACGGCGGCCAGCGCGGGCTGCCGGACCATCCATTCGGAGAGGGCAAACCCGTCCATTTCCGGCATCCGGGCGTCCGCGATCACCACGTCCGGGACCGGCGGTGCCTGGAGGCGATCCAAGGCCCGGTCGGCCGAGGCCGCCAGTTCCGTCGTGATGGCCCACCGGGCCAGTTGGCGGCCGATGGCCTCGCCGCTCGTCGCGTTGTCGTCCACCACCAGCGCCCGCCTGCCGGCGAACCGGGGATCCAGCGCGTCCGCCGGGTCGGCAGCCTCCGCATCCAGGGACAGCGTGAAACGGAAGACGCTGCCCTCGCCGACGCAACTCTCGACCCACATCCGTCCACCCATCATCCGCACCAGCCGGTCGGAGATCGTCAGGCCCAGCCCGGTGCCGCCGTACCTGCGGGTCGTCGAGTTGTCGGCCTGGGCGAACGACTCGAAGACGTGGTCCAACTTGTCCGGGGCAATGCCGATCCCCGTGTCCCGCACCGAGAATTGGAGATTCGGCTTGGCGGGGGGACCGCCGGCGGGCACGACGGCAAAGACGATCTCGCCCCGCTCGGTGAATTTCACGGCGTTGCTCAACAGGTTGTTCAGTACCTGGCGCAGGCGCACCGGGTCCCCGAAGACCCGGTCCGGCACCCCGTCGCCGATGTCGCAGACCAGTTCCAGCCCCTTTGCCCGGGCGGGCAGGTTCCAGGTCCTGAGCACGTCGGAGAGCGTCCGCCGGAGATCGAACGCCACACGCTCGATCAACAGCTTGCCGGCCTCGATCTTGGAGAAGTCCAGGATGTCGTTCAGGATGCCGAGCAGGGACTCGGCGGAGGACTTCACGATGCCCAGGTACTCCCGGCGCTCCTCCTCGCTCGTCGCGTCCAGCGCCAGTTCGGTCATGCCGATCACGCCGTTCATCGGCGTCCGGATTTCGTGGCTCATGTTGGCGAGGAACATGCTCTTCGCCTGGCTCGCGTGCTCGGCGACCTGCCAAGCCGACTGCAGCTGGGCCTCCAGCGCCTTCTGGCCCGTGATGTCCGTGCGGATCGACATGTAGCGCTGCGGCTTGCCATCCAGGCCGAGGAAGGGGACGATGGTTGCGGCGACCCAGTACGACTCCCCGTTCTTCTTGCGGTTCTGGATCTCGCCGTGCCACACCTCGCCGCGGGCGATGGTGCGCCACATCTGCCGGTAGAACTCCGGCGGGTGTGCGCCGGACTTCACGATCCGGTGGTTCCGTCCGATCAGTTCGTCCCGCGCGTAGCCGCTGATCCGGCAGAAATGGTCGTTCACGAAGGTGATGTTGCCGTCGAGTCCGGAACTGCTGACGATGGCATGCTGATCAACGGCGAATTTCTGGAATTCCACCTCCTGCAGCGCCTCCCGGAACTTCACCAGGCTGCCCAGGACGCGGCCCATCTCGCCGGCCTCGCCGCCCGGATCGATGGCGACATCCGTGTTCCCCTTCCCCAACTCGTCCAGCGTGCCGCTGATGACGATGAAATCGGCGCCCAGCTTGCGCGTGAGCCGGCCGATCAGGACGAAGACCACGATCGACAGGATCGCGACCCCGACGCCGGTGGCGATGGCGCGGCGCGCGTAATCCCGTCCGAGGCGCGCCAGCCGCTCCTCGACGGCCTTGTGCCGGGCCTCGACCTGGTCCGTGAGGCCCTGATTCAGCACGTTGAGCCCCAGGGCCGAATCCATCAGGTAGCGGTCGGACAGCGCCGGACTGACGGTGAGCATTTCCACCGCGGTGAGGCTCGAGGCGCGGAACTTTCCGAGCGCCTCCAGGACCCGTTGCCAGCGGTCCCGTCCCGAGACCTCGTCGGCACCGCCGGGCCCGGCCTTGCGGGCCTGCTCCTCCACCACGCCGGCCAGGGCGTCGAGCCGGCGCGTGAACTCCCGGCCGCGGAGGTAAATGGCTTGCTCGTCGCTCATGCCTCGGGCCTCGGCCACCAGCGCCACCAGCCCGGAATGAAGATCCGCCAGGTCACTGACGGTGGCAGCCAGCCGGGTCAGTTCCGGCATGTCCGTGTCCAGCACCTGCTCGAAGGCCCTGTCGTAGCTGATGACGAGGACGGCGCCGGACAACAGCGAGATGCCGATCGCCAGGGCGGCGGTTGCCGCGAGGATGCGCAGTTGCCGCCGGAACGTGGAGGACCGGAGCACGCCCGTCTACTTCCCCACGGGGCCCCAGGCATCCGGCGGGATGCGCGCCACGGCCCGGATGCCGCCGTCCGCCTCGCCCCGGAACACGTAGGCGACACCTTCCGGCTTGGGCCAGAGTCCCACCGCCTCCTGCAGATTGGCGGTATGGCTGACGATCAAGGCGTTGTGTCCCGGGGCCGGGCGCCGGGCGATCATCCGTCGAAGCGCTTCGCCCTTCTGCCGCTTCCCCGCGTCGGTCAGCGCAATCGCGAAGAAGAGGTTCGCGTCGGGGGAGGCCCGGCCGGCGATGAGCCGCGCCGTTTCCATCGTCCGGCAGAAGGGGCTGCTGTGGACCTCTCCGATGGGAATCCGGGCACGCTTCAGTGTCACGCCGATCAGCCTCCCGCGGGCCCGGCCCTCGTCGGAGAGGTTCCGCTGGGCCTTGCAGTCGTTCAGATCCACCGGCTGGCGGTCTTCCTGGTCGAGGCGGGTCTCCAAGTGCCGGAAGAAGATCGCGTAGCCGCCGGCACGCAGCTCCTTCAGCAGGGCCGGCAGTTCCGCTGCCCCGACGGTCGGCGGCTCCGGGAGCGGCTGGCCCCAGGCGGGCAGGGCGGACAGCAGCGCCGGCAACAGGAATGCGAGGATGGCGATCGGCTTCATGGGCTGGAGCGCGCAGGCCCCATCCGCTGGGACGGCGCCGGAACGGGGCCGCGCCGGCCCGATCCCGAACGTTGCGCGCGCTTCTTGAATGTTACCCGATGCGCCCCGCCCCCCGCGATGGCCCCCGCCCCCCCGGGGACCGGTCACATCTGGCGGAACAGGTGGGCGTAGGTCCGGCTCACCGGCACCGCCTCGGGCCGGTCGCGCAGCGTCAGGGAGACCCGGCCCAGGGCGTCGTGCCGGGCGCTGGCGATCTGGGCCAAGTTCACCACGGTGCCCCGGTGCACCTGCCGGAAGCGGTCCGGATCGAGTTCCGCCAGCAGGTCCTTGAGGGGGGTGCGGATCAGGTGTTCCCCCTCCCGGGTGAACACCGCCGTGTATTTGTCGGCCGCCTGGAAATAGCAGACCTCTTCCACGGGGATCATCTTCACGGAGGCGCCCACCGAAGCGCGGATCCAGCGCAGCCTGTCCTTCCCGGAGGCGCCGTCCATCAGTCGCCGCAATTCCCGGAGCACGTCGGCGGGCAGGGTCACCGCGGCTTCCGCGCCCTCCCCGCCCCCCGGACCGGCGCCCGGCGCCGCGGCGCGCAATCGCCCGACGGTCCTCGCCAGCCGGTCGTCGCCCACCGGCTTCAGCAGGTAGTCCACGGCCGCCTGCTCGAAGGCTTCCACCGCGTGTTCCTCGTAGGCCGTCACGAAGACCACCCGGCAGGCCGGCCGGGTCTCCGCCAGCCGCGCCGCCACCTCCAGGCCCGACAGGCCAGGCATGCGGATGTCCAGGAAGGCCACGTCCGGGTTCGTCTCCTCCGCCAGGCGCAGGGCCTCGGGACCGTTGGCCGCCTCGGCGACGACCTGGAGTTCCGGCCAGCCCGCCGCAAGCCGCGCCTTCAGGTGGGCCAGCAGGTGGGGCTCGTCGTCGGCGATCAGCACCTTCATGGCACCGGAATCTCCAGCGTTGCGGCCACGCCGCCGGCGGGACACTCCGCCAGGGTGAAACGTCCCGCGCCGCCGAACAGGGAGGCGATGCGTTCCCGCACGTTGGCCAGCCCCGTGCCGCCGCCCGGCGCCTCGGCGAAGCCGAGCCCGTCGTCGCGCACCTCGACCCGCAACCGGTTGCCGTCGCGGCTGGCCGAGACCTCCACCGTGCCGCCTTCCACCTTGGGTTCCAGGCCATGGCGGATCGCGTTCTCCACCAGCGGCTGCAGCAGCATGGGCGGGAAGGGCAGGCCGCGCAGGGCCTCCTCCACCCGAAGGCGGAAGGCGAGCCTTTCCCCCATCCGGATCTTCAGGATCTCCAGGTAGGCCTCCAGCAGCTTCAGTTCGTCGCCCAGGGTGCCCCGTTCCGCCCTTGCCCGCGCCAGGCTGCCACGCAGATAGCGGATCAGGGCGTCGAGGAGCTTCTGGGCCAGCGGCGGATCCATCTCGATCAGCCCGTTCAGGTTGGCCAGGGTGTTGAACAGGAAATGGGGCTCGATCTGGGCCTGCAGCATCCGCAACTGGGCCTCGACGCGGCCGTTCTCCGCCTCCAGCCGCCGCATCTCCCGCTGCTGCAGTTCCAGTTCCAGCGTCTGGGTGCGTTCCCGAAGCCAGAAGAGCAGGGAGCCCACCGCGCCGAAGAAGAGGCCGATGAAGATCGACTGCACGGCCCAGGCCTCGCCGAACCCCAAGGCATGGCGGCCGGTCAGCAGCTGCCCCAGCAGGACGCCCGTCACCGCGCCGGCCGACACCCCGGCCGTGGCGGCGAGCAGGCGCAGGGGCCCCGGCTCGACGGCACGGATGGCCGGCGCGGTGAATCCGTAGATCGCCCAGCCGATGCACTGGGAGAAGACCAGGTTCTCGAGGAAGCTGCCGCCGAAACCTACGACGGTCAGCAGCGCCGCGATCAGGGTATTGGCCGCGATCCCGACGACGACGCGGATCAGGATGGGACGCATGGGAATGGGCCTGAAGACCTCAGTCACGCCGCGAGGATTCCGGGAACGCGCGCGAGCGCCCGGGAGGACCAGGACGGGTGCCATCCGCCCGGCGGGTGCAATGCGGATGAGTCGCCACTGGCTGTTCTTCGTGCAACGGAGTGCCCTGGGTGCGTGGGTGGTGGAGGGTTCGTCATTATTCCACGGTGGCCAGACGGGCTCAGAACGCCGGCTTGTTCACCATGACCCAGATGTTGGCCGCCGGCAGGATCGTGTCCGCGATGCCCACCGCCAGCCACCAGCGGTTGGCCCGCCAGTAGGCCTCCGGGATGGGGCCGCCGGCCGCGAAATCCCTGGCCATGCGTCCCATGCGGGCCTGCAGCGGCACGAGCACCCCGATCCAGACGATGCCGGAGGCCAGGAAGATCCAGTGGCCCAGCCACACCCAGGAGGTGTCCAGCGAGACGCCGCCGAACAGCACGTTGCCGTAGCCGCCGATGGCCGTCAGCGCCGCCCCGCCCAGGGTGAAGATCCAGTCGGTGGCGATCACCTGGCGCTGGGCGAAGGCGACGATGCGCGGGTCCCCGGTCCGGTCCGCCTGGACCTTCCAGACGCCGGTCACGATGATGTTGCCGATGAACAGCACGACGCCCAGCAGGTGCAGGGTCTTGAAGATCAGGTAGCTTTCCACGGCGCTCTCCCCGGGGGACGGGCTGGTGCAAGGCGTTTCAGCGGCGCGCCAGGCGCTGGCGGACCTGGCGTTCCTCCCATTCCGGCCCGAACCAGCGGCTCCGGGCGAACATCCCGATCGCATGGACGGCAAGCCAGACGGTCCAGCCGGCGAGCACCCACAGGAACCACAGGCGGTCCGGGCGGGTGGCCAGGTTCAGGGCGGCGAGGCCCGCGTTGACGAGGACGAAGGTCAGCAGGTGCCGGTAGAGGCGGCGCAGGGCCCCCACTTCCATCCGGGCGGCGCGCTCCGCCGGGCTCATGGTCCCACTCCCTCCACCGCCCTCCCCGGCGGAAGGGGTGACGCCGGTTCGCCGCCGCGCGGCTTCATGTTCGGCTTCGCGCCCCTGCGGGCGGCGGTCCGGGGCGCCGGTGCCTTCCGGAGCGGGGGTGGCGTAGTGGCGGCGGGCTTTCATGGCGTTCTCCTGGGTCGGTCACCGTCCGTGACGGCACGGTGCCACTTTGCCCGCCGGCCCCGACCGCCGCCATCGCCTTGCGACGGAACGCCGGAAAGGCGCCGCGAACCGCCCGGATTCAGGGGGGAAGCTTCCCCGGCAGGTCGCGCACCGCGCAGAGGCGCTGGACCATGGCCGGGGCAGGCTGCGCCACCTCGCCCTGCTCGAAGGCCACCACGGTCATGCGCCGGCGCACCATTTCCAGCAATTCGCTCGGGCGCAACAGGAATTCCGGTTTCGACGGCCGTCCGAAGCGCTCGTTGCCGGCCATGAAGGTCTCGTAGATCAGCACGGCGCCTTCCTCCAGCGCGTTGAGGACCTGGGGCATCAGGGGCCGCCAGAGGTAGTTCGTGACCACGATGCCGTCGAAGCCCCGGCCGAAGTAAGGCCAGGGGCCCCCTTCCAGGTCCGCCTCCCGGGTCTCCACGCCGGGCACGCCGGCCAGGCCGGCCAGGGCCTCGGCATCCCGGTCCACCGCCTCCACCCGGAAGCCCAGTCCGGCCAGGTAGCGGGCGTGTCGCCCCCGGCCGCAGGCCAGGTCCAGGACGCTGCCCCCGGCGGTGATCAGGGGCGCGAACCGGCGCACCCAGGCGGAGGGTTCGAGGAGGGCGTGGGGGTCCATGACTTTAGTCTCGCGTGTGGAAAAAATAGGGCGAAAGGTCTACCGTGCCGGAAGGGTACCAGTGGTAAACTTTGCTGCGACGCACAAATCTCGATAATCGTTCCTGTCCAACGCCGGGAAGGACGAAATAATGCATTACGAACAGCATTACCTGACCCCCCTCTTCGAGCCCAAGTCGGTCGCCATCATCGGCGCCTCGGAAACCCCCAACTCCATCGGGGCCACCCTGGTCGGCAACATGCTGGACAGCGGCTACAAGGGCAAGCTCTTCTTCGTGAATCCCAAGCACGAGACGGTCTTCGGCCAGAAGAGCTACGACTCGGTGGAGAGCATCCCCCAGCGCCTCGATCTCGCCGTCATCTGCACCAAGGCCACCACCGTGCCGGCCATCGTGGACGCCTGCGGGCGCGCCGGCACGCGGGCCGCCATCGTGATCTCCGGCGGCTTCTCGGAGACCGGCCCCCGGGGCGCCTCCCTGGAGCGCTCGGCCCTGGAGGCCGCACGCCGCCACCGGATGCGGCTCCTCGGCCCCAACTGCCTGGGCGTGCTGCGCCCCACGGCCGGCATCAACCTGACCTTTGCCCACGGCAGCGCCATTCCCGGCACCCTGGGCCTGATCTCCCAGTCCGGCGCCCTGTGCACCGCCATCCTCGACTGGGCGCGCCCGAACAACGTCGGCTTCTCCAGCGTGGTCTCCCTGGGCGCCGAGGGCGACGTGGACTTCGGCGAGGCCCTGGACTACATGGTCTCCGACCCGCGCACGGAGAACATCTTCCTCTACATCGAGGGCATCAAGAACGCCCGCCGCTTCATGAGCGCCCTGCGCGCCGCCGCCCGCTGCAAGCCGGTGCTGCTGATCAAGGTGGGCAAGCACCCGGCCGGCGAGCAGGCCGCCCTCTCCCACACGGGGGCCCTGGTCGGCGCCGACGACGTGTTCGACGCGGCCCTGCGCCGCGCGGGCGTCGTGCGCCTGGGCAACGTCGGGCAGATGTACGCCGCCGCATCGGCGCTCTTCTCCCATTTCCGCCCGCGCGGCAATCGGCTCGCCATCATCACCAACGGCGGCGGGCCGGGCGTCATGGCCGCGGACCATGCCGCGGACATCGGCATCCCGCTGGCCAAGCTGGATCCGGCCACGGTGAACCGGCTGAACGACAGCCTGCCGACCACCTGGTCGAAGACCAATCCGCTGGACATCATCGGCGACGCCGACCCGGCCCGCTACGCCACCGCCCTGGCCGCCTGCCTGGAGGACGACCACGTGGACGGCGTGCTGGCCATCCTGACGCCCCAGGCCATGACCGACCCGACCCAGGCGGCGCGCACCGTGATCGAGCTGGCCCACAAGAGCGACAAGCCGCTGGTCACCTGCTGGATGGGCCAGGACCAGGTCAGCGAGGCGCGGCTGCTCTTCAAGGGCGCCGGCATCCCCAGCTTCCGCACGCCGGAACCGGCGGTGGAGCTCTTCTCGCACATCTCGGCCTACTACCGCAACCAGCAGCTCCTGATGCAGACGCCGGCCTCCATCGCCGACCACGTGCTGCCGCGCCTGGAATCCGCGAAGCTGGTGATCGAAACAGCGTTGCTGGAGGGCCGCAAGACCCTCAACGAGATGGAATCCAAGGCGATGCTCGCCGCATTCCACATCCCCATCGCCCAGACCGTGGTGGCCCGCTCGCCCTCGGAGGCCATGGTGCTGGCCGAGGAGATCGGCCTGCCGGTGGTGATGAAGATCGACTCGCCCCAGATCACCCACAAGAGCGACTCGGGCGGCGTGCGCCTGAACCTGAACTCGCTGGCCGCCGTGCGCGACGCCTACAACGCCATCCTGGAGGAAGTGCGCAAGCACCGCCCCGACGCCATCCTGCACGGGGTGGCCATCGAGCCGATGATCCAGAAGCCCAACGGCCGCGAGTTGCTGGTGGGCATGATCCGCGACGAGATCTTCGGCCCGACCGTGATCTTCGGGCCCGGCGGCACCAACACGGAGAGCACCGGCAAGGACCGGGCCGTGGCCCTGCCGCCGCTGAACCGCTTCCTGGTGGCCGACATGCTGCATTCCACGCGCACCGTGGCCCGGCTGGGCGAGTTCCGCAACATGCCGCCGGTGAGCATGGAGGCCCTGGAGGCGGTGCTGCTGCGGGTCTCGGAAATGGTCTGCGAGTTGCCGTGGATCCGCGAGATGGACATCAATCCGCTGATCGTGGACGAAAACGGCGCGGTGGCCGTCGATGCGCGCATCGCCATCGAGAACCTGCCGCTGACGGCGGGTCGCTACGACCACATGGCGATCCACCCCTACCCGTCCCACCTCAGCACCCAGTACCAGACCAAGGACGGGCAGACGGTCACCATCCGCCCGATCAAGCCCGAGGATGCCCAGCTCGAGCAGGACTTCGTCAAGGCCCTGTCGCCGGAGACCAAGTACTTCCGCTTCATGAACACGCTGCGCGAGCTGACCCAGGCCCAGCTGATCCGCCTCACCCAGATCGACTACGACCGGGAACTGGCCTTCGTCGCCACCATCCCCACGGAGGAAGGCGACAAGGAGGTGGGCGTCGCCCGCTATGCCACCAACCCGGACGGGGAATCCTGCGAGTTCGCCATCGTCGTCGCCGACGACTGGCAGGGCAAGGGCCTGGCGCGGCGGCTGATGGGCATCCTGATCGAGACCGCGCGCAGCCGCGGCCTCAAGTACATGAACGGCGA
>JAEUNJ010000002.1 GCA_016791145.1 Rhodocyclaceae bacterium | reverse complement strand
TTCTGGTGGACCGGAAGGGGATCGAACCCTCGACCTTCGCATTGCGAACGCGACGCTCTCCCAGCTGAGCTACCGGCCCGAAGGGGGCGCAGTATAGCAGACTCCCCGATGGGCCGCGCCCGCGTCAGGCGAGGCTGACTTCCTCCAGCCGGCACTTGACGACGCCGAAACCGGTCGCCACCAGCAGGGGGAACCGGGCGCCCGGAAAGCGCCCGCGCCGGGAGATGTTGTAGCCGAGCACGACGCCCTGTACGACGCCGAGGCTGACGGCGCGGCCGACACGAAAGCCCGCCTGGTGCGCGTTGTGGATCGCGGCCTCGATGCATTCTGCATCGTGCCGCGGAGGGTTCCGCCCGGTACATCCCTGGATTCCGCCCGACTTGCCCATGCGCGACTCCTGAACAGGCTTTCTGCTCCAAAGTGTACGTACCACCCCGGGCGCTTGTTAGGGCGCAACACCTAGCGACATTGCCACTAATTCACGGAATCACTTCTTTTCGCCGGAGCCGGCGACCGCGCGCCGGAGCCGGTCGTTGATCGCCGCCCACGCCTCGCTCGCGGGGGGCGCCTGGACCACGATGCGGGAACAGCCGGCCAGGTCGAGTTCCCTCAGCGCGGCGTAGAGCTCGCGGGCGAACCCATCGGGTTCGGTCGGCACCTGCCGCCAGGAGAGGCGTTCGTCGCCGAGGGGGCGGGCGAGGCAGGACAGCACGCCCAGCCGCTCGTCCCGGGCGAGGGCCTCCCGCACCGCGAAGATCAGCCCGTCCGCGGTGACGAGTTCCAGCGGGGTGGTCGGCGCGTAATGGGCCTCCAGGGAACCGGATACGCGGGGGCCGTCCGCGGCGGCGCCCGTCACCGGCCAGGCGCCCAGTACGCTCGCCAGGGCGGACGGCGAGACGCGGCCCGGGCGCAGGATGCGCGGCGCCGTGGCCGACAGGTCGAGGATGGTGGATTCGATGCCCACCTGGCAGGCACCTCCGTCGAGCACCAGGGCAACGCGATCTCCCAGTTCGTCGCGCACGTGCTGCGCCGTCGTGGGGCTGATCCGCCCGAAGCGATTGGCCGAGGGAGCGGCGATGCCGGCGCCGAAGGCGCGCAGGAGTTGGAGGGCGAGCGGGTGGCCCGGAATGCGCACGCCGACCGTGTCCTGGCCGCCCGTCACCAGTTCCGGCACACCTGGCGCCTTGCGCAGGATCAGGGTCAGGGGCCCCGGCCAGAAGGCGGCGGCGAGCCTGCGGGCGGCTTCCGGCACGTCGCGGGCCCAACGGTCCAGGTGACCGGCGTCGGGCAGGTGGACGATCAGCGGGTGGTCGGCAGGCCGGCCCTTCGCCGCGAAGATCTTGGCGAGGGCTTCCGGATTGGCGGCATCGGCGCCGAGCCCATACACGGTCTCCGTGGGGAAGGCCACCAGGTTGCCTTCCCGCAACAGGCGGACTGCCCGCGCCAGGTCGTCCATCGGGGCGCGCGCCTTCAACCGCGCCGGACGGGCGGATGGGCTACGGGTTCCCCGATGCCGACGGCCCGGCGCGCAGCGAGGGCCGCGTCCGCCACGGCGTCCAGGTCGGCGCCCACCGCGGTGAAATGCCCCATCTTGCGCCCCGGCCGCGGGTGATGCTTGCCATAGAGATGCAGCCGCAGGTCCGGGTTGGCGAGGAGCCGCGACCAGTCGGGCTCGTGGGCGTGGTGCGGGTCGCGCAGGTACCAGAGGTCGCCGAGCAGGTTCACCATCACCGCGGCCCGGTCGGCGCGCCCGTCCCCCAGGGGCAGGCCGCAGAGGGCGCGGACCTGCTGCTCGTACTGGCTCACCGCGCAGGCGTCCAGGGTGTAATGGCCCGAGTTGTGGGGTCGAGGGGCCATTTCGTTTACGACCAGGTGCCCATCCACCACGAAGAACTCCACCGCCATCGTGCCCACGTAGTCCATGTGGGCCGCGATGCCCGACGCGATGGCGCGGGCCTCCGCGTGCAGGTCTGCCGGCACGGGGGCCGGCACGACGCTGACGTCCAGGATGCCGTGGCGGTGGCTGTTCTCGGCCATCGGGAAACAGGCCACCTGGCCTTCCTCGTTCCGGGCCAGCACGACGGAAACCTCCGAGTCGAGCATGAACTGCTTCTCCAGCACGCAGGCTTCGTGTCCGAAATGGTGGAAGGCCGCCAGGGCCCCCGCCCGGTCCGCGACGCGGGCCTGGCCCTTTCCGTCGTAGCCGAAGCGGGCCACCTTCAGGATGCCGGGGAACAGGTGGTCGGCGGCCGCGGCGACGTCGCCCTCGACGCGGATGTCCGCGTAGGGGGCGTGCGGGAAGTCATGGGCTTTCAGGAAGGCCTTCTCCGCGCTGCGGTTCTGGCAGATGGCCACGGCCTCCGCGCCGGGCCGCACCGGCACGAACTTGGAGAGGTAGGCCAGGCTGTCGGCCGGCACGTTCTCGAATTCGGTGGTCACCGCCGCGCAGGTTTCCGCCATGCGGTCGAGGGCGTCCGGATCGTCGTAGGCGGCGGCCAGGTGTTCGTTGGCGATTCGGCCGGCCGGGCTGTGCCGGTCCGGATCCAGCACCACGACCCGGTAGCCCATCTCCTGGGCAGCCATAACGAAGAAGCGGCCCAGTTGGCCGCCTCCGAGCATGCCGAGGGTGGCGGGGGGCAGGATCATTGCGGCCTGGGGAGTTCCATGGCGAGGACCTTGTCGCTCTGGCGCTGGCGGAAGTCCTGGAGCTTGCGGGCGTATTCCCGGCCGGCCTCGTCGTTGTGGGTGGCCAGGATCGCCACGGCGGTGAGGGCCGCATTGGCGGCCCCCGCCTCGCCGATGGCGAAGGTGGGGACGGGAATACCCCTGGGCATCTGGACGATGGAGAGCAGGGAGTCCAGGCCGTTCAGGTGCTTGGACGGGACGGGCACGCCGAGCACCGGGACGATGGTCTTGCTGGCCAGCATCCCCGGCAGGTGGGCGGCGCCGCCGGCCCCCGCGATGATGGCCCGCAGGTCGCGCTCGAAGGCCATGGCCGCGTAGTCGAACAGCAGGTCCGGCGTCCGGTGGGCGGAGACCACCTTCGCCTCGTAGGGCACGCCGAATTCCTCCAGCATCTTCGCGGCGGCCTGCATCACGGGCCAGTCGGAGTCGGAGCCCATGACGATGCCGACGAGGGGATGGGGCCGGCTCATTTGTGCGCCTTCTCGGGCTGTCGCTCGGCCGCCACGCGCTCGGCGGATTCCAGGGTGTTGGCGAGCAGCATGGTGATGGTCATCGGGCCCACGCCGCCGGGCACCGGGGTGATCAGGCCGGCCACTTCCTTGGCCGACTCGAAATCCACGTCGCCGCAGAGCTTGCCGTCGGCCTGCCGGTTGATGCCCACGTCGATGACTGCGGCGCCGGGTTTGATCATGTCGCCGGTGATCATCTTCGCGCGGCCGACGGCGGCGATCAGGATGTCCGCGCGCCGGGTGTGGAAGGCCAGGTCCGCCGTGCGCGAATGGCAGACGGTGACGGTGCAGCTTTCCGCCAGCAGCAGCATGGCCATGGGCTTGCCGACGATGTTGCTGCGCCCGACGATGACGGCCTCGGCGCCGGCGAGCTTGACGCCCTCGCTCTTCAGCATCTCCATCACCCCGTAGGGCGTGCAGGGGATGAAGCGCGGGTTGCCCTGCACCAGGGCACCCACGTTCTCGGCGTGGAAGCCGTCCACGTCCTTCTCCGGGGAGATGGCCTCCAGCACGGCGTCGGAGTCGAAGCGCTTCGGCAGGGGCAACTGCACCAGGATGCCATGCACCCCGGGGTCGGCGTTCAGTTCCGCGATCTTTGCGAAGACCACGGCCGGTTCGATGTCGGAAGGGTAGACGAACTTGAGGGAGCGCATGCCCGCCTTCTCGCAGGCCGCCACCTTGTTGCGCACGTAGACGGCCGAGGCCGCATCGTCGCCGACCAGGATCACGGCCAGGCAGGGCGTGACCCCGGCCGCCTTCAATGCGGCGGCACGGACCGCCAGACCTTCGCGCACCTTGGCGGAGAAGGCATTGCCGTCGAGAATCTTCGCTGTCATGGCCTTCCCTCAGGCGGCGGATTGAGCGGTTTCGGCCACGTGGCCGGCCGAGGCGTCGGCCTGCCGTCCCATCTCGAAGGCCTTGCGGTTCAACTCGACCAGCTGCGGCTTGCGGGTGGAGAAGCGGCGCACGATGGCTTCCAGCAGGGTTTCCGCGGGAAAGGGGAGGTGGTCGCCGATGGCGCCCAGCATGACCGTGTTGCCCAGGCGCATGTCGCCCAGTGCCATGGCAATGGCCATGGCATCGAAGGCATGCACCTCGTAGCCCCGGGCGCGGATCTCGGCCACCGGATCGGCCGGATAGTCGTAGAGGCCGATATTGACGACCGGGGGCACCAGCTTGGCCGTGTTCATCAGCACCAGACCGCCCGGCTTCAGGTAGTGGCACCAGCGCAGGGCCTCCGCCGACTCGAAGGCCAGCAGCAGGTCCGCCTCGCCGCCGGTGATCTGGGGTGACAGGACCTTGGGGCCGAAGCGCAGGTGGGAGGAGACGACGCCGCCCCGCTGCGCCATGCCGGCCACCTCGGTCTTCTTGGCGTCGTGGCCGAGGGCGATGGCCGCCTCGGCGAGGATCTCGGTGGCCGTCATGACTCCCTGGCCGCCGATGCCCACCACGAGGATGTTGTACACGCCTTCATTCATGTTCGGCGTCCTCAGTGGCGGATCAGCGCGATCGGGCGCGAGGGATCGGCCGGCACGATGGCATCCGGCGCGCAGGGCTGGACGCACAGATTGCAGCCGGTGCAGGCGGCCGTCTCGATCTGCACGAACTGGAGTTCCACTTCCTTGCCCGAGGGCTTGATCGCCTTCTCCCGCCGCATCACGTGGATGGCCGGGCAGCCCACATCAACGCAGTTGCCGCAGCCGGTGCACTTGTCGTCGATGACCGTCAGGGGTGGCTGCTTCTTGTAGTCGTCGATCAGCACGCAGGGCTGGTTGGTGATGATGACCGAGACCTCGGGAATCTTGATCTCCTCCCGCAGGGTCTTGAACAGCACGGGCAACTGGTAGGGATCGACCACGTGGATGCGCTCCGGCTTCACCCCCAGGGACTCCACCAGCTTGGCGAAATCGACCCGGGGCGCCGGATTGCCGTAGATGTCGCGGCCGTTGCCCGGGTTGTCCTGGCCGCCGGTCATTCCCACGGCCCGGTTGTCGAGCAGCAGGATGGTCACGTTGCCCTTGTTGTAGACAATGTCCAGCAGCCCCTGCATGCCCATGTGCAGGAAGGTCGAGTCACCGATGACCGCCAGCACGCGCTTGTCCTTGTCGGCCTCGGCGCGGCCCTTGTCCAGGCCCAGGGCGATGCCCATCGAGGCACCCATGGAGATGGTCGTGTCCAGCGCATTCCAGGGGTGGCCGGCACCCAGCGTGTAGCATCCGATGTCGCCGGAGATGACGACGTTCTTGATCTGGGAGAGCGTGTAATAGACGCCCAGGTGCGGGCAGGCCACGCACATGGTGGGCGGCCGCGGGAACACCTTCGAGGCGGGCGCCAGCTTTTCCGGCACCGCCTCGCCCAGCAACGCCGAGACGGCGGGGCGCAGCACGTTGGGCGCCAACTCGCCCTGGCGGGGCAGGATGTCCTTGCCATGGCAGTCGATGCCGCCCGCCTTGAGTTCCGTTTCCACCAGGCCCTCGACCTCCTCGACCACCACGAGCCGTTCCACGGTGGCGGCGAAGGCGCGCACCTTCTCGAAGGGCACGGGGCAGGACAGGCCGAGCTTGAGCACCGGGGCGTCGGGGAAGGACTCGCGCACGTGCATGTAGGCGGGCCCCGAGGTCACGAAGCCGACGCGCCGGTCCTTGCCCGACTCGACCCGGTTCCAGGGGCTGTTCTCGGATTCCTCCCTCAGCTTTCCGTCCCGCTCGAACATCATCGGAATGCGTCGTCCCGCGCCGGCAGGGGTCATGACCCAGCGGGCGGCGTCCTTCTTGAAGCCGGAGGCCGGATGTGTGCCGCGCTCGCCCACCGTCACCAGGGCCTTCACGTGGCAGATGCGGGTGGTCATGCGCAGGATCACCGGCACCTGGAGACGCTCCGACAGTTCGTAGGCCGCCCGGGTCATCTCATAGGCTTCCTGGGAATCGGCCGGCTCGAACACGGGCAGGTGGGCGAAACGGCCCCAGAAGCGCGAATCCTGCTCGTTCTGGGACGAGGAAAGGCCCACGTCGTCGGCCACGGCGATCAGCATGCCGCCGACGACGCCGGTGAGGGTCAGGGTCATCAGGGCGTCCGAAGCCACGTTCATGCCGACGTGCTTCATGGCGCAGAAGGAGCGGGAGCCGGCGAAGGCGGCGCCGATGGCCACCTCCATGGACACCTTCTCGTTCACCGACCACTCGGCGTAGATGTCCGGATAGCCGGAGATTTCTTCCAGGATTTCGGTGGAGGGGGTCCCGGGATAGGCCGCGGCGACGCGGACGCCGGATTCCCAGACGGCGCGGGCAACGGCCTCGTTGCCGGAAAGAAGGAGCCGGCTCTGGGCCGGGGCGGGCATGACGGCAGCCATGGAAAGTCCTGGTTCGTTGGCGGGCCCCGGGCGGACCCGGGGAAAAGGGTGGAATTATCCGGGACTTGGGAGGGGGAGTCCACCCTTGGTGGCCGTTGTCCCCGGGCTTCGTAAGGGCCGCGACAGGCTGGGCCGGTAAACTGGAACCGAAACGGGCAACGGGTTCCCGGATTGGGCGAGGAGCGGATGGCTATTGCCGGTGTCTATGTCAAGACCCCCAAGGGCATCGAGGAGGTCAGCCAGCGCACCCACGGGCTTGGGCAACGGGCCCGCCGCATTCTCATCATGGTGGATGGCAAGCGGGATGCCGACCAGTTGGGCGGGTTGTTTCCGGCGGAGGACGTGGCCGGAATCCTGGCGAGCCTTGTCGGCGACGGTTTCCTGACACCCCTGGAGGCGCCCAAGGCGGACCAGGCGCCGCCCCCGCCCGACGACGAGAAGCGTTTCCAGATGGCCCGGAATTTCATGATGAACACCGTCAATGCCTTCGTCGGCATCGCGGCATCCAGTTTCATCAGCCAACTGGAAAATGCGCCGGACCTGGAGTCCCTGCGCCAGCGCTACGCCGACTGGCAGGCGGCGCTGCGTCTCTCGCGGGACGGCCGCAAGCAGTTGCCGGACCTGGAAAAGAAACTGGCGGCGCTCATTTCCTGAGCCGCCGCCAGGTTCCGCCCGAAGCCCCGCGGGGAGCGGGGCCCGGTTCCCTCAGATTTCCTCGGGCACCATGCGGATGGCGCCGCAGGGACATTCGGCCACGCAGACGCCGCAGCCCTTGCAGTAGTCGTAGTTGAACTTGAAGCGCTTGCCGGGCCCCAGCTTGATCACCGCATTGTCCGGACATACCCCGTAGCAGTTGTCGCACTCGAAACAGTTGCCGCAGGACAGGCAGCGGCGCGCCTCGAACAGGGCATTGTTCTCGTCCAGCCCGCCCTGCACCTCTTCGAACGTCGATTGGCGGCGGATGATGTTCAGCATCGGCCGCACGGTCTTGGGGGCGTCGGCGTAGTACCAGGGATTCAGCCGGTCGAAGGTGGCCACCTCGTGCTTGGGCGGCGGGTCGTAGGCCGTGCCGCGCAGCCAGGCGTCGATGTTGCGCGCCGCCTTCTTGCCGTGGCCGACGGCCACGGTGACGGTGCGTTCGGAGGGCACCATGTCGCCGCCCGCGAAGATCCCCGGGTGGCCGGTCATCATGTTGGAGCCGACCCGAACGACCCCGTCGGTGATCTCGAGCCCCGGCACGCCCTGCAGCAGCGACAGGTCCACGTCCTGGCCCAGGGCCAGGACCACCGAGTCCGCCTCCAGAGTCTCGAATTCGCCCGTGGGCTGCGGGAAACCCTTGTCATCAAGGGCCATCTTCTCGACCGTGATGGTGCCTTCGCCGGCCTGCTTGATGGTGGACAGCCACTTGATCATGACCCCTTCCTGCAGGGCCTCCTCGACCTCGAAGTCGTGGGCCGGCATCTTCTCCCGGGTGCGCCGATAGACGATCAGCGCCTCGGCGGCGCCCAGACGCTTGGCGGTGCGCGCCACGTCGATGGCCGTGTTGCCGCCGCCGTAGATCACCACCCGGCGCCCCAGCATGGGCTTTTCCTCCCCTTCCATCGAACGCAGCACCGAGACGGCGTCCACGATCTTGGTTGCGTCGCCGGCCGGGATGTAGGCCCGCTTGCCGATGTGGGCGCCGACGGCCAGGAAGGCGGCATCAAAACCGCCGACCTTCATGCTGTCGGCGATGTTCGAGACCTTGGTGTCCAGCTTCAGGACGACGCCGAGGTCCAGGATGCGGCGCACCTCGGCGTCGATCACTTCCCGGGGCAGCCGGTACTTGGGGATGCCGAAGCGCATCATCCCGCCGGCCAGCGGACCGGCCTCGTGGATCTCCACCTCGTGGCCCATGCGGGCCAGCTGGTAGGCCGCCGACAGGCCCGAGGGGCCGGCACCCACCACCAGCACGCGCTTTCCGGTGCGCTCGGCCGGGGGGTCGAACTTCCAGCCCCGCTTGATGGCCTCGTCGCCGAGGAAGCGTTCGACGGAGTTGATGCCCACCGACTCGTCCACCTGCTGCCGGTTGCAGGCGCCTTCGCAGGGGTGGTAGCAGACGCGGCCCATGATGGCCGGCAACGGATTGTTCTCGGTGAGGGCCCGCCAGGCCTTCTCGTAGTCGCCGCCCTCCGCATGGAACAGCCAGCCCTGGATGTTCTCGCCCGCCGGGCAGGCGGCGTTGCAGGGCGGCAGGCGGTCCAGGTACTCGGGCTTGAAGGTGCGCCACGAACCGGTGCGGTTGGCGAGGCTGGACCCGACGTCGAGGGTGATGGCAAAGGGTTTTTCCATGGCTTCTCCCCCTGTTCTTATTGGTCGAAATCCAGCAGGCCGTAGCGCCGGATGTTCCGGTCGGCGAGGGCCTGCAGGCGGGCGATCACGTCCACCTTCGGCTGCTTGCCGAACAGGTGGGCGTAGCGCTTCTGTGGCCGCAGGTATTCCTCCACCGGTACCTGCTTCCTGATCTTCAGGGAGGAGGTGAGTTCCCCGTGCTCGGCCTCGAAGACCGGGAACAGTCCCGTTTCCTTGGCCAGGCGGGCGATCTGGATCGTCTCGTGGGAGGCGGTCCCCCAGCCCAGCGGGCAAGGCACCAGGATGTGGATATAGCGGGCGCCGCGGATCTCCATGGCACGCCGCACCTTGCCCTCCAGGTCGCGCAGGTCGGCCACGGTGGCGGTCGCCACGTAGGGAATCTCGTGGGCCACGGCGATGGCCGGCAGGAACTTGCCCTGCCCGAAGACGTTGCCCGGTTCGGGGCCGACGGCCATGGTGGTGGCGGTGCGCGCCGCCGGCGGTGTCGCCGAGGAGCGCTGGATGCCCGTATTCATGTAGCCGCCGTTGTCGTAGCAGATGTAGAGCACGTCGTCGTTGCGCTCGAACATGCCCGACAGGCATCCGAAGCCGATGTCCGTGGTGCCGCCGTCGCCGCCCTGGGCGACCACCCGCACGTCGCGGTCGGCGCCCTTCAGGCGCTTCACCTTCAGGGCGGCCGCGATACCGGTCGCCACCGCGGCCGTGTTGCCGAACAGGGAGTGGATCCAGGGAACCTGCCAGGAGGTCTCCGGGTACGGGGTCGAAAACACCTCCAGGCAGCCCGTGGCATTGGCGCAGATCAACTGGCCGTGGGTCGCCTCCATGGCGGCGTCGATGGCATAACGGGCGCCCAGCGCCTCGCCGCAGCCCTGGCAGGCCCGGTGGCCGGAGTTCAGGGAGTTGAAGCGCTTGGCGCTGGCCTGGACGGAACGCTCCTCGGCGGGGAGCAGGCGGTTGCCGACGGTGAAGGTGCCGGTCTGGTAGAACTTGACGGGTTGGAATGACATGGTGATCTCCCGTTCAGGCCAGCTTGGCCGCCACGACGCCCAGGTCGCGCAGCATCGCCTCGGCCGCCGGGCCGGTGCGCCGGTGGGCCCGTTCCCGGGCAAGCTGCTTGTCCACGGCGTCCCGGTTCAGGTCGAGGAAGGAGACGGCGTCGATCTCGTCCTGCTCGGCCTTGCGGAACAGCGCATGCAGGGAGCGGCGGGTGATCGGCCGACCGCCGAGCCCGGCGACCACGGTATAGACGTCGATGGGCAGCGCCGAAAGGGCCATGCGCACGTTGGTCGCCAGGATGCCGCCGAGACCCACTGCCAGGCTCTTCTCCAGCACCACGACCCGTTTCGCATTGTGCAGGGCATCGCGTACCTGCTGGATCGGGAAGGGCCGGAACAGCGTGATGCCCAGCACCCCGATCTTGTGCCCGGCGTCGCGCATCTGGTCCACCGTGTCCTTGATGGTTCCGAGGACCGAGCCCATGGCGACGACGATGGTCTCCGCGTCGTCGGCCCTGTAGGTGTGGCACAGACCGCCGGAATCGCGGCCGAAGATCTCGCGGAACTCGTTGGCGTAGCCCGGGATCAGCTTCAGGGCCTCCATCTGCTTGGCGTGGGCCAGGTAGCGCACTTCCATGAAGGCCTCGGGCCCCACCATGGCGCCGATCGACACGGGCTCAGCCGGGTCGAGGACCTGGCGCGGTTCGAAGGGCGGCAGGTAGGCGTCCACCTGGGCCTGGGTCGGCATGTCGACGCGCTCGTAGGCGTGGGTGAGGATGAAGCCGTCCATGCAGACCATTACCGGCAGCGACAGTTCCTCGCCCAGGCGGAAGGCCTGGATGTGCAGGTCCAGGGCCTCCTGGTTGGTCTCGGCGAAGAGCTGCAGCCAGCCCGAGTCGCGCTGGGAAAGGGCATCGGAATGGTCGTTCCAGATGTTGATCGGCGCGCCGATGGCCCGGTTGGCCACGGTCATGACGATGGGCAGGCCGAGGCCGGAGGCGTTGTATACCGCCTCCACCATGTAGAGCAGGCCCTGGGACGCAGTGGCCGTGTAGGTGCGGGCCCCGGCGCAGGAGGATCCGATGGCCACCGACATGGCGGCGAACTCGCTCTCCACGTTGATGAACTCGCAGGGGGCGAGGGAACCGTCCTTCACCATCTCGCCGAGGGCCTCGACGATGTGGGTCTGGGGGGAGATCGGATAGGCGCAGATCACTTCCGGCCGGCACAGGGCGACGGCTTCGGCGACGGCGCGGGAACCTTCGGTCTGTTTAAGCATGGGCCTGCCTCGCTTCCTCCATTTCGCGCCGCACGATCTCGTAGGCCTCGGTGGCGGCACCGACGTTGCCGTCCGCCACCTTGCCGGAGAACCTGTCCCGGATGGCCTTGGCCACCGATTCGAGCCGGATGATCCCCGAGACGGCGGCGAAGCCACCGAGCAGCGGCACGTTGGGCACCGGACGGCCCACATGCTTCAGGGACAGGTCGGTGGCCGACACCGTGCAGAGGCGCTCATGGTGCCAGTCGCGGACGAAGTCGCCGAGGCCCAGCTCGTCGAAGCTCTTGTTGGTGTTGATCAGGATGTAGCCGTCCTTCTTGAGGCCGGCGAATACATCCACCTGGTGCAGCAGCGTCGGGTCCTGGATGATCAGGGCGTCGGGCTCCATGATCGGTTCCCGCAACCGGATCTCCTTGTCGGCGATGCGGCAGAAGGCCACCACCGGCGCACCCGTGCGCTCGGAACCGAAGCTCGGGAAGGCCTGCGCATGACGGCCTTGCTCGAAGGCCGCGATCGACAGCATCTCG
>JAEUNJ010000299.1 GCA_016791145.1 Rhodocyclaceae bacterium | reverse complement strand
CACCGTCGCCCAGGGCCAGGCCTTCAAGGACGGCCACTTCGACCACCAGGGCCAGGTCTGGGGCGAGGGCGACACCCTCCTCGCCACCACCCACCAGATCGTCTGGTACAAGGAATGAAATGCGCATGGCCTGCCGCCGCGGCAGGCCTCCCACCGATTCGATCGATCACCAGGAGAACACCATGACCCAGCAAGCCCGCGCCGTCGTCTGCCGCGAGACCGGCAAGCCCGTCGTCGTCGAGACCGTCACCGTCGATCCGCCGAAACAGGGCGAGGTGATGATGAAGCTGGCCGCCTGCGGCGTCTGCCACAGCGACCTCTCGGCCACCAACGGCACCCTGCCCCTGCCGACGCCCCTGGTCCTCGGCCACGAGGGTGCCGGGGTGATCGTGGCCGTCGGCGAGGGCGTCACCGGGCTGGCCGTCGGCGACCACGTGCTGAGTTCCTTCGTCAGCATGTGCGGCAAGTGCCGCTACTGCCAGACCGGCCGCCCGCAACTCTGCGACCAGGCCGCCAAGGCCGCCTACACCCTGCCCGACGGCACCAACCGCTTCCGCGACGCCGCCGGCCAGCCGCTCAACATCTTCTCGGGCTGCGGCGTGATGGCCGAGTACGCGACGCTGCACACGGACAACGTGGTGAAGATCGACCCCGGCATGCCGCTGGACAAGGCCGCGCTGATCGGCTGCGGCGTGATGACCGGCGTGGGCGCCGCGACGAACACGGCCCGGGTGGAGCCGGGCTCGGTGGCCGTGGTCTTCGGCTGCGGCGGCGTCGGCCTCAACGCGGTGCAGGGCTGCGCCATCGCCGGCGCCGCCGTGATCCTGGCCATCGACACCTCCGACGCCAAGCTCGAGATGGCCCGCCAGTTCGGCGCCACCCACACCATGAACGCCAAGGCCGAGGAGAACATCGTCAAGGCCGTCAAGAAGCTCACCGGCGGCGGCGCCGACTACGCCTTCGAGTGCGTGGGGCTGGGGGAGATCGCCGCCCAGGCCTACGGCGTGCTGCGCAAGGGCGGCAAGGCCGTGGTCGTGGGCGTCGCCGCGCCGAAGGACACCACCGTGGTGAAGACCGCGACGCTGACCTTCGAGGAGAAGACCCTGACGGGCAGCTACTACGGCTCCGCCCGGCCCCAGCAGGACTTCCCGCGGCTGATCCAGCTCTACCGGAACAAGCGCCTCAAGCTGGACGAGCTGATCACCCGCACCTACACCATCGAGGAGGCGCCCCAGGCCTTCGCCGACCTGGAGGCCGGGCGCAACGCCCGGGGGGTGATCCTGTTCGGCTGACGCACTGCATGGAGGATCGGGAGCCGTCGCGCCCGATCCTCCCGGCCACGCCTCAGGACCGCGCCCGGCGGGCCCTTCCCGCCGCGCCCATCAGGCCCAGGCCGGCCAGCAGCATGGCCCAGGTTTCCGGCTCCGGGACGGGCGGCGCGACGCCGCGCCAGCCGTAGCCCGACAGGGATTCCGCATCGCCGCGCAACGCCAGGTAGGAGGAGTGGACCGCGTCCATCTCGGCGCCGCACCGATGGCCGTCGGGATTGGATGCCAGCGTGCAGTCGGCCCGCACCTCCAGGCTCGCCAACACATCCACCGCATAACGCGCGCCCGGAATCGGGGAACCGGCGAAGTTCCAGTCCAGTTCCACCCGGCCGCCGAACAGGCTGCCCGACCGGTGCTCGTCGCCGACGAAAAGGTCCCAGTCGCCGCTGCCGGACACCTCCAGCTGCACCCATTTCTCCAGCGGGAAATCCACGTCGCCGGTCCGCCGCGCCAGCAGGAACCGGTAGTAGGCATCCCCGTCGTCCTTCGCACGCCAGTTGTCGATCCGCAGGTCCAGGTGGAGGGAGCCCCCGGCACTGCCGATGCTGAGGGTATCCTCGAACGCGGCCCGCGACGCGGCAGTGCCGTTGAAGGCGGCGTAGGCACCCGCCTTCAGCACCCCGGCATCGGCGTCGGCCGAGGCCTGGCCATAGGCAATCGTGAGGGCAGTCGCACAGTTCAGGCCGGGACAGGCCGGCGGCAGCGGACCGGTTCCGAAGTCCCAGGGCGTCAAGGCCAGGATGTTGAGGCCGACGCGACCATAGACGGCCGGCTCCCCTGCCAGGTCCGGCATGGTGCGGGTGTCGCCCTGCCGGGTCTCCATGGTCAGGGTGTCGGTGGCGCCGGCCTCGACCCAGGTCAGTGCGGCGGCCATGCCCGGCCAGGCACACATCAACCCGATGGCGGCGGCACGCGCGGTGGCGGAGGTGGCGAATCGGGATCGGGATTGATTCATGGGGACGCTCCTCGTTCAGATCGTGGCACGACTGCCGTGGAAAGCCGATTTCCATGCGAAACGCAATTGTTCATGCCTGAGGTATTCAATGCAATAGCCCGAATGGACTACGCGGTCGGTACCACGCCGACCGGCGGGTCCCGCGGACGCCCCACCCTCGGGTGCGCCGCACGGGCCCCGGTGCGGCCCGCATCCGCGCCGGGTTTCGGTTACCGCGCCGTCCGGGAGGGCCATGATCCCCATGGCGCTAGCATGGGCATGAGCACCGTTCTCCGGCCCCGGCGTCCGGATCGTGCGCCGGGATTGGGAGGGGACGGCCCCGCCCGGGACCGGGTGAAGCATCCCC
>JAEUNJ010000292.1 GCA_016791145.1 Rhodocyclaceae bacterium | reverse complement strand
CCCACCGGCCGATCCAGTAATTGGTGTTGTCGCCGAGCACGGCGGCCGCCATCAGTACGGCGATCAGGATCCAGATGTCGAAACCCACGTCCGGGCCGACGGTGGCAGCCAGCGTGCCGGCGACGAACAGCAGGGAATCGCCTGGCAGGAAGGGCGTCACGACCAAGCCCGTCTCGCAGAAGACGATCACGAACAGGATGGCGTACACCCAGGTCCCGTACTCGGCGAGCAGGACCGCGAGGTATTTGTCCAGATGCAGGACGATGTCGACGAACTGGGCGATGAATTCCACGGGGACGGGGGATCGGGATGGGCCGCGTAGTCTACCCGATGGCCCATCCGCCCCCTGGCGTTCCCGCGGGGGAGACCGCCAACCAGCGCACGCCCGGAGGCAATGGCATCTGGCCGGGATCGCGCCGGATCCCGGGGTGCGTCCGGAAATGGGCCATCCACCCGCTGGCTATAATCACTCGATGCCCCGGATCCACGCCCTGCCCGACCAGTTGATCAGCCAGATCGCGGCCGGCGAGGTGGTGGAACGACCCGCCTCGGTGCTGAAGGAACTGGTGGAGAACAGCCTCGATGCGGGCGCCACGCGGGTGGACGTGCAGCTGGAGGAAGGCGGCGTCCGCCTGATCCGAGTGGCCGACGACGGTGGCGGGATCGAGGCGGCGGACCTGCCCCTCGCCCTCGCCCGCCACGCCACCAGCAAGATCGCCAGCCTCGACGACCTGGAACGGGTGGCGAGCTTCGGCTTTCGCGGCGAGGCCCTCGCCTCCATCGCCAGCGTAGCGCGCCTCGCCCTGACCAGCCGCGCTTCCGGTGCGCCCCACGCCTGGCGCATCCGTGGCGAGGCGACCCCGCCGGAACCGGCGGCCCTGGCCACCGGTACGGTCGCGGAGGTCGCGGACCTTTACTTCAACACCCCGGCCCGGCGCAAGTTCCTGCGCACCGCCGCCACCGAGGCGGCCCACTGCCTCGAAGCCCTGCGCCGGATCGCCCTGGCGCGCCCGGACGTGGCCTTCAGCCTGAGCCACGACGGCCGTGAGCGCCTGCGCCTCGCCACCGCGGACCGGCTGCGGCGCCTGCGCGATGTCCTGGGGGCCGAACTGGCCGACGGAGCCCGCAGCCTGGAGGTGGCCGCCGGCGACCTGCGGCTGGCGGGGTGGGTGGCTTTGCCTGCCCAGGCCGCCGTCGCCCGGGACAGCCAGTACCTGTTCGTGAATGGCAGGTTCGTGCGCGACAGGGTGCTCGCCCACGCCGTGCGCGAGGCCTATGCGGATGTTTTGCACGGGAGCCGCAGCCCGGCCTATGTGCTGTTCCTGGAACTCGACCCGGCGGGGGTGGACGTCAATGTCCACCCGGCCAAGACCGAGGTCCGGTTCCGGGAAAGCCGGTCCATCCACCAGTTCGTGTTCCATGCCGTGGAGCGGGCGCTCGCGGCCCCTCTTGCGACGCCCCCTTCCCCGTCCTTCCCCGGCGTCCGCCCGTCCGACGCCGGCACGGCGAACCCGCGGCAGCCGGTCACCGCGGGCGGATTCCGCCATTGGCCGCCGCCGGGGGATCCCGTGTTGGCCCGGCAAGGCAGCCTGGCGGTACGGGAGCCCGACGCGGCCGCCTATCTGGCCTTCGCGCAGTCGGCGCGGCCCGCCGCTGCCTCCCCGGGCGGGCAGGTTCCTCAAGGCGACGGGGATCCGCGGGGAGCGCCCCTCGGATACGCCCTGGGCCAGGTGCATGGAATCTACGTCCTGGCCCAGAACGCCCAGGGACTGGTGCTGGTGGATATGCACGCGGCCCACGAGCGGATCCTCTATGAGCGGCTCAAGGCCGCCGTCGGCAGCGGGCCCCTGGCGGTGCAGCCGCTGCTCATCCCTGCCCTGCTGGGTGCATCGGACCTGGAGATGGCGACGGCCGAGGCGGAGACCGGAACCCTGGCCGCACTCGGAATCGAAGTGGGCGCCGCCGGGCCGGCGCAACTCGCCGTGCGCGCCGTGCCGGCGGCGGTGGCCGCGGGCGACGTGGCCGCGCTGGTCCGCGCGCTGCTCGCGGAACTGCGCGAACATCCCGCGACGCGGGTGCTGGAGGGCCGCCGCGACGCCCTGCTCGCCACCATGGCCTGCCACGGTGCCGTGCGGGCCCGCAGGAACCTCAGCATCCCCGAGATGAATGCCCTGCTGCGCGACATGGAGCAGACCCTGCGCGCCGACCAGTGCAACCACGGGCGGCCCACCTGGGTCCAGCTTTCCCTCGAGGACCTGGACCGCCTGTTCCTGAGGGGCCGGTAGGTGCGGCCCCCTTAGTCCGAATGGACTATTGGTCCCCGCGACTCCCGGTGGTAGAAATTCCCTTGTCAAGCACCCGCGAGGAGCACTTCATGAAGAAATCCCTGGCACTCATCTTCTCTTCCCTCGCCCTGGCCGGCCCTGCCGCCGCGGGCATCGCCGTCCCCGGCACCAGCGACCCGTGGCTGGCCGGCATGCCGGCCGGTTCGACCGCCAGCAGCGGGGATTCGGCGCCGGGACAATCCCCGGTGATGGTCCCCGTGGTCGGCGGGACGACCCTTAGCTTTGCGGTCACCGGCCTGGTCAGCAACGGACCCTGCTGCGCCCTCGTGGGTCCCGACGGGAATGGCCTCACGGGCCACACGACGGGCGACGAGAACGGCATCGCCAACGTGGCCTCGCCGATCAACGCCCTGGTCGGGGTCTTCCTGGACGACACGGCGCCGAATCTCACGCCGACGCCAGGGGCCCTGGACTTCTCGGCCGGCGGCCTCGGCACCGGCTTCCTCTCCCTGTCGCCGGGCTTGAAGCAGGTGTTCTTCATCGGCGACGGTCGCACCGATTCCTTCGTGGTCCAGGCTTTCCACGTGCCGGCCGGCGCCACGCGCCTTTACCTGGGCACGATGGATGGCTTCGGCTGGTACAACAACCTCGGCAGCTACGACGTCACCGTCGCCGTCCCGGAGCCGGAAACCTACGCAATGCTCCTGGCCGGCCTGGGCGTGCTGGGCGCCCTGCGCCGCCGCCGCGCCGGCTGACCCGCTTCCGCAGCAACGCCCGACGGCCTCCGGTCCCCGGAGGCCGTTTTCATTTGGGCCGCCGCCCCGGCCCCGGCCGGGCCGGCGAGCGGGCGGCCGCCTCGCCCGTCTCCACCCGCCAGGCGGCCGTCCCGTCCCGCGCCAGCAGGCCGGTCAGGGCGGGCAGGTTCTCGCGGAGCGTCCGGGCCAGCGTCCAGGGCGGATTGGCGACGTAGAGGCCGCTGCCGTGCATGCCGAAGCCGTCGCCGGAAGGCGCCTGCACGGTGAGGCTCACGTCCAGCCAGTCCACCGGCAGGCGGCGCAGTTTGAGCGGCAATTGGGCCGCGTCGCCCCGCGGCAGGATGGGATACCAGACGCAGAAGGTCCCCGTCGCGAAGCGCGCGAGCCCCTCCTTCACGGCCATCAGGACCCGCAGGTAGTCGCGCTTGTCCTCGTAGGCAGGATCCATGAACACCAGGCCGCGCCTGGGTGGCGGCGGAAGCACCGCCTTCAGGGCCAGGAAACCGTCCGCCCGCGCGATGGCATAGCGCTTCTCCTGCCCCGGGAAATACTCGGCGAGCTGGCCGGCGAGGAGGTCGAGGTCGCTGCCATGGAGTTCGAACAGGCGCAGCCGGTCGGCCGTCCGCATCAGGCGCAGCGCCAGGAAGGGGGAACCCGGATACAGGGCCAGGCGGCCGGAGGGATTGAGGTCGCGGATGCGGGCCAGGTAGGCGGCGAGCGGGGCCGGCAGGTCCGCGCGGCCCCAGAGGCGACCGATGCCATCCGCGTACTCCGCGTTCTTCGCCGCGGGGCCGCGCGCCAGGGCGTAGAGCCCGGCGCCGGCGTGGGTATCCACGATCCAGTAGGGCTTGTCCTTGCGGTTCAGGTAATCGAGCAGCTCCAGAAGCACCCAGTGCTTGAGGACATCGGCATGATTCCCGGCGTGAAAGGCATGGCGGTAGCTCAGCATCGCGGCGCGAACCTTAGCACGGGGCGCGGGCCCCCGGGCGGCGGCGGGTCCGGCACCTGCGGAGCCGGCCGGTAGAATGCGGGCCATGGGAACCTTCCGCAAGGCGCCGCCGCCCGATCGCCCGACCGTGCCCGGGAAACCCTCGCCCGCGCGGCAGGAGTCCCCCGCCGGCGAGCCGCCGGAGGGCGTGCGCGTCTCCAAGCTGATGGCGGCACGGGGCCTCTGTTCCCGGCGGGAGGCGGACGCCTTCATCGAGCGGGGCCTGGTTTTCGTGAACGGGCAGCGGGTGACGGAACTGGGAACCCGCGCCGCGCCGGACGCGGAAATCCGCCTGGGCGCCGAGGCGAAGGCCGCCCAGGCCCGGCAGGCCACGATCCTCCTGCACAAGCCCGTAGGCTACGTCTCGGGGCAGGCCGAGGACGGCTACAAACCGGCGGTGACGCTGGTGCATGCCGACACCCAGCAACGCGGCGACCCGCGCCCCTTCCAGCCAGCCCACCTGCGGGGCCTGGCGCCCGCCGGGCGTCTGGACATCGACTCCACCGGTCTTCTGGTGCTGACCCAGGACGGGCGAACCGCCCGGCGCCTGATCGGCGAGGATTCGGACATCGAGAAGGAATACCTGGTCCGGGTCGAGGGCCGCCTGGACGAACGCGCCCTCGCCCTGCTCAACCACGGCCTCTCCCTGGACGGCAAGGCCCTGCGGCCGGCCCGGGTGGCCTGGGCCAATCCCGAGCAGTTGCGTTTCATCCTGAAGGAGGGCCGGAAGCGCCAGATCCGGCGCATGTGCGAACTGGTGGGGTTGAAGGTGACCGGGCTGAAGCGGGTACGCATCGGCTGCGTGAGGCTCGGCGACCTGCCGCCCGGGCGCTGGCGCTACCTGCGGGACGACGAGCAGTTCTGACGCCGCCCTACGGCGTCGTCCCGGCGCGACGCAGCCATGCCAGGGCCCCTTGCCCCGCCCAGCGGCCCGTGGCGAAGGAGGCGGTCAGCAGGTAGCCTCCCGTCGGCGCCTCCCAGTCCAGCATCTCGCCCGCGCAGAAGACGCCCGGCAGTGCATGGAGCATCAGATGGTCGTCGAGGCCGGCGAATTCGACCCCGCCCGCCGTGCTGATCGCCTCGTCCAGGGGGCGGGGCGCCGCCAGGCGCAGCGGCAGGGCCTTGATGGCCGCGGCCAGCAGAACCGGTGACGCGAAGACCTCCGGCGGCAGGCATTCCCGCAACAGCGCGGTCTTGACGCCGCGCAGGTTCAGGCGGCTTTGCAGGTGGCTCGACAGGGAGCGGGATCCGCGCGGATGGGCAACTTCGCGCAGCACCTGCTCCGGGGACCGTCCCGGCAGCAGGTCCACCTGCATCGTTGCCGATCCCTCCGCCGCGATCCGGTCCCGCAGGACCGCGGATAGGGCATAGACCGGCCCGCCTTCCACGCCGGTCGCGGTGATCGTCACGTCGCCGGAACGCCGTTCCCCCGGCGCCACCCGGCCGGCGGCCCACACCGTCACCGATTTCAGGGGCTGACCGGCGAATTGCTCGCGGAACCGGTCGCTCCACCCCCGGCCCCCGGCCCCCCCCGCCGCCGCGTCGAAACCGCAATTGGCCGGACGCAACCCGGCCACCGGGATTCCCCGCTCCCGCAGCGTCGATACCCAGGCGCCGTCGGAGCCGAGTTTGGCCCAACTGCCACCCCCGAGGGCCAGCACCGTCGCGGCGGCGGCGACGCCGAGCTCGCCGCCGGGCGTGGAGAAGCGCAGGGTGCCGTCCGGGTTCCAGCCGAGCCACCGGTGGCGGGCGTGGAAGCGCGCGCCCTGCCCGCGCAGGCGGTGAAGCCATGCCCGCAACAGGGGCGCCGCCTTCATCCCATCGGGAAAGACCCGGCCCGAACTGCCGACGAAGGTGCTTATCCCGAGACCGTGGATCCAGTCGCGGAGCGCCTCGGCCCCGAAGTCCCCGAGCGGCGGCGCGAGCACCCCGGCCCGCGTTCCGTAGCGGGCCAGGAATGGGGCGGGCGGCTCGGAATGGGTGATGTTCATGCCGCCCTTTCCGGCCATCAGGAACTTGCGGCCCACGGAAGGCATCGCGTCGAAGACCTCCACCGGAATGCCCGCGGCGGAGAGCACCTCCGCCGCCATCAGGCCGGCCGGCCCGCCCCCGATCACGGCCACCGGGATCATGGTCGATGCCTTCGCATCCCGCCGGGCCCGGCGCTCACCAGCGGGCCACGGTCGTGTATTCCAAGGTGGCCCTGCCCTCGCCCGGAACGGTGATGTTCCAGCCCGCCGCGCCCGAACCCAGCTTCGCGTGCCTGTGGCTCTCCTCGGTCACCTTCCAATCCCCGGGCATGGGCTCGACCACCTTCACGGTGACCGGCCTGGGATCGGCGTTGCGGATCTCGATGCGGAAGGAGGACTGCCAGGCATTGCCAGGCAGGCTCCGGTAGTCGGTCTGCACCCGGTCGGCCGTGATGTCGAAGGCCTCCCCGAGGCGCAGGCGCAGCTTCTCGCCTCTGGCCGTATGGGCGATGGCATCCTCCCCGACGAGTTGGGCACCGCCGCGGGAATCCCGCGAATAGACCCGCACCGTACCCTGCGGCAGGGGTTTGCCCAGTTCGCCGCCCTTGTTCTCGAAGGAAAGGAAGACCGAGGGCTTCAGCTTGCGGCCGATCTCCGCGTAGCGTCCCTGGTAATACCACGCGGCGCCTTGCAACTCGTATTCCTTTTCGACCGGGATCGCCGCCGCGGACAACAGGGCCACCTGCTTCACCTGATTGTCGAGGATGGTGGTGGGCTGGTCCAGCGTATAGAGGTGGTACTCGAAGAGTTTCTCCTCCTTCATCTCGCGGGCGGGCGCGGCGGCCGGCATCGCCATCCCCTTGGCCATGGCCAGTCGCGGTTCCGGCACCCGGTTGAGGGTCCCGGCCACCAGTTGGAGGCGCGCGCCCTCGTAGGCCGTGCCGCTCTGGTTGGTGAGGGTCACCCAGCCGGCCAGGTTCATCAGCCGGCCATCCGCCTCCAGGGTCGCGATGTAGTCCGCCTTCCAGCCCATCCCCTGGGTCAGGTACATCAGTTCCGCCTCCTGGGGCCCGGCCTTCGGCGGGTGCAGCGTCACGGAAAGCGTCGGTCGTTCCCGCAGGTTGGCCGGGACGGAATCGAAGGACAGGCGCCCCGCCGCGCCGGTCTCGATGCGGTCGGGATACTTTAGGACGACCCCCTCGTTGGTGGCGAGCACGGTCGCCCGTTCCACGGACTCGCCGCCCGTGGCCGGATTGGTGCGGATCACCGTCACCTGCCGTCCCACGAACTTGCGCAACAGGGTGTTCGGTGTCAGCAGATCGAAGTCGAAGTTCTGTTCGACCAGGGAGAATCCGGCGCCCCCCAGGGACCGCAGGCTTGCCGTCTCGGGCCGGATGCGGGCCGCCACCTCGCGGAAGGCGATGGTGTTGGGCCCCGCCGCCAGGTCCAGTCTGCGGGCGTCCTTCACCAGGGCCTGGCCGTCGTTGTAGATGGTCACGGCCAGGGATGTCCTGGATTCCGGGCCCGACGGCGACTCGGCCGCGGGCGATGACAGGGGAAGGCTGGCCAGCAGGGCCAGGACGGATACGGCGGTTCTCATGGGCGGCTCCCTTGCGGATCGTGTCGGCACCTTAACGGAGAAGCGCGCGGAATGGGGTTGCCGACCGCGTGGCGGGACGGCGGCGGCAGCTCGGCGGCGCCGCCCCGGCAAGGCCTCCCCTTCCCCCCGGGGCGGGCAGCGGCTAGGATGCGCGCCACTGTCGCGCCGCCCCCATGTCACGCAAGCCCCCCGCCCTCTTCCTCCTCGGCCCCACCGCCAGCGGCAAGACTGCCGCCGCGCTCGAACTGGCGAGCCGGCTGCCGGTCGATATCGTCAGCGTGGATTCGGCCCAGGTGTTCCGCGACATGGACATCGGCACCGCCAAGCCGGACGCCGCCACCCTGGCCCGGTTTCCCCACCGGCTGGTGGACCTGATCACGCCCGAGGAGCGCTACTCCGCGGCCCGTTTCAGGGAGGACGCCCTGCGCGAAATGGCCGCCATCAGCGCGGCTGGCCGCGTGCCGCTGCTGGTGGGCGGCACCATGCTCTATTTCAAGGCCCTGCGGGAAGGCCTCGCCGATCTGCCGGCCGCCGATCCCGCCCTGCGGGCCGCGATCGATGCCGAGGCAGTCGGACGGGGCTGGCCGGCCCTGCACGCCGAACTGGCCCGCGTCGATCCGGCGACGGCGGCGCGCCTGGACCCCGCGGACGCCCAGCGCATCCAGCGGGCGCTGGAAGTGGTGCGCCTGACGGGGCGAACCATGGGCGAGTTCTTCGCCGGACATGACCGGGGCGGCGCGCTGCCTTACGACGCGCTGGCCGTGGCGCTGGTCCCCGGGGACCGGGCCGTGCTGCACGCGCGGATCGCTGCGCGCTTCGAGGCCATGCTGGCCGGGGGACTGGTCGAGGAGGTGGAGGGCCTGCGTCGCCGCTATCGGCTGGACGGAACCCTGCCCTCGATGCGCTGCGTCGGCTACCGGCAGGTGTGGGACATGCTGGAGGGATCGCTGCCGGCCGGCGCACTCCGCGACCGGGGCATCTTCGCCACCCGCCAGTTCGCGAAGCGGCAACTCACTTGGTTGCGGACCATGGATCGGGTACGCATCATGGATCCGCTGGACCGCTCGACGGCCGGGGAACTGGCGGCACTCTGCCGCGCCCACTGCGGGTGACCGCCGGCCACTCCCGGAAGCGAAAAAGGGCGGCTGCCGCCGCCCCTTTCGCCCGCCGCGGAAAACGGTATCAGGCCGAGCGGCGGCGGCGCGCCACGGACCCCAGGACGCCGAGGCCTGCCAGGAGCATCGCGTAGGCCTCCGGCTCGGGGACCGCGGCGACGTGCGCCGAGATCGAGCCCGTATTGTCTCCGCTGTTGGAGTCGAAGTAGTACAGCCGCAGATCACCGCCGCCCAGGGGCGCGAATCCCGAATGGGAGGTGCCGATCAGGAAGAAGTGCGCGCCGCCGTCGAAGCTGCCGACCAGGGATCCGTAGGGCGCGGTGAGACCGCCCTGGATCCAATCGCTGAACACCGCGCCGATCTGGGTGCCGTCCGGCAGGACCGGAATCTCCGCGTCCATGCCGGCGTGAAAATGGACGTTGGCGGCGAGACCATCGGCATTGGACCAGCGCGGCAGATCCCCCGCATTCCAGAAATCGGCGGGATCCACGGTGACCGTGAAGGCCTGGCCCGACGCCAGGTGGAGCGCCAGCGCGCCGGAACCCCCGCTGGTGCTGTTGGCCTGGGCGTAAACGGTGACGTCGGCGGCCACGGCAGAAGCGGCGAAGCTGGCCGAGATGGCGGCGGCAAGGAGTGTCTTCATGGACGTGTTTCCCGCGGATGGATGACCGAGACAAGTTACCGGGATCGTGCGCAACCGCAATAGTCCGATCGGACTAAAGGCGGTGGAGGATTCCACGGTGAGGGCCCGGAGGGGCGGTCCGCCATTGCACGCCCCCTGCGGGACGGCTCGAAGGCCGCCCCGATCAGAGGATGACCGTCTGCGGATCGCCGGCGCCGCAGGCCTCGATGCGGCCCAGTTCGAAAACCGTCTCGCCGGCCGCGCCGAGCAGCTCGACCGCAAGCTTCTCGTGTTCCGGGGCGACGATCACGACCATGCCGATGCCACAGTTGAAGACCCTGTGCATCTCCGCGTCCGCCACGTTGCCCTCGCGCTGCAGCCACTGGAAAAGCGGCGGCAGGGGCCAGTGCTGGCGGTCGATGACCGCCGTCGTCCCGGCCGGCAGGACCCGTGGCACGTTGCCCGTCAGTCCACCGCCCGTGATGTGGGCCAGGCCCTTGACGGGCAGGGCATCCATCAGCGCCAGCACCGGCTTCACGTAGATCCTCGTCGGCGCGAGGACCGCCTCGCGCAGGGTCCGCCCGTGGAACTCGGAGGTCATTGCCGCGTCCGCCTTCGCCAGGATGCGGCGGATCAGGGAATAGCCGTTGGAATGGGCGCCCGAGGACGCCAGGCCGAGCACCACGTCCCCGGGGGCGATGCGCCGGCCGTCGATGATGCGCTCCTTCTCGACGGCGCCGACGGCGAAACCCGCCAGGTCGTACTCGCCCGCCGGATACATGTCGGGCATTTCCGCCGTCTCGCCGCCGATCAGCGCGCAGCCCGCCAGTTCGCAGCCCCGGGCGATGCCGTTGATGACCCGCGCCGCCGTATCCACGTCCAGCTTGCCGCAGGCGAAGTAATCCAGGAAGAACAGGGGCTCGGCGCCCTGGACCAGGATGTCGTTCACGCTCATGGCCACCAGGTCCTGGCCGACCGTGTCGTGGCCGTCCTGCTCGAAGGCCAACTTGAGCTTGGTGCCGACCCCGTCGGTGCCCGAAACCAGGACCGGCTCCCGGTACTTGCGGGCGATCTCGAACAGGGCGCCGAATCCGCCGATGCCGGCGAGGACCTCGGGGCGCATGGTGCGCTTGGCGTAGGGCTTGATGCGGTCGACCAGGGCGTCTCCGGCGTCGATGTCGACGCCGGCGTCCCGGTAAGTCATGGCGGTGGTCATTTGAGTTCCGGGGGGAGGGCGGCTAAAGTAGCGGGCTTCCGACTCGGTTGCGGCATGGGCGTCATCCGTCCGCCGGCCGTCGCCGGAAACGCGCGAGTTTACCGGAAATGCCCCTCTCGAACCCCGACCGCCTGCAAGCCGCCCTGTGGCTCGGCCTCGGCGTCGTCGTCGTGTGGCTCCTGGCGAAGCTGGCGCCCATCCTCTCCCCCTTCCTGCTCGCGGGCATCCTCGCCTACATCGGCAATCCGCTCGTGGACAGGCTCCAGGCCCTGGGCGTGCCCAGGGCGTTGGGGGCCCTCCTCGTCATCCTCGGCTTCTTCGCCGCCACCATCCTGCTCATCCTGATGCTGGTGCCCCTGCTGCGCGACGAGGCGGTGCAACTGGCGAACCGGATCCCCGATGCCGTCGCCCTGTACAACGAAAAGATCGTGCCCTGGATCCGCGAGCGCTTCGGCCTCAACCTGAAGCTGCGCCTTGATCCGGCCTCGCTGCGCAAGCTCGCCACCGACAACTGGGACAGCATCCAGGCCATCGCGCAGCAGCTTTACGGGTCCCTGAGGATCGGCGGCATCGCCCTCGTGGGGCTGATCGCCAACCTGTTCCTGGCGCCGGTGGTCATGTTCTACCTGCTCATCGACTGGCATCCGTTGCTGCAGCGGCTCGCCGGCGTGGTTCCCCGTCCGTGGTATCCGAGGACCCGCGCCATGGCGGCGGACGTGGATGCGGTCCTCTCGGAATTCCTGCGCGGCCAGGTCCTGGTCATGATGGCGCTCGCCGCCTATTACGTCCTCGGCCTGTGGCTCGCGGGCCTCGAGTATGCAGTGCCGGTCGGCGTGCTGACCGGGCTGTTGGTCTTCGTGCCCTACCTGGGTTATGCGACCGGCTTCGTCCTGGCCCTGGCAACGGCCATCCTGCAATTCGAGGGCTGGCCGCCCATCCTCGGCACGCTGGCGGTGTTCGGCTTCGGCCAGGCGCTGGAGAGCTTCTTCCTGACCCCGCGCCTGGTCGGCGAGCGCATCGGCCTGCATCCCCTGGCCGTCATCTTCGCCCTGATGGCCTTCGGCCAGCTTTTCGGGTTCTTCGGCGTCCTGCTGGCCCTGCCGGCTTCCGCCGCCCTGCTGGTGGGCCTGCGCGAAGTCCGCCGCGCCTACCTGGCCAGCCGTTTCTACCGGGGCCAGCCGTGAGCCACGGGCAGATGCTGCTGGAC
Source organism: Rhodocyclaceae bacterium (assembly GCA_016791145.1). GTDB lineage: Bacteria > Pseudomonadota > Gammaproteobacteria > Burkholderiales > Rhodocyclaceae > JAEUNJ01. The sequence continues at coordinate 21,632 of JAEUNJ010000292.1, read as the reverse complement.
CTGAAGCCGGAGCAGGCCCCGAGCCTGGACAACTTCGTCGCCGGCGCCAACGAGGAAATGGTGACGCGCCTGCGCCTGCTGGCCCACCCGGGCTGCTTCGACGCCATCTATCTCTGGGGTCCGGCCGGCAGCGGCCGCAGCCACCTGCTGGAGGCCACCGCCCTGCTGGCAGCCTCGCGTCGTCCGGTTTCCCACCTGCCCGCGGCGGCAATCGGCGCCGAACTGGCCGTCGCGCCGGGCAGCCTGCTGGTCATCGACGACGTGGACGGGCTCGGCCCCGAGGCCCAGGTGGCGCTCTTCCGCACCTTCAACGCCGCCCGCATCGCCGGCCTCGCCTTCCTGATCGCCGGTCCGGCCCCGGTGCTGCGGCTGGGTCTCCGGGAGGACCTGCGCACCCGCATCGGCCAATGCCTCATCTACGAGGTGAAGCCGCTGAACGACGACCAGAAGGCGGCGGCGCTGCGCCGACACGCCCTGCTGCGCGGCATGCAGGTGGACGAAGGCCTGGTGGCCTACCTGCTGCGCCACGGCCGCCGCGACCTGCCTTCCCTGATGGGCGTGCTCGACGCCCTCGACGAGGCGACCCTGCGCCAGAAGCGCCCCGCCACCCTGCCCCTCCTCAAGGAGCTGCTGCAATTGCCGCTGGAATGAGCATGGACCTTGCCCTTTTCGATCTTGACAACACCCTGCTAGCCGGAGACTCGGACTTCGAGTGGGCCCAGTTCCTCATCGGCAAGGGGGTCGTGGACCCGGAGGTCCACGCGGCCCGCAACGAGGCGTTTTACGACCAGTACAAGGCCGGCACCCTGGACATCCACGAGTTCCTGGATTTCCAGCTGGCGCCGCTGGCCCGCCACGACCGCGCGACCCTGGACGCCTGGCATGGCGAGTTCATGGCCGGCAGCATCCTGCCGATCCTGGAGCCGAAATCGCGCCAACTGGTAGACCGGCACCTGGCCGCCGGCGACCTCTGCGCCATCGTCACGGCCACCAACTCCTTCGTCACCGGCCCCATCGCGCGGGCCTTCCGGATTCCCCACCTGGTGGCCACGGTGCCCGCTTGGAACGGTCAGGCCTTCACGGGCAAGGCCCGCGGCACCCCAGCCTTCCAGTCGGGCAAGATCGAGCGTGTCGAGGCCTGGCTGGAGTCCCTCGGCCTCTGGTGGGGCGCCTTCGGGCGGTCCTGGTTCTACAGCGACTCCCACAACGACCTGCCGCTGCTGTCCATCGTCACCGACCCGGTGGCCGTGAATCCCGACGAAACGCTGCGCGCCCATGCGGCCTCCCGCGGCTGGCCGGTGATCAGCCTGCGTTGAGGGCCGATCCGCAGCCTTCGCCCCGCAGCCTTCAGGAGCGCGCCCAAGCCCCTGACGCAGCGCAACATTCGGGCGTTTTCCGCTATGATGGCGGCCCCTTGAGACCGCTCCCCAGCCCCGTCCGGCCCCTTTCCGCATGATCCGCAAGCTGCTCCGCCGCGTCTTCCGGCGCCGCGACGAGCCCAGCCGCCATGAACCGGCGGTGATTTCCCAGGCCCGCCACGGCATCGACCGCAGCCACGTCTCCCAGGCTGCGCGGCGCACCTGCGAGACGCTCCAGCAGGCGGGCCACAAGGCCTACGTGGTCGGCGGCGCCGTGCGCGACCTGATCGCCGGCATCGATCCCAAGGATTTTGACGTGGCCACCGACGCCACGCCGGAGCAGGTGCGCCACCTGTTCCGCCGTTCGCGCATCATCGGCCGCCGCTTCCAGATCGTGCATGTCATGTTCGGGCCGGAGACCATCGAGGTATCCACCTTCCGCGCCGCCCACGACGAGAACACCGTGAAGGACGAGCACGGCCGCGTGCTGCGCGACAATGTCTGGGGAAGCATGGAGGAGGATGCCGCGCGCCGCGACTTCACGGTGAACGCGCTCTATTACGACCCGGGCACCGAGACGGTCATCGACTATCACCACGGCGTCGCCGACCTGAAGCAGAAGACCCTGCGCATGATCGGCGAGCCCCGCTCCCGCTACCGGGAGGATCCGGTCCGCATGCTGCGCGCCGTGCGACTGTCGGCGAAGCTGGGGCTCGCGCTGGACCCGGCCGTGAGCGCGCCGATCCGAGCGATGGCGGACCTGATGGAGAACGTCCCCGCCGCCCGCCTGTTCGACGAGATGCAGAAGCTGCTCTTCTCGGGCCATGCGGTGGAGTGCCTCAAGCGGCTGCGGGACGAGGGCCTGCACCACGGCCTGCTCCCCCTCCTCGACGTGATCCTCGAACAGCCGCTCGGCGAGCGTTTCGTCATGGCATCGTTGGCCAGCACCGATGACCGGGTACGCGCCGGCCGCTCCACGTCGCCGGGCTTCCTGTTCGCAACCCTGCTCTGGCACGAGGTGCTGGCGGCCTGGGAGAAGCGCAAGGCATCCGGCGAATACGCGGTGCCAGCCATGTTCGCCGCCATGGACGAGGTTCTCGAGATGCAGGCCGGAAAGCTGGCCATCCCGAAGCGCATCCTGGGCGACGTGAAGGAGATCTGGCTGCTGCAGCCGCGCTTCGAGAAGCGCTCGGGCGGCTCACCCTTCCGGCTGCTGGAGCAGCCGCGCTTCCGCGCCGCCTACGACTTCCTGCTGCTGCGCGCCGACAGTGGCGAAGCACCGCGGGAACTGGCCGACTGGTGGACCGAATTCCAGGAAGCCGACCACGGGGGCCGCGAGGCCCTGCTGCGCCCCGACACGGGTCCGAAGAAGCGCCGCCGCCGCTCCCGGGGACGGGGCGGACGGGACGAGGCGGCAGGCGGGGCCATGCCAGGGCCGGCGGGCGAGGCTCCCTCCGGGGGCGGGGACTGACGGTTCCGCGCAGGCATTCGCACGACCTTGGGCAGTCCCGTGAGCACCCGCACCGCCTATATCGCGCTCGGCGCCAACCTGGGCGACCCCGCGGCCACCGTCACGGAAGCCTTCGCGGCGCTGGCGGAGATCCCCCAGTCCCGCGTCGGGGCCACCTCGTCCCTCTACCGGACGGCCCCCGTGGGGCTGCGCAACCAGCCGGACTTCATCAACGCGGCGGCCCGCCTCGATACGGTCCTGGGCGCCGAGGACCTGCTCGACGTCCTGTTCGCCATCGAGGCGCGTTTCGGCCGCCGGCGCAGCGTCCCCAATGCGCCGCGGACCCTGGACCTGGATCTGCTGCTGCACGGTGACTGCATGGTGCAGTCGCCGCGCCTGACCCTGCCCCATCCGCGGCTCCACGAGCGGGCATTCGTGCTGGCCCCGCTCCTCGAGATCGCGCCGGAGATCGCGATCCCGGGCCGGGGCAGCGCCGCCGCCCTGCTCGCCGCCTGTGCCGGCCAGCGCATCGCGCGCCTGGAGTACGCGTGACCCCCGCCGTGATCGGCGGGCTGCCGGTGGTCGTGCAGACGGCGCTCCTGCTCGCCGTCTCCAACGTCTTCATGACGTTCGCATGGTACGCCCACCTGCGCAACCTGAACGACCGCCCCTGGTGGGTGGCGGCCCTCGCGTCCTGGGGCATCGCCCTGTTCGAGTACCTGGTCCAGGTGCCGGCGAACCGCATCGGCCACCGGGAACTGGACCTGGGGCAGTTGAAGATTCTGCAGGAGGTGATCGCGCTTTCGGTCTTCGTGCCCTTCGCCGCCTTCTACATGCGCGAGCCGGTGAAACTGGACTACCTGTGGGCCGCCTTGTGTATGCTTGGCGCCGTCTATTTCATCTTCCGCTCCCCCTGACCTCCCCCGGCTGCCGGCCCGTCCCCGTGCCGGCGCTTCCCGACGACTCCCCGGAGGCTCCATGACCTACCTCGCCAGCAACAAGCCCATCACCCTGCCCGAACTCGCCCGCATGAAGCAGGCGGGCGAGAGGATCGCCATGCTGACGTGCTACGACGCGAGCTTCGCGGCCCTCGAGGACCGCTGCGGCGTGGACGTGATGCTCGTCGGCGATTCCCTGGGCAATGTGATCCAGGGCAGGACATCGACGCTCCCCGTGACGATGGAGCACATGGCTTACCACACGGCCTGCGTGGCGAGCCTGCCTTCGCGGCCGATGCTGGTGGCCGACCTGCCCTTCGGCGCCTACCACGAGTCCCGGGAACAGGCCATCCGCAACGCCGGACAGCTGCTGGCGGCCGGAGCCGAGATGGTGAAGCTGGAAGGCGGCGCGGTGATGGCCGACACCGTGCGCTTCATGGTGGAGCGTGGCGTCCCCGTCTGCGCCCACATCGGCCTAACGCCGCAGTCCGTCCATGCGCTGGGCGGTTATCGGGTCCAGGGCCGGGACGAGGCCGGCGCGGCCCGCATGAAGGCCGATGCCCGGGCCCTCGAGGATGCCGGCGCCGCCCTCATGGTCCTGGAGATGGTGCCCTCGGGCCTGGCCGGCGAGATCACGCGGTCCCTGAAGGCCTGCGCGACCATCGGCATCGGCGCCGGGCCCGACTGCGACGGCCAGGTGCTGGTCCTGCACGACATGCTGGGCATCTACCCCGGCCGGAAGGGCCGTTTCGTGAAGGACTTCATGGCCGAGGCCCAGAGCATCGAGGGCGCCGTCAGGGCCTACGTGGCCGCCGTCAAGGACGGCAGTTTCCCCGGCCCCGAGCACTGTTACTGATTCCTCCCGCCGGCGAACACCCGATGCAGATCCACCACACGATATCCGGCCTGCGGGCCGCATTGCGCGGCGCCGGCCGCGTCGCCTTCGTGCCCACCATGGGCAACCTGCACGAGGGCCATGTCGCGCTGATGCGCCAGGCCAGGGGCCACGGGAACGTGGTGGCCGCCAGCATCTTCGTGAACCGGCTGCAGTTCAGGCCGGGCGAGGACTTCGAGAAATACCCGCGCACCTTCGAAGCCGACTGCGCCAAGCTCTCGGAGGCCGGCGTGGACCACCTTTTCGCCCCGGACGAGGGCGAGATGTATCCGGAGGTCCAGACCTACGCCGTGGAACCCCCTCCCGACCAGGCCGGAGTCCTCGACGGGGAGTTCCGGCCGGGCCATTTCCGGGGTGTGGCAACCGTGGTGATGAAGCTTTTCGCCGTCGTGCAGCCCCAGGCCGCCCTGTTCGGCAAGAAGGACTTCCAGCAACTGATGATCATCCGCAACATGGTCCGCCAGTTCGCCCTGCCCATCGAGATCGTTCCCGGGGAGACCGTGCGGGCCCCGGACGGGTTGGCCCTGTCCTCCCGCAACGGCTACCTGACTGCGGCCCAGCGGGCCGAGGCGCCCCGCCTGTACCGGGCGATCTCCCGGATCGTGTCGGGAATCCGGGCCGGAAACCGCGATTTCGCGGCCCTCGAGGCGGAAGCCCTGGCGGACCTGCGCGCCCACGATTGGTCTCCGGACTATATTGCAGTGCGTAATTCTCTTGATCTACAATTGCCGGCCGCTCACGAATCCGGGTTGGTGGTCTTAGGCGCGGCGCGTTTGGAAAGCACGCGCTTGATTGACAACCTGGAAGTGTAGGTCACCGCGATGCGCTCATGCCGGTGGTGTGCCAGCAGCGGAAAAGGCGGAGCCCCTCGCCCGGGCTCCATTGCAGCGTGGAACCGTACGCCGGCCGGAAGGTCCGGGTTCCTATCCTTTGCATGAGAAAGGACGCCAACCAAATGCAACGCATGATGCTGAAGTCCAAGCTGCACCGTGTGACCGTGACGCAGTCCGAACTCCACTACGAGGGCTCCTGCGCCATCGACGAGGACCTGCTGGAGGCCGCCGACATCTGCGAATACCAGCAGATCGACATCTACAACGTGAACAACGGCGAGCGCTTCACCACGTACGCCATCAAGGCCGAGCGCGGCACCGGCACCATCTCCGTGAATGGCGCGGCGGCCCGCAAGGCGGCCCCCGGCGACCTGCTGATCATCGCCACCTACGCCATGTTCAACGAGATCGAACTGGCCAAGTTCGAGCCGGACCTGGTCTACGTCGACGCGAAGAACCGCATCACCCACCATTCCCGGAAGATCCCGGCCCAGGCAGCGGCGTAATAGGCCTCCGAACCGCAGTTTCGAAGCCCGCCCTAGCGGCGGGCTTTTTGTTGCCAGCGGCCGGCGTCGCACCGGCCGCTGGACCCTTCGTCAGGCGTGTGTCCTGGCCACTGCGCCACGGCGGCGCGCCACCGCACCCAGCAACCCCAGGCCCGCGAGCATCATCGCGTAGGTTTCCGGCTCGGGGACCGGCGGCGTGACGACCAAGGCAATGTTCGCGTCGATCAGGCTCTTGGTGGTGGCGGTTCCAAACCGCACCACGTCGCACCCGGCGAGAGGATTGCAGATCTCGGCGAACGGTGCCGTGGCCTGCATATAGATCAACGGACTAACCCCGCCGCCCATTCGATTGCCTGCGCAAAGGATTGGCCGAGGCTATGCCGATTTGATTCTCAATCAGAATGCAAAGGAATCATCATGGACCCATGGCGACCGGGGTCCCGGGGGCGTGGCGTCGGCTCAGCGCCGCTCGCGCACCACGAAGGGTTCGATCAGGGCTTCCTGGACCGAGGCGGGCCGGTTCCGGGCCTGATCGAAGTTGGCGTTCCATACATCGGCGTTGGCCAGGTCGGTGCCGGCCATGTCGGCGCCGGAGAACACGGCCCGGCGCAGCGTGGCACCCTTCAGCGAGGTGCCGACGAGCCGGGCGGCGCTGAAATCCGCGTCCTCGGCGGCGGCTCCGGTCAGGTCGGCCCCCGAAAGGTCCGTACCGACCAGTCGCGCACCCGAAAACACGCCGCGGAAGGCGTAGCACCCCTTCAGGGAACCCCCGGAGAGGTCGATGCCTTCCATCAGGATGTCCTTCAGGTGGGCGCCGGCGAAATCGGCCCGCGGCGCCCGGGTGCCGATGAGGTTGGCGCCGAACAGGTAGGCACCCCCGAGCCGGGCATCGGACAGGTCCGCCCCGTCGAAGGTGGCGTGGAACAGGTCGGCCTCGCGGAAATCGGCCCCCGCCAGGCGGGCGCCGGTGAAGTTCGCCCACTTGGCGTTGCTGCCCCGGAAATCGGCACCCTCCAGGCGGGCCCGGCGCAGGTCGGCGTTCTCCAGCTTCGCCCCGACGAAGCGGGACCGCCGCAGGTCCGCACCGGACAACCTGGCTCGCGTGAAGTCGCACGCCGAGAGATCGACGCCGGCCGCCGGCCGCCCGCAGTCGCCGGGCGGCAAGTCCGCGGCCCGTATGCCGGCCGACGCGAGCAGTCCCGGTGCGGCCACGGCGATGGTGCCGATCAGGCGGGCCACCCGGGTCCGGATTCCCGCGCCAATGGGGCAAACGGATCCCGGCGGCGGGGACGGATCGCCCGGCAGGGGAAAGTGGCGACACCCGCCAGTCCGCCATGTCGCACCTGCGTCTTCCCGAGTTCCGACGGTGTCGTTTCGGCTCATGGCCCCCCTCCCCTGTCGCAGACGTACCAATATCCGCCCTGGCCTGACCGCCGTCAATGATCCCGCTTCAAGGTTAAACTATTCTCGTTCGCGTCCCCACCTTCGCCGCCACTTCCCAGCCGCCTCCCCATGCGCCTTCCGTCGACACTCATTGCCGCCCTGGTCCTGGCCGGGACCTTCCCCTGCGACGCCGCCGAAATGGTCTCCGAAAGCAGCTTCCAGGCAATCCACGAGGCGGCCCGATCGGGCACCCGCGCCGAGGTCGATGCCCTGCTCAAGGCCAACCCGGCATTGCGCGACGCTCGCAGCCCCCTCGGCTCCACCCCGATGCATCTGGCCGCCACCAACGCGGACCCGGGGCCCCTGCAGGCGCTGATCGCGGCCGGCGCCGACGTCAACGCCCGGGACTCGGAGGGGGCGACCCCGCTGCACATGGCCGCCTACGGCACCCGCGCCCGGCAGGCGCGCCTGTTGCTGGAGGCCGGCGCCGACCCGATGGCGAAGACCAACGCCGGACGCGATCCCACCAGCATGGCACGCAAGGTGCGCGCCGACGAGGTGGCCGGCGTGATCTCGATCTGGCTGCTCAAGGGCTGCAAGCCGGGCAAGCCCTGCTGACAACGATGCAGATCAGATCCATGGCGGTCCGCGCGGCCGCGCTTCTGGCGGTCTTCGCAGATGTCGCCTGCGCGGAAAACCTGCCGCCCGTGGAGGTCTTCGTTCCGCGAACCTGCATCTCCTGCATCGATTGGGCGGAGCACCTCCGCGAAAACGGATTCGTGGTGCGGGTTACCCAGTCCGACGACATGGCGGCCGTCAAGCGCCGGCTGAAGGTCCCCGCCGAAGTCGAGTCCGTCCATACCGCGGTGGTGGCCGGCTACTTCGTGGAGGGCCACGTCCCGGCGGAGGACGTGAAGTTGCTGCTGAGGGAGAAGCCGAAGGCCCGCGGCATTGCCGTTCCCGGCCTGCCTTTCGGAGCGCCCGGCCGAGAAACCTCGAGTCCCAGTTGCGAACGCGGCTGCACCATGCTGGATACCCAGAGCGGTGCGGGGCCGGTGCGCCGGGAACTGTTCGACACGCTGCTCGTCGCGCCCAACGGCAGCACCAGCCGCTACGCGCGGCATTGAGCCCAGGTTCGTCGCGACCAAGACACGACGGGCACCAGATCGAACGGTCAGCAGCCCCTTGTCGGCCACTCCGGATTCACCCGCCGGGTGAATGGCAAGGGTCGTCGTCCCGGGTGTCCCTTGGTGTGCGCGATGCCTTGATGGTCCGGCTGGGCTTCCCGGAATGAGCCGCGAACACCACCCACGCCCGCCGTGCCGCGGAACCGCCGGTCAGGGCCGGCGCCGGCAGGCCAGGTAGGCCCAGCTCTCGAAATCAGCGCCGCAACTGGCATCCGCGGACACGTTCACCAGTTCCCCGCCGGCCGCCGCCACCATCGCCTCCACGTCGGCGCGCGGAAACATGTGGAGCTCGATGCGGGCCGGACCGGTCGCGGTCTCCACCTGCCCGAAGAAGATGCGTCCCAGGTCCCGCAGGTGCCGTCCCGGTGTCTGGAACCAGGCAAGGCCACCGGGTCGCAGGACCCGAAAGAACTCCCGAACGTATCCTTCCTGCATGGATCGCGGGACATGCTGCAGGACGATGCCGCTGTAGGCGAAATCCACCGAGGCGTCGGCCAGCGGAATTCCCGACGGATTGCCCAGGACGTAGGTGACCCGGCCCTTTTCCGGGTTGCAGGCCTCGGCCCGGGCCAGCATCGCGGCGGAGATGTCCACCCCAACCACGTGGGCGAAGCGCGCGCCGAAGGCCCGGGAAAGGCGTCCGATGCCACAGCCGAAATCGAGTGCAACCCCCCCGGCCGGGGAAAAATTCGGCACCGCGGACCGCACCGCCGCCATCACGCGGTCCGCCTCTGCGACGCCGGTGGCGAAGAACGCCTCGGCGGTCCAACCGCCGCCGCGCCGCGCCGGATCGGTCAGGATCGCCCACATGGCGTCGTGCTCGGCGAGCCTGTCCCAGTTCTCGCGGGTCGATTGGGAGACGAACTCGCTCACCGGAGGCTCGCGAACCGATTCCGGATGTCGGCCGGAGTCGCCGAAGGGAGCCGCCGCGACATCACATCTCCACCTGGGTACCGAGTTCGACGACCCGGTTCGCCGGAATCTTGAAGAAGGCCGTCGCCGTGTCGGCGTTGCGGAACATCCACATGAACAGCACCTCGCGCCACAGGGCCATCCCCGGGAGCTTCCGGCTCGGGATGATGGTTTCCCGCCCCAGGAAGAAGGAAGTTTCCATCATGTCGAATTCCAGGCCGTGCGCGGCGCACTGCTCCATCGCCTTCGGGATGTCCGGGTCGTCCTTGAAGCCGTAACGCACCTGGAGCAGGTAGAAACCCCGGTCCATCCGATGCACCTCCACCCGGTCGATATCCGGAACGTGGGGTACGTCCTCGTTGATGACGTTCAGCAGCACGACGCGCTCGTGCAGGACCTTGTTGTGGTACAGGTTGTGCAGCAGGGCCCGCGGCACGCCGTCGGGATTCGGCGTCATGAAGATTCCCGTGCCCTCCACGCGATGGGGCCCGCCGGTACCGAGGCTCGCCAGGAAGGCGTCCAGCGGCATCGAATCCTCCCGCAGCTTGCGATAAAGGACGATGCGGCCCCGCCGCCAGGTGGAGAGCAGGATGTAGACGCCGAGGCCGAGAACCAGGGGAAACCAGCCGCCATCCAGGATCTTCACGGCGTTCGCGGAGAAGAACGCGAAATCCACTGCCACGAAAAGCACCAGGAAGAGGCCGGCCTGGGCCCACGACCACTGCCACAGGGCGCGCACCACGACGAAGGCCAGGATGGTGTCGATCATCATGGTCAAGGTGACCGCGATGCCGTAGGCGGAGGCCAGGTTCGACGACGTCCTGAAGCCCAGGACGAGTATGACCACGGCCAGCAGCAGCAGCCAGTTGATGTTGGGCACGTAGATCTGGCCGCGCTCGCGCTCCGACGTGAAGCGAATCTGGATGCGCGGGCAGTAGCCGAGTTGCATCGCCTGGCTGGTCAGGGAGAAGGCGCCGGAAATCACCGCCTGGGAGGCGATGACGGTGGCCGCCGTCGCCAGGCCCACCATCGGGTAGAGGAGGAACTCGGGCACCATGTGGAAGAAAGGACTCTGGATCGCGCCCGGTTCGTCCAGCACCAGGGCCCCCTGCCCCAGGTAGTTCAGGTAGAGGGTGGGAAAGACGAATCCGAGCCAGGCGTACTTGATCGGCCGGCGGCCGAAATGGCCCATGTCCGCGTAAAGCGCCTCCCCGCCGGTGATGGCGAGGACCACCGCGCCCAGGGCGAGGAAGCCGAGGATCCGGTTCTCGGCCATGAAATGCCACGCGTACCAGGGATTGATCGCCACCAGAACGGACGGGTGCTTCAGCACGTTCCACACGCCCAGGGCGCCGAGGGTGGCGAACCAGAACATCATCACCGGGCCGAACAGCATGGCGACGCTGGCGGTCCCCTGGCGCTGGAACAGGAACAGGCCCGCGAGGATGCCCAGGGAGATGGGAACCACATAGGGCCGAAAAGCCGGCGTCGCCACCTCCAACCCCTCGACGGCGGAGAGCACCGACAGGGCCGGCGTGATCACGGCGTCCCCGTAAAACAGGGCCGCGCCGAAGATGCCCAGGGCGGAGATCAGCCAGACCAGGCGGGGTTCCAGGTTCGGCGTGCGCAGCGCCAGGGAGGTCAGGGCCATGATGCCGCCCTCCCCGCGATTGTCGGCCCGGGTGATGAAGACCACGTACTTCAAGGACACAGTGATGGTCATCGCCCAGAAGACCAGGGACAGGATGCCCAGCACGTTGTCCGGCGTCACCGGCACCGGGTGGTGACCGTTGAACACTTCCTTCAGGGTGTAGAGGGGGCTGGTGCCGATATCCCCGTAGACGACGCCCATGGCGGCGACGGACATGGCGGCGAGGCCGCTCCTGCTGTCTGCGGACATCCGTTCCCCTTCACATGCCTCCCGGCGGCCCGCGGGCGGCGCTCAATCGTTCAGGCGCAGGCCTGTCTTCTTGAGGATGCGGGTGCTGAACAAGACCTCGCGCCCGCGGCAGGCGTCGCCCAGGACACCGGCGATGGCCCCGACCAGGGTATCTACCTCGGCCCGGGTTTTGCAGTGCACCATCGCGAACAGATTATAGGGCCAATCCGGCAGCCGCCGCGGCCGCCGGTAACAGTGGGTGACGAAGGGAAGCGCACCGACGGCCGCCCCGAGGGCGTCCACGTGACGATCATCCACGTCCCAGACCGTCATGCCGTTGAACCGGTAACCCAGTGCGTAATGATTGGGGACCGCCCCGATCCGCCGGATGACGCCACGCTCGAGCATTCCCCGGAGGCGGCCGCGCACCTCCTCCCCGGTCATCCCGAGTTCCTCGCCGATGAGGTCCCAGGGGCGAGGCACCAGGGGCAGGCCGCCCTGCGTGGCCCTCACCAGCCGGCGATCCACCTCGTCCAGGACGGCAAGGGTGTCGCGGGAGTGCGTCTCAGGCACGCAGTTTCATCTCCACGAAATACTCGCGTTCCTTGGGGAATGCGAAGACGGACAGGCCCGTCGCGGCCTCGATGGCTGCCACGGCCCGGCCTATCCCCGCGGGCGTTTCGGCAGCGAGGACGAACCACATGTTGAGGGCATGCTCCCGTCGGTAGTTGTGGGCCACTTCCGGCAACGCGTTGACCTGGCCGGCGACCCGCTCGTAGTCCGCCTCGGGAACCGACAGGGCCGCCAGGACGAAGGCCCCGCCCATGCGTTCGATCTGGTACATGGGACCGAACCGGGTCAGGACGCCCCGGTCGAGCAACGCCTGCAGCCGGTCGATGAGTTCGGATTCCTCCAGCCCCAGCGCACCGGCGGCCTCCGCGTACGGCCGCTCGGACAGGGGGAAGCCGCCCTGGAGGCCGTTGATGATGCGCCGGTCCGCCTCGTCGAGATCGACCGGTTCAACCGGCCGCCGACCCATGGGCCCCCTCGAAATAGCGGGCACCCCGCTGCTTGAAGCGGCGGACGCTGAACAGCACCTCGCAAGACCGTCCCGCCAGGCGCGAGAGGCGCTCGACCACCGGCAGCACGGCCTCCCGGGAACGGCCATGCACCATGCAGAAAAGATTGCCGGTCCATTCGGGCGGCGCGCGCCTGCGGCGGTAGCACAGGGTGACTCCCGCTTCCCGGGCGAGGGTGCGGCCGATCTCCGACACTTGGTCGTCCGGCACGTCGAAAACGACCATGGCGTTGGCGCGGTAGCCGAGCTCGTGGTGGCGCACGACGACGCCGAAGCGCTTGATGAGGCCCTCCTCCAGCCAGGCGGCGAGGCGCGCGCGCACCTGCGCGCCGGAGATGCCGCAGCGCTCGCCGAGGCGATCGAAGGGACGCGCCACCGGTTCGAGCCCGGGTTCCAGCGCGGCCAGCAGGCAACGGTCGGCGGCCGAGAGGTCGGCCCGGGCTGCATCGTCCCCGCCCCTCACTGCACCCTTTCCGCCGCCGCAAAGATCGAACCCCAGGTCGATGTGGTATTCCTCGGCCAGGGGCAGGCTGATCAGCGGCGCATCCGCCTGGCGGCGGATATCCGCCAGCGTTGCCTCCAGTGCCTCCTGGTCGGCCGCCGTGGCCACGAACCAGAGGTTGTACCGGTGCTCCCGCTCGTAGTTGTGGTTGACCTCCGGGCGGCCGCTGACCATCTGCGCGACCGCCTCCAGGCGACCGGCCGGCACCGCCAGGGCGGCCAGCGTGCTGGCTCCCACCCGGCGCGGCGCCAGGACGGCGCCGATGCGGCTCGCCGCCCCGCGCGCCAGGAGCCGCCGCAATGCCGCCAGAACCTCGGCCTCGCCGGCGCCGACCGCATCGGCGATCCCGGCGAAGGGGCGCTCGACCAGCGGGAAGCCCCGCTGGAACTCGTTGAGCAGCCGGAACTCCAGGGGGCTGTACGGCGCGTCCATCAGAACCCCGTCCGGGCGGCCCGGGTCGTGAAGAAGATTCCCGACGGGCTGTCGGCCGGCAGCGTCGCCACGCGCGCGAAGCTCGTGGTGTCATAGATGACGACCGCATTGTCGTCGCGGGCGGAGATCCAGACGGCCTCCCCGCGGGGCGTGAATTCCATGTGCAGCACCGCCCTGCCGGGTTGCAGGGTCTGCACCACCTCGCCGGTCTGCGTGTCGATCACCTGGACCCAGCCGTTGTCCGGGAAGGCGAAATTCACCCACACCTGGCGGCCGTCGGGTCGGGCCATCACGAAGACCGGCTGGCCCTTTACCGGGATACGCCGCGTCAGCCGCCAGTCGGCGGTATCCGCCACCAGCACCTCGTGACGGCCGATGGCCGGCAGGTAGGCCTTGCGTCCGGCGACGGCCCAGCCGCGCAGGTGGGGCATCTTGAAGACGGGCAGCTTCTCCTGGCCGCGACCGTAGTCGGCGAGGATCTTCCGGGCCCCCAGTTCCGGTTGCCAGGTGTCGAGCATCGCCACTCCGTCCTCGCCGAACAGGCCGGCCAGGAAGTGGCGGCCGTCCGGGGTCACCAGCCCATCGTAGGGTTGCGTGCCGGCCGGGTAGGTGGCGGTCTTCGGACGGGCCGGGTCCGACAGGTCCGTTACCCGGATCTCCCCCGCATCGAACAGGGCGTAGGCGAAACGGTTGCCCGGCAGGTCGGCGAGGCCCACCACCTTGGAGCGTTTGCCAGCGTCTCCATAGGCCGCGGGGACGTCGGCCGCCAGTTCGAGGGTGGCCGCGTCGAAAGCCTTGATGCCGCCCGGCTCATAGTTCTGGGCGACCACGAGCCGGCCGTCCTGGGAGATGGCCCCGCCGATGCTGTTGCCGGCCTGGATGACGCGCCGGTCGATGCGCGCCAGCAGCAGGTCCACCTTGGTAAGGCCGCCGTCCCGACCGAAGACATAGGCATAGCGGCCATCCCGGGAGAAGACCGCGGAGGCATGCGACAGGTCGCCCAGGCCTTCGACCCTCGCCAGGACCGACCGGGCCGAGGTGTCCACGATGGCCACGCGACCGGAGGCCCGTTCGATCACGATCCCCAAGTCGCCGGTGCCGCGCAGCCCCAGCGGGGCTTGGGCCGAGCATCCGGCCAGCAGCACTCCGAACAGCACGGCAATCCAGCGCATCAGCCGCCCTCCTTGGGGAAACCGCTCAGCAGGCGTTCCACGATCCATTGGGCGTCGCGCTCGGTGAGGATGCTCTTCCACGGCGGCATGGCCGTTCCCGGGCGGCCGTACAGGACGGTGGCCACCAGGTTCTCGGCCGGCTTGTCGCGAAGGGCCTCGGGGGTCAGGGGCTGTCCCAGGCCGCCGGTGAGCAGCATGCCGTGGCAGGACCCGCAATCCTGGCGCACCAGGCGCACCAGTTCCCGCTCCCGGTCCCCGCTCGCCAGGACGCCGCCGGCCGCCAGCGCCAATGACAGGAAAAGCACTGATTTCATAGGTGAAAGCATCCCTTGACAAGCCCCGCGACGCCTTGACATGCGTCAACGGCCTGCCCTCGGTCCGACCGGGCCTCGCGGCTGCCGCCCGGGGTCCGCAACCCGCCGCCGGGCTGCGGGGCGGTCCGGGCACCTCCGGGTCGCGGCATCTGCGTCATTCGACCTCGACGTGGCCCTTCATCTCTGGATGCGGCCCGCAGGTGTAGGGGTATTTCCCGGCCCGGTCGAAGGTGCGCTGGAAGGTCTCGCCGGGAAAGATGCGGTCGGATTCGTACCCGCCGCTGCCCAGGAACAGGATCGAATGGCTGACCCGCTTCTCGTTGTTCACCCAGCGCACCGTGGTGCCGACCTGGACCTTGAGTACCGGCGGATCGTACCGGTACTCGCGGATGCCGATCTCGACGACCTCCCCTGCCCGGACGCTGGGCGGCCCGGAAAGAAGAAACGCGGCGAGCGCCAGGGGCGCCCACCGCGTCGCTTGGCTGGGCATGGGTCTTACTGCTTGGCCGCCGTGACGTCGGCCTTGGCGTCGACGCCCAGGGTATAGCCGAGGGAGACATGGTGATAGCGTCCCTCGGTGTGGTCGTCGTGGATCGCGAAGCCGAAGTTGTAGGTCTTGCCGGAGGCCATGGCGATGTCGCCATCGCCCCCCCCTGCCAGTTTCCGGGTGAAGGTCACGACCCACTCGTCGCCCTTCTTCTCGCCCTTCGCTTCGACCAGGGCCTTGCCGCCCTCCATGATCCGCTTGTCGGCCACGTGGCCGTCGCGACCCTTGTTGGCCTTGCTGGTCCACTGCATCAGGTCGTAGAACTTGCCGGAGGCGGAACCGCCGGCCACGTACTTGGTCTTGTCCTTGTTGCCCTCGGGCATGGTGCGGACGTCCTGGTGGCAGGTCTCCCAGCAGCCGGACAGGTTGGCCCGCTCGACCTTGTTGTCGTCCAGCATGATCGCCAGCTTGACCTGGTTGTCCTTGTCCATCTTGTCGGCGCCGCCGGCGGGCTGCTTCCAGGTGAAGCGCAGGTAGAGGTTGGTGCCGTCGTTCGCGGCCTGCACGGTGACGGGGATCGCGGCAGCCTTGCCCTTGATCACGTTCGGCTCGAGCTTCTGGCCAGTGACCATCTTCTTGCCCATGTCGGCGGCCTCCTCATCATGGCAGGAGGCACAGCTCTCGCCCTTCCTGAGGCCCTTGGCACCACCGTGTTCCGTGCCCTTGGTGATCCATTCGATGGGAGACACGCCCGGATAGAAGACAACGATCTTCTTGCCGGGGGCCTTGCTCCAGTCGGGCGCGGCGATGGCGCCGCCGGCGGCCATGGCCAGCAGGGCGGCGAGGGAAGAGGCGAGCAACTTCTGTTTCATGTGAGGCTCCTTGGCGGGCGTTGTCATGCGGGCATCGTAGTTTCCGTCCCCCCGATGCACCTTGACGAGACTCAAGAAAAGACAAGGGCCGCCGAGGCGGCCCCTGCCCGGGTGAAGCGCAGTTTAGTAGATGTCGTGCTGCGTGTTGTAGACGTTGAACTTGCCGGTCGGGGTGATCATCTTCGGATCGGTGATCACCTTCTTCACCTTCAGCGTGGCATCGTCATAGACCACGATCGCCGACTGGTCGGTCTTGCCGCCCCACAACGAGATCCAGACTTCCTTGCCGTCGGCGCTGTACTCCGGATGCACCGCGCGGCGGATCGCCTTGGTCTCGGGCAGACCGGAATCCTTGGCCACGTTGAGCACGGCCTTGGGCTTGGAGAAGTCGTTGATGTCCCACACTGCGACCGACTCGGCGACCGCGCGCTCCGGGTTCTGGGGCGCGTCCGCCCAGAAGTGCTTGGACTTCGGGTGGGTCTTGACGAACAGGTTGCCGGCGCCGATGTGCTTGACTTCCTGCACCACCTTCCAGTGATTGCCCTTGTACTGCGGGTACTTGTCGTTCGGCGTGCCGATCAGCGTGATGACATCGGCGCCGAGGTGGCCGGTAGCCCAGACCGGACCGTGGGCCTTGGAGATGAAATTGGCGCCCCGGCCCGGATGCGGAATCTTGGCGGTGTTGACCAGCGCGGCGAGCTTGCCGGTCTTGGTGTCGACCGCTGCGATCTTGTGCGAGGCGTTGGCGGCCACGAGGAAGTAGCGCTTGGTCGCGTCCCAGCCACCGTCGTGCAGGAACTTGGCCGACTCGATGGTGGTGGTCTTCAGGTTCTTGATGTCGCTGTAGTCCACCAGCAGGATCTGGCCGGTTTCCTTGATGTTGACCACCCACTCGGGCTTGATCTCGGAGGAGACGATCGACGCGACGCGGGGCTCGGGATGGTACTCGCCGTCCACCGTCATGCCGCGGGTCGAAACCACCTTCAGGGGCTTCAGGGTGTCGCCGTCCATGATCACGTACTGGGGCGGCCAGTAGGAACCGGCGATCGCGTACTTGTCGTCGTAGCCCTTGAACTTGGACGTATCGACGGAACGGGCGTCGAAGCCGACTTTGAGCTCGGCGACCACCGCGGGCTTCTCCATCCACAGGTCGATCAGGGACAGGCGCCCGTCGCGGCCAATCACGTAGACGTAGCGGCCGGACTTGGACAGGCGCGAGATGTGCACCGCGTAACCGGTCTTGACGATGGAGCGGATTTCCTTGGTGTCGCCGTCGATCAGCGCCACTTCACCCGTGTCACGCAGGGTGACGGAGAACATGTTCTTCAGGTTGAAGTTGTTCATCTGCTTCTTCGGCCGCTGGTCGACCGGGACGATCACCTTCCAGGAGTCCATCGTCTCCTTGAAGCTGTACTCGGGCGGTACATCCGGCACGTTCTGGATGTACTTGGTCATCAGGGCGATCTCTTCCTTCGTCAGGATGTCGTCGAAGTTGACCATGCCGCCTTCGGTGCCGTAGGCGATGATCTTCTCCAGGCGATTGGCGCCGAGCTTGAGGGTGCCGCCTTCCTGAACGGTGCCGTCGGGCAGTTTCTTGGTCCAGTGGGGTTCCAGGTTCTTGCCCGTGGCGCCCTTGCGCAGCACGCCGTGGCAGCCGGCGCAACGCTCGAAGTAGATCTTCTTCGCGGTCGCCTTCTCGTCAGGCGTCATGGCCGGGGCCGTGGCGTCCTGGGCGGACGCGGTGCCGAACAGGGCTCCCATGGCCAGCGGCAGGGCAGCCAGGCGCAGGACTTGCATGTATTGCTTGCGTTTCATCAGTTTCCCCTCTCCACAGTTGATGGATTCCAGACTTTCGAACTCCCCGGCGCGGAGACTGACGGCCCCCTGACGCGCGTTGCCCGGCAGATTCTGCTACCCGGGTCCCGATTTCCTTGACGGACGTCAACCCGGGCGCAAACTCGCGGTTGACGAGGGCGCACCCGGCCGGTCACCATTCGCGCCCATGAGTACCGTCTATCTGGTCGGCGCCGGCCCCGGCGACCCGGAACTGCTGACCCTGAAAGCCGCCCGCCTGATCCGCGTCGCCGACGCCATCGTCTACGATCACCTGGTGGGTCCGGACATCCTGGACCTGGCCTCACCGACGGCGGAGCGCATCTACGCCGGCAAGGAGGCGGGCAACCATACCCTGCCCCAACAGGAAATCAACGCCCTGCTGGTAAAACTGGCCGCCCGCCACGGCACCATCGTCCGCCTGAAGGGGGGCGACCCCTTCATCTTCGGCCGTGGCGGAGAGGAAATCGAGGAGCTGGCCGCCAGCGGAATTCCCTTCGAGGTGGTGCCCGGGATCACGGCCGCCTCGGGAATGGCCGCCTACGCGGGCATTCCGCTGACCCACCGGGAACACGCCCAGTCCTGCGTCTTCGTCACCGGACACCTCAAGGACGGCACGGTGAACCTGGACTGGCCGGCCCTGGCGCGGCCCCACCAGACGGTCGTGATCTACATGGGCATGGGCGCGCTGCCGGTCATCTGCGAACGGCTGACCGCCCACGGCATGCCGCCGGACACTCCGGCGGCCCTGGTGCGCAATGCGACCCGCCCGGACCAGCAGGTCCTGGCGGCCACCCTGGGCACGTTGCCGGCGCAGGCGGAGGCCGCGCGCTTCGCGCCGCCAGCCCTGATCGTGGTCGGTTCGGTGGTTTCCCTGCGCGAGCGCCTGGCCTGGTTCCGGCCGTGAGCGACGCCCGGGTGGAAGCGGTCCGCCGGGCTCTGGCGCGGATCGCCGACCCGGAGATCGGCGTGAATATCGTGGACCTGGGCCTCGTCTACGACATCGTCCTCGGCCCGGGGGGCTGCCGGATCGCCATGACCATGACCTCGCCGGCCTGCCCCACGGGAGGCCTGATCGCCGAGGAGGCAAGGGAGGCGGCGACCGCGGCGCTTCCTCCCGGCACGCCGGTGCAGGTGGATCTGGTCTGGGATCCGCCCTGGTCCCCGGAGTGCATGTCGGACCAGGCGAAAAAGCACCTTGGCTGGTGACCTCCCGCTCCGGCGACCGGACTTGCCGCCGCCCGCCCGGATACCCCTGCTCGTCCTCGGCTTCGCAGCCCTGATCCTGGCCATCCTGGGCGGACTGGCGCGCCTGGGGCTCAACCCGCCGCTGCCCGCGGCGATGCCCATGGATGCGGCACTGGCCTTCCACGGTCCCCTGATGGTCGCGGCATTCTTCGGCACGGTGATCGGCCTGGAACGGGCCGTGGCGGCCGGCCACCTCCCGGGTTACCTGGCGCCCCTGTGTTCCGGCCTGGGCGGCGTCCTCCTGCTCGCCGGCGCCCCCCCGGCGGCAGCCGGGGGCCTGCTCCTGGCCGGCGCGGCGGGCCTGGCGCTGCTGGCCTGGCAGTTCCACCGCCGCCAGCGGGCCCCCTGGCTGTTGCCGCCGCTGTACGGCGCCCTGGCCGCCTGCGCCGCCCATGCGGCCTGGCTGGCGGGATTGCCGGTCCCCGCCGTGGTCGGCGGCTGGCTCGCCTTCCTGGTCCTGACCATCGCCGGCGAACGCCAGGAGATGTCCCGCCTGTTGCCACCCTCGCCACGCGCGGCACGCCTGTTCCACCTTCCGGTCACCCTGGTCCTGGCGGGCGCCGCGCTGCTGCCTATCCTGTGGCGGCCGGGAGCGGCGGCCCTCGGGGCGGGGCTCTTCCTGCTCGCCCTGTGGCTGGGTCGCCAGGACATCGCCCGCCGCAACCTGGGGGCGCGCGGCCTCACCCGGTTCGTCGCCGTGAGCCTCATGGGCGGCTACCTGTGGCTGGCGGCGGCCGGGCTCCTCCTCCCCTTCGCCGATCCCGGGGGCCTCCTGTACGACGCGGCCCTCCATGCGGCGATGCTGGGCTTCGTCTTCGCCATGGTCTTCGGCCATGCCCCGATCATCTTTCCGGCCGTGCTGCGCACGCCGGTTCCCTACTCTCCGCTGTTCTACGGCCACCTGTCGCTGCTGCACCTGACCCTGGCCGTCCGCCTCGCCGGGGACCTGGCAGGGAACCACGGATGGCGGGCCCTGGGCGGCGCAGGCAATGCCCTCGCGCTCCTCCTGTTCCTGGTGATGACGATCGGCAGCGTCGTGCGGGGGCGGTTTCAGAAGAGCGCCTGAGCCAGCGCCCGGGCGGCCTCCTCCACCGCCCGGTTGGCGGCGTCCATGATCCCGCCGAGGACGAAGAAGCTGTGGATCTGCCCCGGGTACTCCGAATAGCTCACCGGCACGCCGTCGCGCCGCAGCCTTTCGGCGTAATTGCGGCAGTCGTCCACCAGCGGGTCGTGGCTCGCCGTCAGCACCAGGGCCGGCGGCAGCCCCGCCAGGCTGCCCGCGAGCAGGGGCGAAGCCCGCCAGTGCCCATGGTCGCCGGGATCGGGCAGATAGTTCCGACGGAAGGCAGCCAGCGTCTCCTGGGTCAGCAGCAGGCCGTCCGCATACCGGCGGTGGGACTCGCCTACCCCCCGCTGGTCCGTGCTCGGATAGACGAGCAACTGGAAGGCCGGCGCGGCGCCACCCCGGTCCCGGCAGGCCAGCGCCGTCACGGCGGCCAGGTTCCCCCCGGCCGAGTCGCCGCCGACCGCCACCCGCCCTCCATCCACGCCCAGGCGCGGCGCATGCTCATGGACCCAGTCGAAGGCGAACAGGGCGTCATCCGGCGCCGCCGGGAAGGGATGCTCCGGCGCCAGCCGGTAGCCCACCGAGACGACTGCGCAGCCGGAAAGGTTGCAGATCTGCCGGCACAGCACGTCGTAGAGCGCGATGCTTCCCACCGTCCAGCCACCGCCGTGGTACCAGACGAGGGCCGGCAGGCGCTCCGAGAAATCGCTGTCCAGGGGCCTGTAAAGGCGATATGGCAGGCTGCCGCCCCTTTCCGGCGGCCGCGCCATGCGCCCATCCTCGGCGGCCGCGACCTCGGGCGCCGGCGGGCGGAACGCGCATGTCATCTTCTCCGTCGCGGCCCGCTGGGCCTCCACCGGAAGCAAGTGGTAGGGCGTGGCGCCCGGCCGCTCCAGCCGGCGCAGGAAGGCGGCGGCCTGAGGATCCAGCTTGGTTGTGGGCATGGTGGATTTGTCGGATAATGCGCGCCTTCGCGAAGGCCGGCCATTCTACGGTGGCCAGCCTCCCTGCCGGGATGGCGGAATCGGTAGACGCAGCGGACTCACAACCGTTCGCTCGCGGACGGTTGCGGCGTAGGCTAACCGGAGCGAAGCGAGGGTTAAGCCGCGAAGCGGCGGCCGGAGCCAAAATCCGCCGCCCCAAGAATTTGGCAATGCCTCCCTGCCGGGATGGCGGAATCGGTAGACGCAGCGGACTCAAAATCCGCCGGTGGCGACACTGTGAGGGTTCGAGTCCCTCTCCCGGCACCAAGCAATATTCCGACCATGATCGCAGCGGAGGAAGGCA
>JAEUNJ010000291.1 GCA_016791145.1 Rhodocyclaceae bacterium | reverse complement strand
CGCAGTTCGGCGAGCAGCGCGGTCAGCACCGTGCGCGCATCGCCTTCGAGCTTGACCGCGGCCGGATAGTTGGCGTCGAACACCGCCGGGTTGATGTCCACATGGACCAGGTTCGCGGGCACCGTGACGCCATAGCTGCCGGTGGCGATCTCCCCGAAGCGGGCGCCCACGGCGAGCAGGGCGTCGCATTCCTTGAAGGCGTTGCGGGCCGCCGGCACGGCCGCCGGTCCGAAGCTGAAGCCTGCGTGCAGCGGGTGGTCGCCGGGGAAGGCGGCGAGGCCCTGGAGCGTCGTGGCGACGGGGGCCCGCAGCAGTTCGGCGATGGCGATCGCCTGTTCCTGGGCGCCCAGGGCGCCCCAGCCGACGAAGAGTCCCGGCCGCCGGGCGGCCAGCAGCAGGTCGGCGGCACGGCGGATCGCCTCCGGCGCCGGCGCGGCAGGGGGCGCCGGCGGTGTCCACGAAGGCAGGTCTCCGACCTCCGCCGGAAAGAGTTGCAGGTTGACCGGCAGTTCGATCAGCACCGGGCCGGGCTCGCCGCCGGTGGCGATGCGCCAGGCCTCGAAGAAGGTGGGTACCACCTGATCGTGGCGCTCGATGCGGAAGCGGGCCTTGGTGAAGGCGCGACAGACCTCGAGCTGGTCGATCTCGTGGAGCTGGTAGCGGTGCGCAAGGTCGGTGCGGATGCCGCCCGTCACGACGAGCATGGGGATGCCGTCGAGGAAGGCCTCGGCGATACCGCTCGCGGCGTGGGTCAGGCCGGCGGCGGGCACGATGGCCAGGCACCCGACGCCGGCGCCGCCGACGCGGCTCACCCCGTCGGCCATGAAGGCCGCGCCCCCCTCATGGGTGACCAGCACCGGCGTGATGCTCCCGGAATTGTTGAGCTCGTCGTAGAACTCGGTGTTGTGCACCCCCGGGATGCCGAAGGTGTAGCGGATACCGAGTTGTTCGAGGGCGTGGACGGCGAGCCAGGCGGCGGTCTTCTTCATGGTGTTTCGCTCCCGATTGTTTCCCGTCGACACCTACTTTTACCACGAAGGCGGACAGGCGGTGCAGGTGACTTCAGCCGGACCGATCTTTCTCCACCCTGCCCCGAAAACTCGTCGTCAGGGCACCGGCTTGCTCGAAACACCCCTTGCTCTACCCAGGAGATCAGACCACAATAAGGCGCTGAATTTCGAACCGAAAGAGGCTCGCCATGGAACAGGTACTCGCCAACCGCTCCGTCAGCATCACCGAATTGAAACGCAGCCCTTCCGCAGTGCTGGAGCAGGCCGGATCGGAGCCCGTGGCCGTGTTGAACCACAACCGGCCGGCAGCCTACCTTCTTTCGCCCCAGGTCTATCGGGCAATGCTCGAACTCCTGAATGCCGATCTGCGCGCCGCGATTCAGGAGGGGGTCGACAGCGGGCCGGCGATTTCGGCCGAGGAGGTGTTCGCCGAACTCACCGCCCGCTACGCCGAACCGAAACGGACCACCAAACCCGCCGCCAAGGGCAGCGGCAAGCGCTCGACTTGATGGCGCCGGTCACGTTTTCGCCGAAGTCCCGGCAAGATCTCCTCGACATCGGCGATTTCATCGCCAAGGACAGCCGGGCCAACGCCCGGCGTTTCGTCGGCAGGCTGATCGACCAATGCCAGCGCATCGGCCACGCCTCGCTGGGCTATGTCAGCCGCGAGGACCTGGCCCCCGGATTGCGGATGGCCGCCTTGGGCCACTACGTGATCTTTTTCCGGATGCTCGATGGCCCCGTGCGTATCGAGCGTGTGCTGCATGGGGCCCGGAACTCGCCGTCACTCGTTTGCGGCGACGGAAAATCGTCGGACTGACGAATGCCGCGGACCGACCCCGGGACAAGGCCCGGAAGGCATCGTTCCGCAAGAACACCGATCGCCGCGGAAACGCAAACTCGAAGAAGAATTGCCAGATGGCGGGGTGGCGTCTGGGGGCGCGATCACTCACCGGATGAACGCGCCCGCTCGTGTATAACCTTCAAATGCGGCGCGTGACGACCGAAGTCAATGCCCGGTGATCGCGCTCATCAATCGGCCGGCCGAGCCCTACCTCGGCTCCGCGAACGTGCAGCGCCCAGCAACCCCAACCCAGTGAGCATCATCAAGGCCTCGCTCGGTTCCGGTACAGGCGCCACGTCGCCATCGCGAAGCAGCCATGCATGTTGTGGGCTTGACTTGGAGCCAGCGTTCCAACGGCTATAGGTCCAGTAAAACATCTGGGCCGAATCAGCATTGAATTCCTCAGCATACCAATACTGCGAATCTGTCCACTCTGCATGAATGTTGGTGAAGAAGCCCGCAAGATCACCGCGCTGACTTAGAACATACAATTCGTTTCTGGATGACGACGGCAGGCGCCAGTCCGAATACCCCCGGAACACGAGGCCATCCGCCCATGCGCGGGCGTCGTACCAATTGAGTTTGCCGTCGGCATCGAAGCCGGAGGTCTTGGCAAAATCGGCGTCCGAGAGCCAGGTTACATGAAGAGTATCATCGTATATCAGGCCGCCACCACGATTCCAAAGAGCGGCCAGCGTGTCAGGCGACACCGAGAGAACTGCGATGCCCAACAACATGGATCCGGCTGAAAGCCATTGTCTATGTCGCATTGTCTTCTCTCCCGAAAATGGCACCAAGAATCCTTGGTAAGGCTACCGGATAGGCGATCCAACGCCGTCTCGTCTCTGGAATCGTATTGGACCGCGCAACGGGTGTCAATCGTTACTCGCGCGTACGATTTTTCCTTTAGTACCGCGAAGTCCCTTGGCTGGTGCGCCCCCCTCGAC
This sequence comes from Rhodocyclaceae bacterium, assembly GCA_016791145.1. Taxonomy (GTDB): domain Bacteria; phylum Pseudomonadota; class Gammaproteobacteria; order Burkholderiales; family Rhodocyclaceae; genus JAEUNJ01. The sequence continues at coordinate 1,563 of JAEUNJ010000291.1, read as the reverse complement.
TGCGACCGCCGTAACGGGTCTTGAGAGCGACGGGCCCGGTTCCCATTCAGCCCCCGATCGTCTTCGCCGCCCGTCGGGCGCCGAAGATGCACCCGCCCAGGAACGTGCCTTCCAGTGCACGCAGGCCATGCATGCCGCCACCGCCGAAACCGGTGGCCTCGCCGGCCGCGTAGAGGCCGGGGACCGGCACGCCGGCCGCGTCCAGGACCCGGCCCTGCAGGTCGTTGCGGATGCCGCCCAGGCTCTTGCGGCTCACGATGTGTTCGCGGATCGCAATCAGGGGGCCCGCGCCGGGGTCGGCGATCTTCTGGAACCTGCAGGTGCGGATCCGGTCGCCCTTCCAGCCGCGCAACAGTTCGATGCGCTGCAACTGCACGTCCGAATAGGGCGCACCCCGGTCGATCGCGGCATCCCACGCATTCACGGCGGCCTCCACGAGGGGCAGTTGCACGGCCTCGTCGCCCTGCAGCGCATTCATCTTGCCGACCAACTCGGGCAGGGTGGCGGCGGTGACGATCTCCTTCGAGTTGCCGACCAGGGTATCGACCAGCCAGCGGTTGCCGAAAAGGATGTCCTTCAGGAAGCCGAGGCGCTTCTTGTCGCGGATCGAACGGTTGAATTCGGCGCCGGAAACGGCCAGTTCCTTGAGGGCGATCTTGCGGTTCAGCACCTGCCAGGAATACTGGCGCTCGGTGGCGCAGATGTGCGTCACGAGGTCGCGGGTGTCGAAGCCGGTGATCAGCGGCGGATCGAAGCGCCGGCCCTGCCAGTCGAGCCAGAGGGCGGAGCGGCAGGGCACCAGGGACAGGCCGTGATTCGGCTTGCGCGGGTTCCAGTGGGGGATGCCGGCGGCGTAGTCCCACATCCAGTCCAGGTGGGAGAGCGATCCCCCGGCGGCCTCCACCGCGTCGTGCAGCATGCCGTCGGCGTAACGGTGCGAGCCGTTCAGCAAGGTGGCCGGAGGCTTGCGCCAGGCCGGGTGCCAGTGCCGGGCCACCCGTTCCAGGTTGCCGTTGATGCCGCCGGCCGCGACCAGCACGGATCCGGCCCGGACCTCGAACTCGACGCCGTCGCCCTCTCCCCTCCCGGCGCAGCCCGTCACGCGGCCATTTTCGGTCGCCAGCCGTTCGACGCGCCGGCCGAACAGGCAGGTGAGCCCCGCGGCATGGGGGTGTTCGCGCAGCCGGCGGGCCAGCACCAGCGCCAGTTCCCGCCCGGTACCCCAGACGATGTGGAAGCGGGGCACGGTGTTGCCGTCCCGCTCGACCCAATGGGGAATGGGCAGGAAGCCGACACCCTTGCCCTTCAGCCAGTCGTAGACCTCGCTGCGGCAGCCGCCCACGTAGGCTTCCGCCCAGGCCAGCGGCAGCGCGTGGCTCGGGTCGGTTTCGTCCAGCTCCCCGAAGCGCTTCCAGTCGGCCAGCGCCAGTTCCGGCGTATCGGCCTTGCCGACCCGCCGCTGTTCCGGGCTGTCCACGATGAAGATGCCGCCGAAGCTCTCCTTGGCCAGGCCGCCGAAGTTCTCCTCGGCGTCCCGGTCCAGAATCAGCACCCGGAGCTTCC
>JAEUNJ010000233.1 GCA_016791145.1 Rhodocyclaceae bacterium | reverse complement strand
ACGTGGCGGGCCGTGATCAGGTAGCTCTGCTTGATGAAGTCGAACAGGAAGTGCTCCTCCCACTGGGCATCCTTGAAGCGGTTGTCGCCCTTCTTCGGCGTCGCCACCGGAGGCGCCTGCATGCCCATGAAGCGGAGCATGGAGTGCTGCCACAGTGAGAAGTAGTCCCAGACCAGATTCATCTGGGCTTGGGCCAGCTTGTAGGGGTTGGCCAGCATCTTGGCCATCATGTCCATGAAGGCCTGCGCGATGCCGAGTTCGTCGGACGGGGCCTTGACTCCTTGCTTCAGCTGGCGTTGCATGTGGTCGGAAATCAGCTTCGAGGCGCGCTGGGCCACCTCGGCGTAGGTCTTGGCGATTTCCTTCGGATCGGGCAATGCGGGCTTGGCTTCCTCGGTCTGCGACATGGGAGACTCCTTGTTCGTGGGTTCAGCGCTGGACTACAAAGCGGTGGATGCCGTTCTCGGTCGCGCAACTCAGTCGTTGCGCATGTTCTAGGTATTTCAGGTGGGCGATGGTCTCGCCCATGGCAAACATGGTCTGGTGCGCGTCGGCCAGTTCCCGCTGGAAGATCACGGGGATCAGGTCCGCCGCCGTCTTCGGGTCGGCGCAGGCGGCGACCAGTTCCGCGCAGCGGGCCTCGTGATGGGCCTCGAGTTCGCCGATGCGGGCGTGCAGACCCCGGAAAGGGCGGCCGTGGGAGGGCAGCACGAGGGTGTCCGCCGGCAGGGCCTTCAGGCGCTCCAGCGAATCCAGGAAAAGCCGCAGCGGGTTGCCGTCGGGCACCGATGCCACCGCGCTCACGTTGGTGGAAATTCGCGGCAGCAGCATGTCCCCGGAAATCAGGATGCCCAGTTCGGCGCAATAAAGGCTCATGTGCTCCGGCGCATGGCCGTGGCCGACCAGGGTGCGCCAGGCGCGTCCCCCGATGACGATGTCCTCGCCGTCGAAAAGCCGCCGGTAGGTCGCGGGCACCGCGGGCACGCCCTTGCCGTAGGAGTTGCCGCGCATGGCCAGGGCCTCCAGTCGGACCGTGTCCAGACCGTGGCCCTGAAAGAACTGCAGCATCGCGGGCACGGAATAGCTGGCGATCTGGTGGCGGATCAACTGCGAGGCCGTGTATTCCCCCTGGCTGATCCAGACGGGCGCCCCCGAGTGCTCGGAGAGCCATGCCGCCAGGCCCAGATGGTCCGGGTGGCAATGGGTGACGACGATGCGGGACAGGGGGTGGCCGGGAAGCAGCTTGCGCCAGGACTCCTGCAGGGCTTCCATCGCGATGCCGGTGTCCACCGCGGTCCAGGTGTCGCCGTCGGCAAGCAGCCACAGGTTCACATGGTCGAGCGCGAAGGGCAAGGGCATGCGCACCCAGCGCACACCGGGAACGATTTCCTCGCTGCCGCCGGTTTCGGGAAGCCGGTCGTAGGGATACTCAATCGTGTCCATGGGCTGCCCGGGCGCGTTGCCCCGGCCTTCGAAATCCGATTAAACTGCGCGGGAATCTTCGCCGTTCCGGCTTTCCCCGGGGCCCAGGCCGCAGCCGGTACCGGGGGTTTCTCTCTCTTTTGCGGCGAAGCAACATTCTAGCCGATTTCGCCGGGCCAACGGGCATGAGCCAGGAACCCACCTTCACCATCACGGAACTGTCCCGGGAGTTCGGGATCACCCCGCGGGCCATGCGGTTTTACGAGGCCCAGGGGCTGGTCTTCCCGCGCCGCGAGGGCATGCAGCGCATCTACAGCAAGCGGGACCGGACGCGACTCAAGCTGGCCCTGCGGGGCAAGCGCCTCGGATTCTCCATCGCCGAGATCCGCGAGCTGATCGACATGTATGACCGGGCCACCGACCAGAGCCCCCAGTTGTTGAAGTTCCTGGACGGCCTTGCCAGGCGCCGGGCCGCGCTGGAACAGCAGCGGGAGGACATCGAGGCGGTGCTGGCCGAGATCGCCAACGCGGAGCGCCAGTGCAGGGAAATCCTCGAGGCAAGGAAGGGTTCCGGCGGTGGCCGTTCGCGCCGGGCGGCCTGACGCCGCCCCGGGCCGGCAACGGCGAACGGGCTTGACGTTTACGTAAACGTCAACATAGAATCCGCGACCGGCGAAATGCCGAAGACGGAGGAGCGCATGGAGGTTCACGCCCGGCGGGCAACTCGCTTCGAACCCAGGGATCCCGCCTGGGAGGCCAAGGTGCGCGACAGCTTCGCCCGTCAGAAGGTCATGGCCTTCATCGGCGGGCAGCTCACCGGGCTGGCGCCCGGCTGGTGCGAGATCCGCCTGCCCTATCGGGAGGAACTGACCCAGCAGCACGGCTTCTTCCAGGCCGGCATCATCGGCGCCATCGTGGACAATGCCGGCGGCTACGCCGGCTTCACGCTGATGCCGCCGGACACCGCGGTACTCACCGTCGAATACAAACTGAACCTGCTCGCACCCGGCGACGGCGACCTGCTGATCGCCACGGGGGAGGTGCTGAAGCCCGGCCGCAACCTCGTGATCACCCGCGGCGAGGTTTACGTGGAGAAGGGCGGCAAGACCATCCACTGCGCCTCGATGCAGCAGACCCTGATGACCATGCACGGCAAATCCGATACGGAAGGATTGGGAAAATGATGACCGGCCTCGATTTCCACCTGGGAGAAACCATCGACATGCTGCGCGACTCGGTGCGCGCGTTCGCGGAGAAGGAAATCGCCCCCCGCGCCGCCCAGATCGACCGGGACAACCTGTTCCCGGCCGACCTGTGGAAGAAGTTCGGCGACCTGGGCGTGCTGGGCATGACGGTGCCGGAGGAGTACGGCGGCACGCAGCTCGGCTACCTGGCCCACATCGTCGCCATGGAGGAGATCTCCCGGGCCTCGGCCTCCGTGGGCCTTTCCTACGGGGCCCACTCGAACCTCTGCGTGAACCAGATCCGGCGCAACGGGACCGAGGAACAGAAGCGCAAGTACCTGCCGGGGCTCGTTTCCGGCGAGCAGGTGGGCGCCCTCGCCATGTCGGAGCCCAATGCCGGATCCGATGTCGTCAGCATGAAGCTGCGCGCGGAGCTGCGCGGCACGGGGCCGAGCGCCCGCTTCGTGCTGAACGGCTCCAAGATGTGGATCACCAACGGCGGCGACGCGGACACCCTCGTCGTCTACGCGAAGACCGACGGCCACGCCGGGCCCCGCGGCATGACCGCCTTCATCGTCGAGAAGGGCTTCAAGGGCTTTTCCAAGGGTTCCCACCTGGACAAGCTGGGGATGCGCGGTTCCAACACCTATCCCCTGTTCTTCGACGATTGCGAGGTGCCCGCCGAGAATGTGCTGGGAGGCGAGGGCAACGGCGTCAAGGTGCTGATGTCCGGCCTGGACTACGAGCGTGCCGTCCTCTCCGGCGGCCCCCTGGGGATCATGGCTGCCTGCATGGACGTGGTGGTGCCCTACATCCACGACCGCAAGCAGTTCGGCCAGAGCATCGGCGAATTCCAGTTGATGCAGGGCAAGGTCGCCGACATGTACTCCACGTGGCAGGCAACCCGGGCCTACGTCTATGCGGTGGGCCGGGCTTGCGACACCGCAGACCATGCCCGGACCCTGCGCAAGGACGCCGCCGGCGCCATCCTGTTCTCGGCCGAGAAGGCCACCTGGATGGCCGGCGAGGCCATCCAGGCCCTGGGTGGCAACGGCTACATCAACGAGTTTCCCACCGGCCGCCTCTGGCGTGACGCCAAGCTCTACGAGATCGGGGCGGGCACATCGGAAATCCGCCGCATGCTGATCGGTCGCGAGCTGTTCAACGAGACCATGTGAGCGGGGAGGCCGGCATGGTCGAGACGGCACGCGGCACGGTCCATGAGTGGCAACGGGACCACATGGGCCACATCAACGTGCGGGCCTACATGGAGTTCTTCGAGGAGGCCTGCTGGCAGTTCTACGCCATGCTCGGCCTGACGCCCTCGCTGCTGCGCAGCGGCGCCGTCAACCTGGCGGCGGTGCAGCAGAACATCTCCTACCAGCGGGAGCTCTATCCCGGCGACACCGTCGCCGTGCGCACCGGCATCCTCGAACTGCGCGACAAGGTGCTGCGCTTCCGCCACGAACTGATCAACACCGAGACCGGCCAAGTCTCCTCGACCTGCGAATTCACCGTCGTCTGCCTCGACCCCGAGGCGCGCAAGTCGCGGTCCTTCCCGGCCGAGGTGGCGACCAAGGCCGCCGCCTACATGCTGCCGGCGGAAGCGCCATGAGCCAGGACCCCAAGTCCGATCCCGCCGCCCTGGCCGCCGAATGGCTGGCCGCCCGGGAATCCATCCGCGAGCGGGGCCTGCCGCCGGACGTCCTGCCCGTCGAGGAATTGCGCGGCTACGGCGGCCTCGAGTTCTTCCAGAAGATGCTGCGCGGCGAGATTCCGCCGCCGCCCATCGCCCAGACCCTGGACTTCTCCCTGGTCGAGGCCGAGCGGGGTCGCGTGGTCTTCCAGGGCCATCCGGGGCGCGCCCACTACAACCCCATCGGCTCCGTCCATGGCGGCTACCACGCCACCCTGCTCGACTCCTGCCTGGGCTGCGCCGTGCAAAGCTGCCTGGAGGCGGGGCAGGGCTACACCACCATCGAACTGAAGGTGAATTACCTGCGCGCCCTTTCCGACCGGGTCGGCCCGGTGCGCGCCGAAGGCAAGGTGATCCACGTCGGCAAGCAGATCGGCACCGCCGAGGCCCGGCTCTACGACGCCTCGGGCCGCCTCTACGCCCATGCCACCACCACCTGCCTGATCTTTCCAATCTGAACCGCACCGGAGCCCGTCATGAGCCATGATCCCGTCGTCATCGTCGCCGCCGCCCGCACGCCCATGGGAGGCTTCATGGGCGACTTCG
>JAEUNJ010000232.1 GCA_016791145.1 Rhodocyclaceae bacterium | reverse complement strand
AAGGATCTGAAGAACTGGCCGAGCACGCCCTGCAGGAAGATGACCGGGGCGAAGATGGAGACCAGCGAAAGCGTCGCGGCGATCACGGCGAACACGACCTCCCGGCTGCCGTTGGCCGCGGCGGACACGGGATCGGGGTCGATGTCCTCGCGGTGGCGGAAGATGTTCTCCAGCACGACGATCGCATCGTCCACGACGACGCCGATCAGCAGCAGCAGCGCCAGCATGGTCAGCGAGTTCAGGGTGTAGCCGAAGAAGTGAATCACGGCGATGGCGCCCATCAGCGAGACGGGGATCGCCAGGGCGACGATCAGGGTGGAGCGCAACGAGCGCAGGAAGAACCACACGACGAGGGAGGCGAGCAGGGTGCCCTCCACCAGGTGCTCCTTCAGCGAGTTGACGATCTCCAGGATGAAGGTGGCATCATTGGAGACGATGCTGATCCTCATGCCCGGCGGCAGTTGCGGCTCGATCTCGCCCGCCAGCCGCTGCTTGATGCGTTCGGCGATGGCCACCGTGTTGGCGTTGGCGACCTTGACGACGCCGAGTCCCACGGTCGTTTCGCCGTTGAAGCGCGCCAGCTGCCGGTTGTCGGTGAGGCCGTCCTCCAGTTCGGCGATATCGCCCAGGCGCACCGCGACACCGTTGCGCTGGGCGACGACAAGGCCGGCCAGGGTGTCGAGGCTGTGGAACTCCAGATCGAGCTTGACCAGGTGCTCGGTGGCCTGGCCGACGACGAAGCCGCCCGCCATCTGCACGTGCTCGCCGGCGAAGGCATTGGCGACGTCCTGTGCCGAGATCGCCATGGCCGTCATGCGCTCGGGGACCAGGTTCACGCGGATGGTGCGGTCGCGCCGGCCGCCTAGGCGCACCTCGCCCACGCCGTCGATGGTCTCCAGCTTCTTCTTGACGACGTTGATCGCGTACTGGTTGAGCTGCTGCTGGGTGCGGTCGCCCTGCAGCGCCATCCAGAACATCGGCGCCGCGTTGGTCTCCACCTTGGCGACAATGGGCGGGTCGGCGTCCTTGGGCAGCCGGCGCAGCACCTGGTTCACCTTGGACTGGACTTCGTTGAAGGCGACGTCGACGTTCTTCTCCAGGCCGAAGGTGATGTTGATGACCGAGACCCCCGGCGAGGAGGTGGACTGGATGTGCTCGATCCCGGGCACGCTGTTGACGGAGCTCTCCAGCAGGTTGGTGACGCTGGCATCGACGATGTCGGGGTTGGCGCCCTTGAGGGTGGTCGTCACGGAGACCACCGGGAACTCGATGTAAGGCAGCCGGTCCATGCCGATCCGGCTGAAGGAGATGACGCCGAACAGGACCAGGACCGCATTCAGCATCCAGGCCAGGACGTGGCGCCGGATCGAGAGTTCCGGCAGGGTCATTTCCGGGGGCCGCCGGCCTTCCCTTGGCCCGGACCCTTTTCCTTCACGGCGACCGCCGCGCCATCCGTGAGAAAGCCGGCGCCATCCAGGGCGACGGTTTCGCCCGGCTGCACGCCTTCCAGGATCTCGATCGCCCCGTCCCGCTTGGCGCCGGCCTTCACCGGCCGCTGCCTCGCCCTGCCGTCGACGATGGCATAGACGACCTTGCCCGCCGGCCGCAGCACGACGCTTTGCTCCGGGACGGTCACCGCGTCCGCCCGCCGGTCGACCAGTACCGTCGCGTTGACGGTGCCGCCGCCGCGCAGCCGGCCGTCCCGGTTGTCCATATCCACCAGGACGTCCAGGTTCCGGCTCCCCTCCAGCACGCCCGGCCGGATCTCGCCGATCCGGCCCTCGAACACCCTCCCCGGGGCGAGGGGAGAGGTCAAATGCACGGCCTGCCCCCGCGCCAGCCGGGGCAGGACCGATTCGGGGAAGGGCAGGTGCGCACGCAACCGCCGGTCGGAGACGAACTGGAACAGGGGGTCGCCGACCTTCACGTAGTCGCCCGGCGACACGATCTGCGTTTCGATGAAACCGTCATCGGGGGCGAGGACCCGGGCCTTGCCGACTGCGCGCCCGCTCAAGCCCGCGCGGGCTGTGGCCGCAGCCAGTTGTTCGCGCAGGGCGGCGCGCTGGGCGCGGACATCCTCGGCCGCATGGGACGACACGAAGCCCTTGGCCGCGAGCTGCTCCTGCCGGGCCACCAACGCATCCTGCTGGGCCAGCAGGGCCTCGAGGCGCTTGACCTCGGCCCGGTCCGCCTGGTTCTGCAGCGCGAGGTCCGCGGCGTCCAGGGTGGCGAGGAGATCCCCCTTGCGCACGGCCTTTCCCGTGCCGGCATGCACGGTTGCCACGCGTCCGGCCACCTCGGCCCCGATCTTCGGGTCGATCAGTGCCTCGAGGGTGCCGAGGGTTTCCTCGACCACGTCGAAGCCGCCTCTCTTCACCTGGGTGACCGTGATCAGGGCCGGTGGCGGTCCGGAGGCCTTCTTCTCCTCCGGCTTCCTCTCGCAGCCGGCGAGCCCCCACGCCAGGGCCAGGACTGCGGCGAGGCCCCCGGCGCCGAATGCGGCGTACCTCATGCGGGAAGGACCGATTCCCCGGCGAGCAGTTCGTCGACGGTTTCCCGGCGCCGGACCAGGTGGGCCTGGTCCCCATCCACCATCACTTCCGCCGCCCTCGGACGGGTGTTGTAGTTGGAGCTCATGACCATTCCATAGGCACCGGCCGACAGGATCGCCAGCAGGTCTCCCTCCGCGAGGGCCAGTTCCCGGTCCCGGGCGAGGAAGTCGCCGGATTCGCAAATCGGGCCGACGATCTCGTAGCGGCGCGGGTTGCCGCCGCTCCCGCCCACCGGCACGACATCGTGCCACGCGTCGTAGAGGGCCGGCCGTGCCAGGTCGTTCATGGCGGCATCCACGACCGCGAAGCTGCGTTCCTCGCCCGGCTTGAGCGTCCCGACGCGGGTGAGCAGCAGGCCGGCATTGCCAACCAGGGACCGTCCCGGTTCCAGGATCAGACGCTCGTGCCGGCCCGCGACGACGCCCAGCAGCGGGCGGAGGTAGTCTCCGGCCGGCAGGGCTTCCTCGTCCCGGTAGCGGATTCCCATGCCCCCGCCCAGGTCCAGGTGCCGCAGCGCCATGCCTTCCGCGGCCAGGGCATCCACGAGGGCGAGCACGCGGCCGGCTGCCTCTGCCGCGGGCGCCGGGTCGAGCAACTGGGAGCCAATGTGGCAGGCGATCCCGCGGATCTCCAGATGGGGGAGCCGGCGGGCCTGGCGGTAGAGTTCCAGGGCCGCGCCGTAGGGAATGCCGAACTTGCTCGTCTTGAGGCCCGTGGAAATGTAGGGATGGGTCTTCGGATCCACGTCCGGATTCACGCGCAGCGAGACGGGCGCCCGGCGTCCCATCTCGCCGGCTACCGCATTCAGGCGGTCGAGTTCCGCCGCGGATTCCACGTTGAAGCAGAGGATGCCGTGGCCGAGGGCGAGCCGCATCTCCGGCACGCTCTTCCCGACGCCGGAGAAGACGACCTTGCCCGGATCGCCCCCCGCGGCGAGCACCCGCGCCAGTTCCCCGCCCGACACGATGTCGAATCCGGCGCCGAGGCGCGCGAAGATGTTGAGGACGGCCAGGTTGGAGTTGGCCTTCACCGCAAAACAGACCAAGGCCTCGCGCCCCGCCAGGGCCTGCCCGTAGCCCTGGAAGGCCGCGGTCAGCGCGGCCCGCGAATAGACGTAGCAGGGGGTGCCGAACCGGCGCGCAATGTCCTCGAGGGATACGCCCTCCGCATGGAGGATGCCGTCGCGGCGCTGAAACGGATTCACCGGGCCGACTCCCCGGGGGCTTTGCTGCCATAATCGCCCGCGCCGGCCGGGGCTGGCGCGGCGGTCTGGGGCTTCGGCGGCAGGGTCAGGGGACCGCGGGTGCCGCAGGCGGCGAGCAACAGCAGGCTGAAGAGGAAGGACAGGGATCGCATGGGATTCGGGCGGCAGAATAAGCGGCAAATCCTAACATGGGGGAAACATGGAGGAACGTGAGTTCAACCTGGCGGCCGATGCCATGCTGGCGCGCATCGAGACCGCATTGGAGGCCTGCGACGGCGACGGCTTCGATTTCGAGATCGCGCCCGGCGGCGTCATCGAGGTGGAATTCGAGGACGGCAGCAAAGTCATCGTGAATCGGCATACGGCGGCGCGGGAGATCTGGGTGGCGGCCCGCTCGGGGGGCTTCCACTTCCGGCCGGAGGGCGGGGGCTGGGTGGGAACCCGGGACGGGGAGGAACTGATGGCGGCCCTGTCGCGCTGCCTGGCGGAGCAGGCGGGACGGCCGATCAGCCTCGCCTGAAACAGGCGCTCAGTTGCCCTGCTTCTTTTCGAGGGGCTTCTCCTGGGCCTTCGGTGCCGGCTCCGGCGCCTTGCCGGAGGGCGCGCCGGGCTTTTCCACGGGCCTGGGGCTGGCTTCCGTGACGGGGGCGGGGTGCTGTTCGACGGGCGTCTCGGCTTCGTCCTCGGGGGGAGGCAGGTGCTCCTTGTACATGAACTCGCGGCCGGGCTTTCCACCGGGCTCCACCGCGTTGATCGGCACCAGGCCCTCGGGCGGATCCATGTAGGTCTCGGGGACGCCCTTGAGCACCTTTTCCATGTACGCGGTCCAGATGGGCAGCGCCGCGAATCCCCCCGTCTCTCCGTTGCCAAGCCGCTTGGGCTGGTCGAAGCCGATCCAGGCAACGGCCACCACGGTGGGCTGATACCCACAGAACCAGGCATCCACGTAGTCGTTGGTGGTCCCGGTCTTGCCGGCCAGGTCGCCGCGCTTGAGCGCCGCTCCGGCACGGGCCGCGGTGCCCCGGCGGACCACGTCGTGCATCATGCTGTCCATCAGGTAGGCGTTGCGCGGATCGATGGCGCGGATCGATTCGTCGCCGGCCACCGAAGGATTGAACTGGGCGACGACGGCCCCCTTGTCGTCGAGAATCTGCCGGACAACGTAGGGCTCGATCCGGTAGCCGCCGTTGGCGAAGACCGAATAGGCGGCCAGCTGCTGCCACGGGGTCACCGAACCGGCGCCCAGGGCCATTGTCAGGTAGGGGGGGTGCTTCTCGCCGTCGAAGCCGAACCGGGTCACGTAGTCCTGGGCGAAATGCGTGCCGATGGACTTGAGGATGCGGATGGACACCATGTTCTTGGATTTCGCCAGCGCGGTGCGCAGGGACATGGGGCCTTCGTACTTTCCGTCGTAGTTCTTGGGCTCCCACGCCTGGCTGCCGGTTTCGGCGGCCGAGATCACGATCGGTTCGTCGGGGATCACGGAGGCCGCCGTGTAGCCCTTTTCCAGTGCGGCCGAGTAGATGAAGGGCTTGAAGCTGGACCCGGGCTGGCGCCATGCCTGGGTGGCATGGTTGAACTTGTTCCGGTTGTACCCGAAGCCGCCGACCAGGGCGCGGACGGCACCGTCGATGGGGCTGGCCGAAACGAAGGCGGCTTCGACCTCGGGAAGCTGGAGGATCTGCCACTGGCCCTTGTCGTCCTTGGTGATCCGGATGACGGCACCCCGGCGGACCCGCTTGTTCGGGGGCGCCTTGTCGTCCAGCATCCGGGCGGCGAACTTGAGGCCGTCCCCCGCGATGGTCACGGTCTCGCCGCCCCGCCGATAGGCCCTCACCTGCTTGGGATCGGCATCCAGCACGATGGCCGCCCGCAGGTCGTCGGCGTCGTCGAAATCCCCGATCGCCTCCTCCAGCGCCTCCTCGCTCGGCTTTCCGCCCGGGAACACCTCCTGGATGTCCACGTAGGCTTCGGCGCCCCGGTAGCCGTGCCGGCGGTCATACTCGAGGACGCCCTTGCGCAGCGCCGCATAAGCGACGTCCTGGTCGGCCTTCTGGATGGTGGTGACGACCCGGTACCCGCGGGTGTAGGTGTCCTCCTGGAAACGCTCGAAGACGATCTGCCGCGCCATCTCGGCCACGTATTCGGCCCTTGTCCCGTAATCGTTCACATCGCGCCGGATCACGAGGTTCTCCTTTTCCGACGCGGTCTGCTGCTGGTCGTTGATGAAACCCAGCTCCTTCATCCTGCGCAGCACATAGAGTTGGCGCAGGCGGGCCCGCTTCGGGTTTGCCACGGGATTGAAGGAGGAGGGCGCCTTGGGGAGGCCCGCCAGCATCGCTGCCTCGGCCACCGTGATGTCCTTGAGCGGTTTGCCGAAATAGTTCTGGGCCGCCGCGGAGAACCCGTAGGCCCTCTGGCCCAGGAAGATCTGGTTGATATAGATCTGCAGGATCTCGTCCTTGGTCAGGTTGTTCTCGATCTTGAAGGACAGCAGCGCCTCGTAGACCTTGCGCGACAGGGTCTTCTCGCTGGACAGGAAGAAGTTGCGGGCGACCTGCATCGTGATGGTCGAGGCGCCCTGCTGGCGGCCGCCGCTGGTGAAGTTGGACCAGGCGGCCCGGAGGATGCCGAGGGTGTCGATTCCCGGGTGCTGGTAGAAGCGCTCGTCTTCGGCGGCCAGGATGGCCTGCTTGAGGGCCACGGGCACGTCCTGGATGCGTACCACGGTGCGCCTTTCCTCGCCGAACTCCCCGATCAGGTGGCCATCGGCGGTATAGACGCGCAGGGGCACCTTGGGCTGGTAGTCGGTCAGGGCCTCCAGCGACGGTAGCTGGGGATAGGCCAGGATGACCACGATCCCCGCCAGCGCGAGGGCGACCAGGGCCGCCCCGAGCAGCAACATCAGGGGGTAGAGTATCCAGCGCAGGGCGGAAGGCAATTGGAGGAGGAAACCGGGGGGCGGGGCGACGGATTATAGTCCCGGTGCGATCAGGCCCGAATCGAGGCCCTTTCCGGGAGTCCGCTAAAAGAATTTGCTTTACAGCCGTTATAGTTGCTGCTAGCATCTGAAGTAAATTATCCATAGTGCGTCTAACGCGAGATTTCAAAAGGAAAAATCCTTGCAGATCGACCTCTCGATCTTTAACCCGAAAGCGCGGCCCCTGATCGGCCTCGACATCAGTTCGTCCTCGGTGAAGATGGTCGAGCTCGCGGACGGGGGCAAGGGAACCCGCCGCATCGACCGTTACGCCATCGAGCCCCTGCCTCGGGACGCCGTGGTGGACGGCAACATCGCGAACCTGGAGGCGGTGGCTGAAGCCGTCAAGCGGGGTTGGAAGCGGCTGGGATCGTCCACCAAGTTCGTGGCCATGGCCCTGCCGGCCGCGGCCGTCATCACGAAGAAGATCATCCTGCCCGCCAACCTGCAGGAGCAGGAGATGGAAGTGCAGGTGGAGTCCGAGGCGAACCAGTACATCCCCTTCGCCCTGGAGGAGGTCAATCTCGACTTCCAGATCGTCGGACCGGCGCCGTCCAGCCCGGACGAGGTGGAGGTGCTGATCGCCGCCTCCCGAAAGGAGAAGGTCGAGGACCGGGTCGCCTGCGCCGAGGCCGCGGGGTTGCGGCCGGTGGTCATGGACGTGGAGTCCTATGCGGCCCAGGCAGCCTTCGAACTGGTGGAGAAGCAACTGCCCGACGAGGGAAAGAACCAGATCATCGCCCTGGTGGACGTGGGCGCCAACGTCATGAACGTGACGGTGATCCGCAACGACCAGCCGGTCTATACCCGCGAGCAGGCCTTCGGCGGCAGCCAACTGACCCAGGACATCGTCCGCGCCTACGGCATGAGCAACGAGGAGGCCGAGGCGGCGAAGCGGACCAGTTCGCTGCCGGAGAACTACGAGGCCGAGATCCTGTCGCCTTTCATGGACAATCTTGCCCTGGAGGTCTCGAGGGCCCTCCAGTTCTTCTTCACGTCGACACAGTACAACGAGGTCAACCACATCGTCCTCGCCGGCGGATGCGCGGTGATCCAGGGATTGGACGAAGTCGTGTCCGGACGGACCCAGGTGAACACGGTGGTGGCCAATCCTTTCGTCTCCATGGTTCCGTCCTCGCGGATCCGCCCGAAGAATCTGGTGTCTGACGCGCCTTCCCTGCTGGTGGCGTGCGGCCTCGCATTGCGGAGGTTCGATCAGTGATCCGCATCAACCTGCTCCCGCACCGGGAGGAAAAGCGGAAGGCCCGACGGCAGCAGTTCTATGCCCTCGGGGGCCTGATCGTGGTCCTCGCTGGCCTCATCTGGTTCCTGGGCTATACGGTCATCAACGGATACATCGCCGCCCAGGAGGAGACGAACGGCTTCCTGAAGAAGGAGATTGCCGTCCTGGACAAGGAGATCGATGAGATCAAGCGCCTCAAGGAGCAGACCGATTCCCTGCTCTCCCGCAAGCGCATCATCGAATCGCTGCAGGCGAACCGTACCGAGACCGTCCATCTCTTCAACGAACTGGCGCGGCAGACGCCGGAGGGCGTGTTCCTCAAGACCCTCAAGCAGCAGGGCGCCAAGGTCAGCGTCAATGGCTATGCCCAATCGAATGCGCGTGTCTCCACCCTGATGCGCGACCTGGAGGCGTCGCCCCTGCTCGAGCGGCCGGACCTGCAGGAGATCAAGGCGGCCACCGTGAATAACCGCCGGATGTCCGAGTTCGCCCTGACGGTCCAGATCACGAGGCAGACCACCGAAGACGACAAGAAGGGCGCCGCGGGGCGGCCCGCCCCGGCGGGAGGGAAATCATGAAGGCGCCCGCCATGCCCAAGATCGCCGTGCCCAAGATCGACTTCGCGGCGATCGCCAACGAGTTCAAGACCCTCGACCCGAAGGATCCGGGCCTGTGGCCCCTGTTCCCCCGGGTGGTGGTGCTCGTCGCCCTCCTCGCGGTACTCCTCCTCGCCGGCTGGTGGTTCGGCTGGAATGGCCAGATGGAGGAATTGAAGGCGAAGGAAGGCGAGGAGACGAAGTACAAGGAGGAGTGGCTCAACAAGAAGAAGCAGGCGGTGAACCTCGAAGAGCACAAGAAGCAGCTGGCCGAGATCGACCGGTCCTTCGGCGCCCTCCTGAAGCAGTTGCCCAACAAGGCGGAAATGGAGTCCCTGCTGATCGAGATCAACCAGGCCGGATTGGGGCGCGGCCTCCAGTTCGACCTGTTCAAACCGGGCGCGGAAGTGGTACGGGACTTCTACGCCGAGATGCCGATCACGATCAAGCTCACCGGCGGCTACCACGATCTCGGGGCCTTCGCCGGCGACGTCGCGAAGATGTCGCGGATCGTCACCCTGAACGACATCGAGATCGGCGTCAGCAAGGAAGGAATCCTGAGCATGTCCACGGTGGCGAAGACCTTCCGCTACCTCGACGAGGAGGAAGTGGCGAGGCAGAAGAAGGAGAAGGCGGCCAAGGGCAAGCCGGGAGGAGCCAAATGAGGATCCTCTGGCCTTTGCTCGCGACCTTCCTGCTCGTCGGGTGCGGCGGCGAGGAGCACCAGGACCTGAAGATATGGATGAAGGAATCCACGAAGGACCTGCGGGGACGGATTCCGCCCTTGCCGGAAATCAAGGCCTTCCCGATCGTCTCCTACGAGGCCTCCGACCTCACCGATCCATTCAAGCCGCAGAAGATAGAGCCCGAAAGGAAGGGCAGCGGGGGAGGTTTGAAGCCGGACCTGGACAGGCGGAAGGAACCGCTTGAGGCCTTCCCGCTCGAATCCCTGAAGATGGTCGGCGTCCTCCAGAAAGGCAAGATGATTCATGCGATTGTCCTGGCCGGGAAGGCCGTCCATCAGGTGAAAATC
>JAEUNJ010000199.1 GCA_016791145.1 Rhodocyclaceae bacterium | reverse complement strand
CGTGGTGCACATCGCCGAGGGCCGCCTGCTCTATCAGAAGATCGGCACCGTCGGGGGCGCCTCGAAGATCTACTGGTATCGCGAGCAGGCCCGCTAGCGGGGTCGTGCGCCGGGAGGACGGGGTTCCGTCCATCCCGGCCTCCGACCCGGCGGCCCAGCCGCGGCGCGGCCGCCCGCCGGGACCGGGAAAGGCATGCTGCGCAGAGGCCGTGCCTCCCGCCGTTCCGCCCTGCGGGAATTCGCCGGGCGGCCTTGGGCTCGGCCCGCTTCGGTGGGATGATTCCGTTCCTGCACCGCCCCACCGCCATCCCCAGTCCCCGGAGCCCATCATGCAGACCTTTCGCCATCTCAGCGCCACGGACGCGGCCTTCCTCTACCTGGAAACGCCGGAGATGCCGATGCACGTGGCGAGCCTCTTCATCCTCGACCCGCCTCCGGAATTCAGCGGCGACTTCTACGAGGTGTTGAAGGCGCACCTGGCCAAGCGCATCCACATCTCGCCGATCTTCCAGCGGCGGGTCGAAACGATGCCCTTCGACATCACGGTGCCGGTCTGGGTGGATTGCGTCCCGGACCTGGATTACCACGTGCGGCACGTGATCCTCCCCAAGCCCGGAACCCTGGACCAGGTGAAGGCCTACGTCGCCCGGCTCCATTCCAGCCTGCTGGACCGCAGCCGTCCTCTGTGGGAGATCTACCTCTTCGAGGGCCTGGAAAGCGGCGAGTACGCCGTGTACTCCAAGGTGCACCATTCCGCGCTCGACGGCCAGGGATCCATCGAGATGGTGAAGGCCCTGCTGGACATCACCCCCGTACCCCGCGAAGTGCGGGCCTCCCGGCACCGGCTCGACCGGGACATGCATTTCGGCGTCGCCGAAATGATCCAGGCGGCGCTGGCCAACGGCCTGCACCAGGCGGTGCGGACCGTGAAGATCGTGCCACCCGCCCTGCGCAACGCGGTCAGCTATCTGCGCTCCCTGCGCCAGGAGGCGAAAGAGGCGCCGGAGGCAACCGGGAATCGGAGCTGGCGCCGGTTCTTCGCGCCGCGCACCCCGCTCAACGTGACCATCACGAACCAGCGCGTCTTCGGGACCCTGTCCCTGCCCCTGGCCGAGGTGAAGGCCATCGGCAAGAGCGTGGACGCCACCATCAACGACATGGTCATGGCCATCTGCGCCGGCGGCCTGCGGCGCTATCTCAAGGAAACCGCGACCCTGCCCAAGGAACCGTTGGTGGGCCTGATGCCCATGTCCCTGCGGGACAAGGGCGATGACGAGATGACCAATCTCGTGTCCGGCCTGCCCGTGAGCCTGCACACCAACGTCCCCGACCCGCTGAAGCGCATGTCCGCGATCCGGGAATCCCTGGCCTCGGTCAAGCGCGGCTTCGGGCACTTCAAGGACGTGATGACCAACGACTTTCCTTTCCTCGGCATGCCCTGGATCCTTTCCGCCCTGGTCAGTTTCTACGGGCGGGCGCGCCTGGCAGAATCGCTCCCTTCCGTGGGCAACGTGGCCGTCTCCAACGTGATGGGGCCGGCGATGCCGCTCTACTACGCCGGAGCCCGGGTCAAGTGCTACTACCCCATCAGCATCGTGACCCACGGATGCGCCCTCAACATCACGGTCGTGAGCTATAACGGCTCGATCGATTTTGGCTTCGTGGCCTGCCGGCGGGCGATGCCGGACATGAAGGACTTTGTCGAAGACATGCGCGCGGCCTACGAGGACCTCAAGGAGGCCATAGACCGGCACCTGCGCAAGGCGGCCGAGACGCAGGCGGCCGAGACGCGGGCGGTCGCCGCGGCGGCGGGCAAGGCCGGCAAATCAATCGCCGGCGCCGCAAGGACCCCCGACCCGGTGGCACCCCGGAAGGGCAATGGGAAAGCAGCCGCCACGAAGAAGCCAGGTCCGGCGCCCCGCAAGCGGGCGGCCGTCCAGGTTGCGCCGGCACCGCTCTCCTCACCCCCGGTCGCCCCTGGGACGACCGCGGCCTTGCCGCGCCCGTCGTCGTCCTCCCGACGGCGACCCGGAACGAGAGCCGCGGCCGCCGGCTGAACCGGTTCGCCGCTTCGGTCGACGCTGGAAACGCACCATCAACGGGAACCCGTCATGAACACTCTCGAGGAACGATTCCGCCAGGCGGCGGAGGATGCGCACACCATCGGTACCCGGCCGGAGACGGCTGTGCTGCTGCGCTCCTACGCCCTGTACAAACAGGCGACGGCGGGCGACATCCATGGCGCGCGGCCGCGCGACCCGGTGGGCGCCGCCAAGTACGACGCATGGGAGCAGGTGGTCGGCATGAGCCGCCGGGAGGCCATGGAGCACTACGTGGCCCTCGTCGAGGCGCAGAAAGGATAGCCGTTGGGACGGGGCGGCAAGACGACGACCGCAGGGCGGCGGTCACGGAAGCCGCAATCCGAGCCACGGGCCGGGCGCTTCCTGATCTATGGGGCCAACGGCTTCCTCGGGGAAGCCATCGCCCGGCTGGCCGTCGCCGACGGCATGAATCCGGTGATTGCCGGTCGCCGGGCCGACCGGATCGCGGCCCTCGCGGACGAGTTGGGCCTCGAAGGCGTTTCTTTCGCCCTCGACGATCCTGACGCGATGGACGACGCCCTGAGGCGGGTCGCCGTGGTCCTCCATTGCGCCGGTCCCTACGTCCATACCTGGCGGACGATGGCCGAAGCCTGCCTGCGAACGGGCACCCATTACCTGGACCTGACCGGCGAACTGCCCGTCTTCCAGGCCGTGGCCGCCCTGGACGGCCCGGCGAGGGAAGCCGGCGTCATGTTGCTCCCGGGCGTCGGCTTCGATGTAGTGCCGACGGACTGCCTGGCCGTCCACCTGCGTCGGCGCCTGCCTTCGGCCAACCGCCTGATCCTTGCCTTCGAGAGCCGCGGGCCGGCCGGGCTGCCCCCCGGCACTCAGCGCACCCTGATCGAGCTGTTGCCACAGGGCACCAGGATACGGCGCAACGGCGAATTGGCGCCGCCGGGCCGCGGTGACGGCGAACGCCGGGTGGATTTCGGCCGGGGCCCGGTGCCTGTCACCCTGGTCCCCTGGGGAGACGTATTCACCGCGTGGCACAGCACGGGGATTCCCAACATCGCCGACTACATGGCCTTGCCGCGCTACCTCCGCCTGCCCCTGGCCGGCGCTGCGCTCTTCTCACCCCTGCTCCGGCTCGACCCGGTCCGCGACCTCCTGAAGAAGGCGGTTCTGCCCGGCCCCTCGGCCTGGGCGAGAGCGCGTACCCGGACCCATGTTTATGGGGAGGCTGAAGACGCGCGAGGCCGACGCGTGGCCGCACGCCTGCACGGCCCGGAGGCCGGGGTCGACTGGACGGCCGCGACCGCGCTCGGCGCGGTGCGCCAGGTCCTCGACGGCATCGCCCCGGCCGGCTACCAGACGCCGGCGCTGGCCTTCGGTGCCGATTTCGTGCTCGAATGCGGCGGTGCCGAGCGCGAAGACCTTCCCGCGGAAGACTGAAACGGGGAAGCGCGTTCGCAACGCAGAGGATGCGGAGAATGGACCTCCCGTGATCCGGGGATCCGTGCGCCGGGTGCTCCGAACGCGATGCGCCCGTCGCGGGGATTTCGCCTCTTCCTGCCGCCCTGCGTTTCCACAATGAGCTTCGAGGGCGGACATGATGTCTTTCGCATATATCATCGGGCACATCGCGGTGCGTGACGAGACCAAGTGGGCCGAGTACCGGTCCCGGGTGCCGGCGACGCTCGTCCCGTGGAATGCGGAACTGGTCTTTCGCGGCAAGCTGGAAGGCGTGCTCGGCGGCAGCTTCGGCCATCCCGATACCGTGGTGATTCGGTTTCCGGACATGGCCGCCTTGCGCGGCTGGTTCGAATCCGCCGCTTATCAGGCGCTCATTCCCTTGCGCGAGCAGGCCGCCGATGTGCTGCTCCTCGCCTACGCCGCCGAATGATCGCCACCGCCCCGCCGGCGGACCGGCCGCGGTCCGCGCTCAGCTGGTCAGCTTGCGGTAGATGTCCGCGACCTTGAGGGGGAGCTTGCGCACGTCGTCCAGCACCGTGTAGGCAGCGGGACCGTACATGCGCTTCAGGTAGTCGGCCCCGTGCCGGTCGATGGTGACGCAGTAGGCGCGGACGCCTGCCTGCCGCGCCTCGAGCAAGGCCTGGCGGGTATCCTCGACGCCGTAATGACCGCGGTATTCGTCACCGAAGTCGTCGGGCCTGCCGTCCGACAGGTTCACCAGCAGGCGATGGCGGGCGGGTTGCCGCGCCAACAGGCGGGTCAGGTGGCGGATCGGCGGGCCCATGCGCGTGTAGTCCCGGGCCTCCATGGCGGCGATCCGACCCCGCACTCTGTCGTCGTAAGCCTCGTCGAAGTCCTTGATCGAGTAGAGATCGCAGCGCGTCCGCGTCCAGCCCGAGAAACCCCAGATGCCGTAGCGGTCGTCGAGCATTTCCAGCGCCTCGCAAAGCATGACCAGGGCCTCCCGCTCGGCCTCGTTGACCCAACCCTTGGTCGATCCGCTCATGTCCACCAGGAAAGCAGCGGCCAGGGACCGCTCCGTCCGGCTGCGCCGGAGGAACAGCCGCTCGCCGGGCTCGGCGCCGCCGCGCCGGTCGCCGATGGCCGCCACCAGTGCATCCAGGTCCAGGTCGTCGCCGTCGGGCTGCCGACGCAGGATGCGATCCTCCCCCCGCAGGGCCTCGAAGCGTCGGCGCAACTGCCGGATCAGGGGCTGATGGCGCTGCCGGACATCGACCACGAAGGCCGGGTCGCCGGGGGCCACCCGATGCAGATAAAGGTGGCACCACTGGCGCCGATAGGCGCCCCGCCGGGCATCCCATTCATCATAGAGCGCATCGGCGTGGGTCTCCATCGTCGCCGTCGGCCCGGGATCCTGGCGATCGGTCGGCTTCCACTCTCCCGGACCGGCCGGCGTCATGCACTCGGGCGGAATGAGTCCCAGGTCCTGGACCAGGGACTCGGCGGCGGCGCGCCCTTCGGGCGGCAGGCTGACCACCTGCCCGTCGACGCTGAGTTCGACTTCCAGGCTGCCGGTCTCCAGGGCGATGTCCATGGTGTCGTCGCCGGCCCCCTGGCGACCCAGGGCGGCCATCAGCCCGGCGATGGCCTTGCGCAGAATCTCGGTATCCCGGCCGATCCGTTCCGACCGGACGCGCCCCGCCGCGACCGGTCGCACTTCTCCGCGCAGGCCGCCGGGCGGCGGTGCCCGATCGAGAAGGCGGGAGAGCCAGTCGAGGCTTGCCGCGACGGTGGCCTCCGGCCGGGCCAGGTCCTCCCGTACACCGGGAAGATCTGTCGGCAGATCGGCCGTCAGCACCGCCATGTCCCGGCCGAGGCCTGGCAACTGGCGGGCAACGCAGGCCGTCAGGCGCAGGGCCTCCAGGGCCGGAAACCAGTTCCGGGCGCGATCGTGCCGCTCGCCGGACGGTTCCCCGGCCGCCTGGGTGAAGGCCGCCTCCAGGTCGGCGTTGAAGGTTCCGAACCGGGTCTGGCCCCAGAGCAGGCCCACGATGGCCTTGTAGGCGGCAAGGCTGGCCTCCGGGGAACCGGCGTCGATGCCGGAAGGGACGAAGACCGTTTCGGTATCGGTCCAGGGCACCTCGCCTGCGGCCACCCGCAGGGGCCGCCCGGAAAGCCCCTGGAGGAAGCGGGCGAGGCGGCCCTCCACCGCTGCCAGGGAGAGCCGGCTGCCCGGCTCGCCGCTCGCGGCCAGGAAACCGTCGATGTCCCGGAGGCGGGCCACGGCGGCCCGGATGCCAGACGCATCGTAGGCATCCAGGGCCGATATCACCCAGCCCTCGGCGGCGGCCGGGGCCATCCTGCGCAGGGCCTCCGCCGCCTGCAGGATTACCAGGTAACCGATCTCCAGGTGGGTCTGGGCCGCCACGGCGGCCCAATGCAGGGCAAAGTCCTGCTTGGCCCGGGGCAACAGGGCGAGCGCATCGATCAGGCTCTCGTAGCTGCGCCCGGAGGAGACGTCGAAGTAGAAGATCCGGTCGACCCGTTCCCGGAGTTCGGCAACGGTGAACCGCGACACGTCGTCAGAAGACGGCGGCGATGAGGTCATCCAGGGAAGCCACGATGTCGGGTTCGTCGCCGAGCGCCCGCCCGATGGCCGCCTCGCAGGCGGACCGCGCCGGCACCCCCGCGGCGATCAGGTGTCCGGCATGGACCAGCAGCCGGGTGCTGGCGCCCTCGTCCAGTCCCTGTCCCTTCAGGTTGCGGGTCAGCCCCCCGAGCCTGACGAGAGCCTCGGCCGTCTCCGCCGCGATCCCCGTTTCCCTGGCCACGATGGCAGCCTCCACCTCGGGCGGCGGGTAATCGAAGTCGATGGCCACGAAGCGCTGGCGGGTGCTTTGCTTCATCTCCTTCAGGACGCTCTGGTAGCCCGGATTGTAGGAAACCACCAGCATGAATCCGCTGGCCGCCCGCACCAGTTCGCCGCGCTTCTCCACGGGCAGCACCCGGCGCGTGTCGGCCAGTGGATGGATGACCACGGTCGTGTCCTTGCGGGCTTCCACGACCTCATCCAGATAACATATGGCCCCGGCGCGCACGGCTGCCGTGAGCGGCCCGTCGAGCCATACGGTCTGCTCGCCGGCCAGCAGGTAGCGGCCCACCAGGTCGGCCGTAGTGAGGTCGTCGTGGCAGGCGACGGTGACCAGGGGCCGCCTCAGCTTCCAGGCCATGTACTCCACGAAGCGGGTCTTGCCGCAGCCCGTGGGCCCCTTCAGCAGCACGGGCAGGCGCTTGACGGCAGCGGCCTCGAACAGCGCCGCCTCGCCTCCCGCAGCGTGGTAGTAGGGCTCCTCGGCGATGCGCTCCAGCTCGGGGGCCAGGGCGTGCAGCACCGCGCCGTCAGTCGTCATCGGGAACTTCCCCGTCCTCGGCCTGGGCCAGCTTCTCCGCCGCCTCCCGTTCCTGTTGCAGGGCTTTTTCCTTGACCTTTTCGCGCCGCACCGCGGCCGCACCTTCCTGCAGAGGGATGGTCATCTCGCCGAACAGGACCTGGCGCAGGAAACGGAAGGCGAACTGCAACAGCGCCGTCTCGTCGGCCAGCAACTGCCGCGTCTCCTCCTCGGGCAGCGCAAACAGCCCGGTGAAGGCCTCGCTCTCGAAGAAGGCGCGGAAGCGGTCGATGTCGTAGCAGGCCATGAAGAAGAGTTGGCGGCTCTTGATGGAGGGCTTGCCGATGGTGGGACCGGAGGACTTCTTCTTCAGCACCAGTTGGCGCCATCCGCGGGCCAGCTCGTCGTAGTCCTCAAGCCCCTGCTCCCGCCGGTATTCGGCGACGGTGAGTTCCCGCGGCTCCTGGTGTCCCAGGCAATGCTCCTCCTGGACCAGGGCGTAGCGGTCCTGGTCCACGTATTCGTCCTGCTTGCGCATGGAAAGGAGGGCGACGGGATAGTAACGGCACGCGGTGGGCCGGTCGGAGTAGACGTCGCAGCCCTCGGGCTTCATGAACCGGCAGGCCGTGCCGCCGTCCACCGGTCGCATCTTGACGCCGGCGATGCCGTCCTTCTCCATCTCGTAGGGAACGGTGTAGTCGGCCAGGAACTTCGTGGAACTCACGCCCAGCCGGTTCTTCAGGCGCAGGATGTCGTAGGGCGTGAGCGAGATATCGATATTGCTGCAACACTGGTTCCAGCAGCCGATGCCCTTGCGGCACTGGAAACGGATCACCTTGCCGCCCTCGAACATCTCGGGCATCACGGGGCTGTTGGGGAAGGGGGTGTCTTGGCTCGTCATGGCGGACCTCGGTGTTGCGGCGTGGTCGATGTTACAAGAAAAAAGCCGGGCGCCTTTCGGCACCCGGCTCCGGTACGACTCTTGACGACCGCTCAGTGCGGGGCGGCAGCCTTGAACAGCTTGGACTTGTCCACCAGGTCCACGTGCTTGCGCTTGAAGCAGGTCCACTTCTTCGTGTTCTTGTCGTAAATCGAGTTCACGAAGCAGTGCCAGTTGGTCTCGTCGACGAAGTTCTTGTCGGTCCGGTAGTAGAAGCCGGGGTAGCGGCTCTCTTCACGGAACTGGATGTGCTTCATGTGGGCTTCGGCGGTCAGGATGCGGTGATAGTTCTCCCAGGCCCGCAGCAGTTCGTGCAGGTCCTTGGCGCGCATCTTGGCGGCGTCTTCCTTCAGCATTTCCAGCTTCTCTTCGGCGACGGCCAACATCTTGTCGTTGGTGTTGTAGTAGGTGGCGACCCCGGCCACATACTCGTCCATGATCTTCTGCAGGCGGAACTGCAGCATCTTCGGCGTGATGTAGTTCGGGTTCACGTCGATGGCGGTCGTGTAGTCCTTGTGCTCCAGGTAGGTGCGCACCGGCTTGTAGATCTCCTCGGCCAGTTGCTCGACGGAGGTATCGAGTTCCGGGGTCCAGTCCTTGTTGTCCAGGGCGTACTGCACCATGGCCTTGGAGGCCAGGCGGCCCTCGGTGTGGGAACCGGAGGAGAACTTGTGGCCGGAGGCGCCCACGCCGTCACCGGCGGTGAACAGGCCCTTGACCGTGGTCATGGAACGGTAGCCCCAGTTCCAGCCCTTGGGCAGGTGGGCGGGGACGTCGTACTCTTCCGTGGTCGGGGCGCCGACGTCCGTCGGGCCGGACACCCAGATACCGCAGCAGCCGGAGTGGGAGCCGAGCAGGTAGGGCTCGGTGGGCATCAGCTCGGAGTTCTTCTCGCGCGGGTCCACGTTCTCGCCGACCCAGATGCCGCACTGGCCGACGCACATGTCGAGGAAGTCTTCCCAGGCTTCCGCTTCCAGGTGCTTCACCTCCTTGGGCGTCAGGGTCTCGGCCAGCTTGGCCAGGGCGGTGACGGTGTCCATGTAGATCGGGCCGCGGCCTTCCTTCATCTCCTTGAGCATCAGGTGGTTGCGCAGGCAGGAAGCGGGAACGGCGGCCTGCCCATAGGGCGGGTAGTCGTTCAGCATTTCCTTGTTCTTGACCATGTAGTCTTCGCCGTAGGCGTTGGTGGCCTTGGCCTTGAACAACAGGAACCAGGCGCCGACCGGGCCGTAGCCGTCCTTGAAGCGGGCGGGCACGAAGCGGTTTTCCATCATGGTCAGCTCGGCGCCGGCCTCGGCGGCCATGGCGTAGGTCGAACCGGCGTTCCACACCGGGTACCAGGCACGGCCCGTGCCCTCGCCCACGGAGCGGGGGCGGAACAGGTTCACGCAGCCGCCGGCGGCGAGCATCACGGCCTTGGCCTTGTAGACGAAGATCTTGTTCTCGCGCACGGAGAAGCCAACGGCACCGGCGATGCGGGACGGATCGTTCTTGTCGTTCACCAGCTTGACGATGAAGACGCGTTCCTGGATGCGGTCCAGGCCCAGGGCCTTCTTGGCGGCCTCGGCGACGATCCACTTGTAGGACTCGCCGTTGATCATGATCTGCCACTTGCCCGAACGCACGGGCTTGCCGCCGTCCTTCAGGGTCGGCAGACCCTCGCGGATGGCCTCGGCGCCGTCGTGGCGCACGCCGTCGGCGTCCGTCTTCCAGATCGGCAGGCCCCATTCCTCGAACAGGTGCACGGAGTCATCGACGTTACGGCCCAGGTCGTAGGCCAGGTCGTCGCGGGTGATACCCATCAGGTCGTTGGAGACCATGCGGGCGTAATCGGCCGGGTCCTGCTCGGAGCCGATGTAGGTGTTGATGGCCGACAGGCCCTGGGCCACGGCGCCGGAGCGGTCCATGGCGGCCTTGTCCACCAGCTTGATCTTCAGTTCCTTGCCGGTCTCGCCCTTGACGGCTTCGGCCCAGCGCATGATTTCGTAGGCCGTGCCGCAGCAGGCCATGCCACCGCCGATCAGCAGGATGTCCAGCTCTTCGGTGACGATTTCCGGTTTTTCGAAAGTTCCAGCCATTTTGTCGTTCCTCGGTCCAGATTATTTGCGGATCAGTTCTTCGGGCTTGCCGGCGCGGTAGCCGCCCATCACGTCCTTGGTGAAGACGCCGGGGGCGGACAGGTCAGCCATCTTGGGCAGCGGCTTGCCGCCGTAGGGATCGATGGAACCCTCGGGCGTCGTACGGATCGGGAACTTGAAGCGCTTGATCGTGCCGTTCCGGAACTTGATGGTCCACATGATGGAATCGGAACCGCGCAGGGGCTGCACCTGGCCGCCCAGGGGGACGATGTCGGCGTAGTGCCGGGCCTCGATGGCGCCCTGGGGGCAAATCTTGACGCAGGAGTAGCACTCCCAGCACTGCTCGGGTTCCTGGTTGTAGGCCTTCATGGCGTGCCCGGTGTCGGCCCCGTCCTTGTCCAGCTTCATCAGGTCATGGGGGCAGATGTACATGCAGGCGGTCTTGTCCTGTCCCTTGCAGCCATCGCACTTTTCGGTACGAACGTAGGTAGGCATTTGCTTCTCACTCCTTGGTTGCGAAACACACAGCCCCCCGCCGCCCGGCGGGGAGCGATCCCTGTCGGGCCTCAGCGCGCCGAGTGCCCGGAAAGCTTCACTTCGACCTTCTCGTGCTCGGCCAGGCTGCCGTAGTACTCGCGCAGGACGGCCAGCACCTCTGGCCGGGAGAACTCCGCCGGCACGTCACCGCCTTCCGAGAGCATCTTGCGCAGCTTGGTCCCGGAAAGCAGCAGCCGGTCGGCATCCCCGTGGGGGCAAGTGCGGGCCGAGGCCATGCCGCCGCACTTGTAGCACCAGAAGGTCCAGTCGATCTTCAGGGCCTGGGTCTCCAGGGCTCCCTTGGGTATCTGGTCGAAGACATGGTGGGCGTCGAAGGGACCGTAGTAGCTCCCCACGCCGGCATGGTCGCGGCCGACGATCAGGTGCGAGCAGCCGTAGTTCTGGCGGAACAAGGCATGCAACAGGGCTTCCCGCGGACCGGCGTAGCGCATGTCCAGCGGATAGCCGGCCTGGACCACGGTCCTGGCGACGAAGTAGTTGTCCATCAGGGTTGCGATGGCCCGCGAGCGCACGTCGGCCGGGATGTCGCCGGGCTTCAGGTTGCCGAGCAGCGAATGCACCAGCACGCCGTCGCAGGTCTCGATGGCCACCTTGGCGAGGTACTCGTGGGAGCGGTGCATCGGGTTCCGCGTCTGGAACGCGGCGACCTTGCTCCAGCCCATGGACTCGAATAGCGCCCGCGTCTCCCTGGGGGACATGAACAGGGCACCGTATTTCTCGGGGAAGTCGCCCTGGGACAGGACCTTGATGGGGCCGGCCAGGTTTACGTCGCCCTGCTCCATCACCATCTTGACCCCGGGATGCTCCAGGTCGGTGGTCCTGAAGACCATCGCGCACTCGTGGGCCTTGTCGATCGAATACTTTTCGGTGATGAGCATCGTGGCCAGGATCGAACCGTCGTCCGGATCCACGAGCGCGATATCCTTGCCGGTCTGAAACTGGTCGGACTCGGCCTTGGCCGCCGACAGGGTGATCGGGATCGGCCAGAAGAGGCCGGATGCCATTTTCATGCCGTCGCAGACGCCTTCCCAATCGGCGCGGGTCATGAACCCGTCCAGGGGCGTGAAGCCGCCGATGCCCAGCATGATGATGTCGCCCTTCTCGCGGGAACTGACCACGAGTTTCGGGAGGGAGGCGGCGCGAGACAGTTCCGCGATCAGCGCCTCGCCTTCGAGCAGCAGGGGCCGCAGATTGCCGCCCCCGTGCGGATTGACCAATGCCATGACTCCTCCCGCCTGTTATTCGAGCGGGTCGAAGGCTAGCACTTCCGAAATCCGCTTCCGAACGTATTTTTCGATGCCGGAATAAGGGCCGCCAATTTTGCGACAGGACGGTTGACCCAGATCAAACATCGGCCCGCCGACGCTCGGGGGAAGGGCCCGGCGAAGGCAGCGAAAACACCGGCGGAATCCCGGGTCGCCGCCCGCAGGGTCGGGTGCGCAAACCCGGCCAAACGGCTCCCGAGGACGCCTTCCGGCCGGGGCTGGGCGCCCTTTCGGCGGCATCGGCCGGCGGGATTCAGGGCCGCTTCTGTTTTGCCTCCTCGGCTTGCTGGCGCTTCAGCTCGCGCAATCGGGAATCGACTTGCGAGTGCTCGTAGAAGTCTCCATCGCCCGCCTTCTGGGCGAACTGCAACTGCTCGATCGCGGCCAGCAGCTGGCCCTGGAGGTAATAGGCCTCCGCCTGTGCCCGGTGCTGCTGCAGGCGCTTGCCGAGATTCGCGTACGCCCGTGCCCGCAGGGCATGGCTGCGCGCGTCGGACGGGTAATCCTGCAGGTCGGCATTCACGGCCTTGAGCGCCTCCGCCGCACGGCCGGCGGCCAGCAGGTTTTCGACCAAGGCGTAGGTGATCGCCCGTTCCTGGGGATAACGGGTCTGGGCCGCCGAGAGGATCGCCGCCGCGCCGGCGGGATCGTTCTGGCGGGCCCGCAACTCGGCGGAGAGGGTATCCACGAGGGGCGAGGCAACCTTCATCCGCCTGAGTTCCTGCACTTCCCGCTCGGCGGCGGGCAATTGCTTCGCCCTGACCAGGGCCTGGGCGAGGCCGTAGCGCGCCGCCGCCTCCGAGGTGAACTTGCGCTCCTTCACCTGGAGCGTGGATTCCTGGACCGCATCCTGGGGCGTTCCCTCCAGGGCCTTCAGCTTGGCTCGCACCAGCAGGAAATCGAGGCTGTCCGCGACCTGCCGATAGGGGCGCTGCTGGATGCGATTCTCCATGTCGGTGATGCGTTCCGTGGTCAGGGGATGGGTCCGCAGATAACCGGGGGCGTTGTTCTCGTAAAGACGCCCGAAGCGCAACAGCCGCTCGAAGAAACTCCCCATTCCCCGGACGTCGAACCCTGACTTCTCCAGCAGGTGGATGCCGATCCGGTCGGCCTCCTGCTCGAAGTCCCGGGAGTAATTCAACTGGTGCTGGATTCCGGCCGCCTGGCCGGCCACCATGGCCCCCAATGCCACGTCCGGATTGCTTCGCGCGGCGAGGATCGCCACCGCCAGGGCGGCCAGGGTGCCGATCTGGGACTGATTCTGCTTGCCCACCAGTCTGGCCAGGTGGCGCTGGGTGACGTGGGATATCTCGTGGGCCAGGACGGAGGCCAGTTCCGACTCGGACTGGGCGGCAAGGATCAGGCCGGTGTGGACACCGATGAAGCCGCCGGGCAGGGCGAAGGCGTTGAGGGTCGAGTCCTTGAGGGCGAAGA
Source organism: Rhodocyclaceae bacterium (assembly GCA_016791145.1). Taxonomy (GTDB): domain Bacteria; phylum Pseudomonadota; class Gammaproteobacteria; order Burkholderiales; family Rhodocyclaceae; genus JAEUNJ01. The sequence continues at coordinate 13,016 of JAEUNJ010000199.1, read as the reverse complement.
ACTCGAATTCCTGGCGTGCCTCTGCGGCCTGGGCCACCAGGCGACTCCCCAACCGGTTGAGGTAGCCGTTCAACTCGGGATCGTCCACGTAGGTCGGCTCCCGGAGCCGGATATCCCTCATGATGCTTTCCCCGACCCGCTTCTCGGCAAGCGGCGTCAGTTCGGACTGGGCGGATTCCCCCAGGTCCGGAAGGCCCTGGGCGCCGGCCACGCCCAGAAAAAGGACTGCGGCGGTCGTAGCCAAGGGGAGAAACGGCTTCATTGGGCCTATGATACAAATTTTGCCCCGCCCGATCGCCCCGCGATGCGTAAGGATTCGTAAGCGGCAGCGCGCCGGCGGGAATGGAGCCCCAGGATGGACGACCCCTCGCCGCTGACCCACTTCGACGCCCGCGGACAGGCCCACATGGTCGATGTCGGAGCCAAGGAAGAGACCCATCGGGTTGCCCGCGCCACGGGCCGGATCCGGATGCGGACGGAAACCCTCGCACTGATCGAATCCGGGTCGGCGGCCAAGGGCGACGTGCTGGGCATCGCCCGGGTCGCGGCGATCCAGGCCACGAAGCGCACCGGTGAGCTGATCCCCCTCTGCCATCCGCTGGCCCTGACCCGGGTGGCCGCCGAGTTTCGCATCGACCGGACGGATTGCGCGGTCGTCTGCGAGACGACCGCTGAAACCGTGGGACGGACCGGGGTGGAGATGGAGGCATTGACCGCCGTTTCAGTAGGGCTATTAACCGTCTACGACATGTGCAAGGCGGCCGATCGGGGCATGCGCATAGAAGGTATACGGCTGCTGGAGAAGGAAGGGGGCCGTTCCGGCCACTGGCGGGCCCCGGAGTAAGGCCGCCAGGGACACGGCCCGAGGGGACCGATACTGCATGAGACACCAGGACGCGTTTGGCGCCGATAGCGCAACCCGCATCACGATGTCCGGGGGATTCGCGCCCCCTAGGGAGCGGACGATCGATCCGCTCACCGGACTCGACCATTCGCAGCCCGCCAACGTATTTCTCGCGCTAATCCGGGGATAAGCACGATGACTTGTGCCACCGGATGGCAATCGCGACAATGAGGACTTGACTTTCGCAATACCCCGTGCGGGGAGACACCAGGAGGAAGACATCACGATGGACACGATGCGCAGACAATTGCTCAAAGGGGCCGGGGCCACCGGCGCCTTGGCCGCCGCCCTCGCCGCGGGGCTGCTGAAACCGACCCAGGTCCTGGCCAGCGAGTGGAACCGGACGGCCTTCGAGGCCAAGGAGTCCCCGGCAGTACTGAAAGCCTTGGGCGCGAGCGGTTCGTCCGACAGCAAGGACCTTCAGTTGAAGGCGCCGGAAATCGCCGAGAACGGCGCGGTCGTGCCGGTGGAGGTGATCAGCAATATCCCGAACACCATTTCGATCGCGGTCCTGGTGGACAAGAACCCGTTCCCGCTCTCCGCCGCGTTCGATTTCGCGAACGGCGCCGTGCCGGAGATCTCGGTCCGCCTGAAGCTCGGCCAGACCTCCGTGGTGAAGGCGGTCGCCAAGACGGCTGACGGCAAGTTCTATACGGCCCAGAAGGAAGTCAAGGTCACGGTCGGCGGCTGCGGCGGCTGATTGCCCGGAACAGGAAGGAGACAAACATGGCAGATCCGATGAAAATCCGTGCCCAGATGAAGGGCGACGTGGCGGAGGTCCGCGTGCTCATGGCCCACGCCATGGAAACCGGCCAGCGCAAGGACAATGCGGGCAACCTGGTGCCGGCGCACTTCATCCAGCAGGTCACCGTCGAAGTGGGCGGCAAGCTGGTGATCCAGGGACAGACCGGCACGTCGGTGTCGCGCAACCCGGTGTTCGCCTTCAAGGTGAAGGGTGCCAAGGCTGGCGACAAGGTCGTGGTGAACTGGGTGGACAACAAGGGCGACAAGCGCACCGACGAGGCGGCGATCGCGGCTTGAACCCGGCAGCGGGGCGCAGGCCCCGCCGCCGGCCGTAACGAAACCGAGCCCGGCGACTGAAGACCGGGCCAAGGCAGACACCCATGGAGGAGAGATCATGCGAATCGCATTGATTCTGGCCGTCGCCACGGCGACGGCAGCCGCCCTGCCCATCCCGGGCTGGGCCCAGGCGAAGGCCGCCGCGCGCAAACCGCCCCCACCGGCGGCGGCCCCCAAGGCGGAGGAGAAGGACGCCGCCACCCTGGAATTCGAGAAGTTCCGCGCCGAGATGGAGGACAGCAACCCGGCGGAGCTGTTCGAGGCCAAGGGCGAGGAACTCTGGAAGGCCAGGCGCGGCCCGCGCAACGTGTCCCTCGCCGAAAGCTGCGACCTGGGTTTGGGCGTCGGCGTGGTCAAGGGCGCCTATGTCCAGACCCCGCGGCACTATCCGGACGCCGGCGCGGTCATGGATGCGGAGCGGCGCATCGTCTGGTGCATGGTGGAGAAGCAAGGCTTCAATTTCGACGACATCGCCAAGCGCCCGTTCGCCAGCGACACCCATACGCCTGACATCACCAGCCTGGTGACCTACGTGGCGGCCCAGTCCAAGAACATGAAACTGGCCGTCCCCCTGGACGATCCGAAGGTGCGGGAAGCCTACGAGATCGGCAAGGAGATTGCGGCCTACCGGGCAGGTCCCTACGACTTCTCCTGCAACACCTGCCACGGGGCGGACGGCAAGCGGATCCGCATGCAGGCCCTGCCCAACATCAGCACGCCCCAGGGTGCCCTGCGCGGCGTCCAGGGCTGGCCTGGCTACCGGATGACGGGCGGCGTGATGCTGACCCACCAGTGGCGCATGGGCGACTGCTTCCGTCAGCAACGCTTTCCGCAGCCCAAGTATGCCTCGGATGCGGTGGCCTACCTGCTGACCTACCTGATCGGTACCGCCAACGGCCTGGAGTACAAGGGCCCGGGCATCAAGCGCTGAAGGGGACGACCATGCATCCGAAAAACCTTGCCCTGGCAGCCTGTGCCGCCCTCCCCTTCCTCGCCGCCACGCAGCCCGCCCAGGCCGACGCGGACCGGCGCGCCGTCGCGATGGCCGTCATCAAGAAGGACTTCGAGCCGCGCGGCCAGGCCGGCCTGGACCGCCTCGCCGAGGACGGCCTCCAGACCCTCTGCAACCGGACCGGCAACAACCCGCCCGCCTATGTCGCCCAGCGTCTGGAGGCGGACCAGATGGCGGGAATCCGGTACCCATCCGACGGGAAACTCTTGGGCGACTGGAAGCAGGGGGAGCAGATCGCCCAGAGCGGTCGCGGCTTCACCTGGACCGACAACCCCGGCCTGCCGGTGGGCGGAAATTGCTACAACTGCCACCAGATTGCGCCCAAGGAACAGTCCTTCGGGACCGTCGGCCCGAGCCTTTACCAGTTCGGCAAGCTGCGCGGCAACGGCCCGGACATCCAGAAATACGTCTATGGCAAGATCTTCAACGCCAAGGCCTTCAATCTCTGTTCCGAAATGCCCCGCTTCGGGCACGTGGGCGCCCTGAACGAGCAGCAGATCCGGCACCTGGTGGCCTTGTTGCTCGACCCGGAATCCCCGGTCAACAAGTGAGTCGCGCGGGACGGCGCCGCCGTCCCGCCGTCCCCTCGCAGTCCTTTCCCCTCCGGTATCTGCCATGAACCGTCGCGAGTTCCTGCAAGTCCTCGCCGCCGCCTCCGCGGCCGGCATGGCCCTCGATTCGCCCCGGGCCCTCGCCGCCCAGGGTGGCGAGGCGCTCTACGACCTGCCCCGTTTCGGCAACGTGCATTTGCTGCATTTCACCGATTGCCATGCCCAGTTGCTCCCCATCCACTTCCGGGAACCCAGCGTCAATATCGGCGTCGGCGGCGCCACGGGAAAGGCGCCGCACCTGGTGGGCGAGCACCTGTTGAAAGCCTTCGGCATCGCCCCGCGATCCCTGGAAGCCCACGCCTTCACCTACCTCGATTTCGAGCAGGCCGCGCGCACCTACGGAACGGTGGGCGGTTTCGCCCACCTGACGACCCTGGTGAAACGGCTGCGGGCCTCCCGCCCTGGCGCGTTGCTGCTGGATGGTGGCGACACCTGGCAAGGTTCCGCCACCGCCCTCTGGTCCAAGGGACAGGACATGGTGGACGCCTGCCGGCTCCTCGGCGTCGACATGATGGCCCCCCACTGGGAATTCACCCTGGGCCATGAGCGCGTGAAGGAGATCGTCGAGGGTGACTTCAAGGGGCGGATCGAATTCCTGGCCCAGAACGTGAAGACCACCGACTTCAACGACCCGGTGTTCGCGCCCTACGCCCTCCGGGAGATGAACGGCGTGTCCGTGGCGGTCATCGGCCAGGCCTTTCCGTACACTCCCGTCGCCAACCCCCGCTACATGGTTCCCGACTGGACCTTCGGCATCCAGGAGGAGGAGATGCAGAAGGTCGTGGACGAAGTCCGCGCCAAGGGGGCCCGCGTGGTCGTCGTGCTTTCCCACAACGGGATGGATGTGGACCTGAAACTGGCCTCCCGTGTCAGGGGCATCGACGCCATCCTCGGCGGGCACACCCATGATGGCGTGCCGCAGCCGGTGGTGGTGGCCAATCCCGGCGGCCGGACGCTGGTGACCAATGCCGGCTCCAACGGCAAGTTCCTGGGGGTCCTGGATTTCGATGTCCGCGAGGGCCGCATCACCGACTTCCGTTACCGCTTGCTCCCGGTGTTCTCGAATCTGCTCCCCCCGGACGCGGCGATGGCGGCCCTGGTCGACAAGTGGCGCGCGCCCCACCTGCCGAAGCTCGGCGAGAAGCTCGCCGTGACCGAGGCGATGCTCTACCGGCGCGGCAATTTCAACGGATCCTGGGATCAGTTGATCCTCGATGCGATAATGGACGTCAAGGGCGCGGACATCGCCTTCTCGCCGGGTTTCCGCTGGGGAACGACGCTGCTTCCCGGACAGGCCATCACCTTCGAGCACCTGATGGACCAGACGGCGATCACCTACCCCTACGCGACCCTGACGGAGATGTCGGGGGAGCAGATCAAGACCATCCTGGAGGACGTGGGGGACAATCTGTTCAACCCGGACCCCTACTACCAGCAGGGCGGCGACATGGTCCGCGTGGGCGGCATGACCTACGCGTGCGATCCGGCCGCGCGGATCGGACACCGCATCCAGGATATGCGCCTGAACGGCAAGCTCATGGAGGCGGACCGCAAGTACAAAGTGGCGGGCTGGGCGCCCGTCGCCGAGGGCGCCCAGGGGGAGCCCATCTGGGAGGTGGTGGCCCGTTGGCTGAGGGACCGCAGGACCGTGTCCGCGAGACGTCTCAACAACCCGCGCCTGATCGGCATCCAGGGCAATCCCGGCATGGCCTGAAGGGGCCGCCCCCTCACGGAAACAGGCGCTTACATCCGGCCGGGACCGGCCCGTCCCGCCTGCCTTAGAATGCCGACATGAAGATCCACAAGGGCGGCCTCTGGGCCATGGTCGTGGTCCTCGCCGCCGCTGGCGGATTCGCGGCCTACAAGTATTCGGGGGGTGCCAACGATGCCCCGCGCTTCAAGCTGGCGAAGGTCGAACGCGGGCCGCTGACCGCCCAGGTGTCCGCGTCCGGCACGCTGAATCCCGTGGTGTCGGTGCAGGTGGGCTCCCAGGTCTCGGGACAGATCAAGGAGATCCTGGTCGATTTCAATTCCGACGTGAAAGCCGGCCAGGTCATCGCCCGCATCGATCCCGAGACCTTCGAATACCGGGTCCGGCAGGCGGAGGCCGACCTGGAGGCCACCCGATCGGCCGTGCTGGTGCAGAAGGCCGAGGTGTTCCGGGCCCGGGTGAATCTCGCCGACGCGGAACGCGATCACGAGCGCAAGAAGCTGCTCGTCGAGAAGAACTTCATCTCGCCGGCCGACCGCGACAAGGCCCTGACCACGATGGAGGCGGCCCGGGCCCAGTTGCAAGTGGCGGAGGCCCAGTCCCGGAACAGCGAGTCCATCGTCAAGCAGCGCGAGGCCCAGCTTGCCCAGGCGCGGGTGGACCTGGAGCGTACCGTGATCCGGGCACCGGTCAATGGTGTGGTGGTCAAGCGCAGCATCGAGCCGGGACAGACCGTGGCGGCCAGCCTCCAGGCGCCGGAATTGTTCGTCATCGCCCGCAACCTGACGGACATGCAGGTCGAGACCTCCATCGACGAGGCGGACGTGGGTCGCATCCGGCTGGGCCAGAAGGCCAGCTTCACGGTGGACGCCTTCCCGGGCAGGAGTTTCGAGGGGAACGTCAATCAGATCCGCAAGGCTGCGCAGGTGGTATCCAACGTTGTCACCTACACCGTGATCGTCTCAGCCTCCAATCCGGACCTGATCCTGCTGCCGGGGATGACCGCCAACGTGCGCATCGTGACCCAGCGCAAGGACTCGGTCCTCAAGGTGTCCAACGCGGCACTGCGTTTCCGTCCGGCGGCGGCGGAAGCCAAGGGCGCGGCCGGCGCGGCGGCGGCATCCGAAACGCCGGCGGCCGGCGGTCCCGGCGCGGCGGCAGGTGCCCAGTTGCGCGACCGCCTCGTGAAGGAGCTCGTGCTGGACGGAGAGCAGCAGGCAAAGCTTGATGCCATCCTCGGCGAGGTGCGGAACAAGCGGGCAGCCATGCGCGACCTGCCGGAGGCGGAACGGACCCGGGCCCAGGATCGCTTGCGGATGGAGACGCGCGAGCGGATCTCGGCCATCCTGACGCCCGACCAGCAGAAGCGCTATGCGGACCTCGCGGCGGAGACTGACGCCGGCCGCGCCGGCAGCGCCGGCACGGCCGGGCGCCTATGGGTGGCCGACGCCGAGGGCAAGCCCAAGGGAATTCCCGTCCGGCTGGGCATCACCGACGGGGCGATGACGGAAATCGCCGCGGGCGAGGTCGCCGAGGGTGCAGAGGTCATCGTCGGAACGGCGGCCGGGGCCAGCGTCGCCAAGGCACCCGCGCTCCCCGGGCCGCGCTTCTGAGCATCGGGCGTCCGTGAGCGAGCCGCTGATCCGCACGCGGAGCCTGGCCAAGCACTACAGCATGGGCGATACGGAGGTACCGGCCCTGCGCGGGGTGAGCCTGGACATCGACCGGGGCGAGTTCGTGGCCGTCATGGGCCCTTCGGGGTCCGGCAAATCCACCTTCATGAACCTCCTGGGTTGCCTGGACCACCCGAGCAGCGGCGAATACTGGCTGTCGGGCCAGGAAGTCTCGCGTTTGTCCGGCGATGAACTGGCGGCGGTCCGCAACCGGAAGATCGGCTTCGTGTTCCAGCACTTCAACCTCCTGCCGCGGACCACGGCCCGGGACAACGTGGCCCTGCCCCTCCTCTACCGGGGCGCCACGGCGGCGGAACGCCACGACAAGGCCATGCGCTGCCTGGAACAGGTGGGACTCGGCGACCGGCACCACCACCAACCGACCCAGCTCTCCGGCGGACAGCAGCAACGCGTGGCCATCGCCCGCGCCCTGGCCAGCGATCCGATGCTGATCCTGGCCGACGAACCGACCGGCGCCCTCGACTCGCGCACCAGCGTGGAAATCATGGCACTGCTGCAGGCGCTGAACCGGCAGGGGCTCACCGTGGTCCTGGTCACCCACGAGCAGGACGTCGCCGCCTATGCAGGACGCATCATCCATTTCCGCGATGGCCGGGTGGTGGAGGACCGGGCGAATGCGCCCCGGAACGCCGCCGGGGACCTGACGGCGGCCTCCCCGGCGGGGGCATCGTGAACTTCATCGGTCGCGCCCTTGCGGCTGGTGAGGGGGCCATGGCCCCGCGCCGGGTCCCCCGCAGCGGGTGCCTCGGATCCGGTGCCGGGATGACATTGGCGATCAAATGAACTTCCTGGCGACGCTTCGGGTGGCGCTGCGGGCCCTGCGGGTGAACAAGCTGCGTTCTGCCCTCACGATGCTCGGCATCATCATCGGCGTCGCGGCGGTGATCATCATGGTGGCCGTCGGCGCCGGGGCCCAGGCCAGGGTGGAGGAACAGATCCGCGCCCTCGGCTCGAACCTGATCATCGTGTTCTCCGCGTCGGCCACGTTCACCGGCGCGCGCAGCGGCGCGGGTTCGCTCCAGACCATCAGCGAGGACGACGCCTACGCCATCGGGCGCGAACTCGAGGAGATCCAGGCGGCCGCCCCGGCCCTGCGCGGCAGTGGACAGGTGGTCTCCGGGAACGCCAACTGGTCCACCATCTTCTATGGGATCACCAACGACTATTTCGAGGCCCGGGAGTGGACAATCGTCGAGGGCCGGCCCTTCGAGCCATCGGAGATCTACGGGGCCGCCAAGGTGGCCATCATCGGCCAGACGGTGGCGACGAACCTGTTCGGCGACGCCAGCCCGGTGGATCAGGTGGTCCGCATCCGCAAGGTGCCTCTGACGGTGATCGGCGTGCTAGAGCGCAAGGGGCAGAGCCTTTCCGGCCAGGACCAGGACGACATCGTCCTGGTGCCCATCTCCACCGCCCGCAAGCGCGTCCTCGGCAGCACCTCGCTGGCCAAGTCGCGCTCGGTGGGATCGATCAGCGTCAAGGTCCGCCAGGGCATCGACGTGGGCGTCGCCGAGGGCAAGGTGCGGGAGCTCCTGCGCCAGCGCCATCGACTCCAGCCCGGGCAGGACGACGACTTCAACGTGCGGAACATGGCCGAGGTGCTCCAGACCCAGGAGGAATCCTCCCGGGTGATGGCCATGCTGCTCGCCGCCGTGGCCTCCGTATCGCTGGTCGTGGGGGGCATCGGGATCATGAACATCATGCTCGTCTCGGTGACGGAGCGGACGCGGGAAATCGGGTTGCGCATGGCGGTGGGTGCGCGCAGCCGGGACATCCTGACCCAGTTCCTCGTCGAGGCGGTGGTGCTTTCCCTGATCGGTGGATTCGCCGGGATCGCCCTGGGCGTGGGGGGATCGCTGATGGTCGGGCAACTGGCCGGTTGGCGGATCGAGCTGTCGATGGCCTCGGTGGCCCTCGCCGTGGGCTTTGCCGGTGCCGTAGGCGTGTTCTTCGGGTTCTATCCGGCCCGCAAGGCGGCCTCCCTGCTGCCCATCGAGGCCCTGCGTTACGAGTAGGTTGCAAGCGCGTGACCATTGCCCGACACCGGAAGCGTGCCGGATAATGGCGGGCCACATGGGACCTCGCGATGGCCAGAGAAGTCGAGCTCAAGCTTTCCATTCCCGAATCGGCGCAAAGCCGTTTCCCGCGCCAGCCGTTGCTGGCCAAGGCGGCATCCCGCCGCACGGTCCGCCTGGTGAACCTCTACTACGACACGCCCCGCCTCGACCTGATGCGACGCGGCATCGCCCTGCGCCTGCGCAAGGCCGAGGGCCGATGGCTCCAGACGGTCAAGCTCTCGGCACCCTCTGAGGGCGGCCTGACGTCCCGCCCCGAATGGGAAACTCCCTACGGCGGCCATTTCGACTTCTCCGCGGTCGATGACAAGGGCACGCGGCGCTTCCTGGAGGAGCAGGGCGCGCGCGGACGCTTGGCTCCGATCTTCGAAACCAGCTTCCGCCGCACGACCTGGAAGGTCGAATCGGCCGGCGGAGTCGTGGAAGTCATGCTGGACCGGGGGTGGATCGCCGCGGCCGGGCGCCGGGAGCCCATTTCCGAGGTCGAGATCGAGGGTGTTGCCGGCGGCATGCCGCCGATCTTCGCGGTGGCGCGGGCCCTCGCCCGCAGGATTCCTCTCGCACCGGCCCAGCGCTCGAAGGCCGAGCGGGGCTACCGGCTCTTCTCCGGCAAGCTTCCGCAGCCCCAGAAGGCGGAGAACCCGGCGATGCATGGGGACTTCACGCCCCGGCGGGCCTTCCGGGAAACGGCCTTCGCCTGCCTCGCCCACCTCCATGCCAACCGGGATGGCGCCATGGAGCGCGACGACCCGGAATACGTGCACCAGGTGCGGGTGGCCATCCGCCGGCTGCGCGCCGCCCTGCGCCTCTTCGGGCCGGCCCTTCCGCCGGACCTGGGCGCGGCGCTGTTGCCGGAACTCAAGACCATGGGCAGCCTTCTCGGTGGGACCCGCGACCTGGACGTGCTGCACACGGAGATCGTGGCCCCGGTCCTCGCGGAGTGCCCCGACGAACCCGGGCTCGCCGCCCTGGACGGCGAGATCACCGAGCGCCGCTTCGCCGCGCGGTCCATGACCCGGGAATATCTTGCGTCGGCCGGATACGGCGCGGCGATGGTGGCCGCCTCCGAACGCCTGGCCCTGCTCGACGAAGAGCTTCCCGACGCGGCCGGGCTGGGGGACTTCGCGGGAAGACGCCTGCGGCGCCTGCACCGCCGTGTCGTCGCGCTGGCGGCATCGGCGGACCCGGCCGATCCGGACGCCCTGCACGCGCTGCGGATCGCCGTCAAGCGGCTGCGCTATGGACTCGAGTTCTTCGGGCCGATGACGAGCCGCAGGCGCCTGGCCCGCCTCGCCACCAGGCTCGCCGAGGCCCAGGAAACCCTGGGCAAGCTGAACGACCTGGCCAACGCGGGAAGGCTACTGGCCGATTGCGCCGGAAGCGACCCGAGGCTTCGCGATGCCGTCGGGATCGTCGGCGAGTGGCACCGGCCGCGCCACGCGCGCCTGTTGGACGGCGTCCCCACACTGCTGGCGCGCCTGGCCCGAATGGCGAGGCCGCGAATCCGGTGACCACGGGCGGAGCAAGCACATGGATCTGATCTTCTGGCGGCATGCCGAAGCGGAGGAGCCAACGGCGGGCATGGCGGACCTGGATCGCCGCCTCACGGCCAAGGGCAGGCGCCAGGCGAGACAGGTGGGCGCCTGGCTGAAGTTACGCCTGCCGGAGGACTGCCGGGTGCTGGCAAGCCCGGCCCGGCGCACCTGCGAGACGGTCGCTGCGCTGGGGAGGCCGTTCGAGATCGAGCCCGGCATCGCTCCGACGGCCACGGCGGGCGACGTATTGGCCGCCGCGGCTCGCAATGGCGGGGCGCGAGCGGTCCTGCTGGTCGGTCACCAGCCCTGCCTCGGCGAGGCGATACGGTACCTGTTGCTTGGCGGCGACGAGCGCGTGAGGGAGGGAGGGTTGTCCGTCCGCAAGGGCGCCGTCTGGTGGCTGCGGTGCGCCGGAGACGACGTCGGTCCGGGCGCGCGGGCCACCGTCCGGGCCGTCATCGGGCCCGAGTTCGTCGCCTGACCGATGGCGTTCCGCCTTACTTGCAGGCGCCGGGGAGATACTTGGTCGGCACGGTCGTTGCCGAGCCGGCCCGACCGCATTGCCACTGGAGATGCACTCCGGCGCTGGCCGGCAGCTGCAGGTCCAGGGGTGCGCCGGGCGCTGAAACCGGTTCCAGGGTCAGCACGTTGGTGGGGCCGATGAGGCTGGTGTTGTAGGTGATGACGATGGAACCATCCGCGGCGACCGTCACCGAGTCGAGGCTACCGCTGATCGGCACGGTCGGGGAGCGCCAGCCGATGTTGGTGCAGGACACCCCCGCCGCGCAGGAGAAGTCCCCCGGCGTGGCCCAGGCGCTGGAAGGACCCTGGGCCAGGAAGGTCTCGTTCACGGCGGTCTTGGCACCGCTGGCGATGGTCATGCCCTCGATGATCTTGGTCCGTATCGTGTAATCCTGGTACTGGGGCAAGGCGATGGCGGCCAGGACACCGATGATGGCCACCACGATCATCAGCTCGATCAGGGTAAAGCCCTTGTCACGCATGTTGCGCTCCTTCAGCGTGGCCCGTCGCTCCCGGGACGCCGGTAACCGGCGAGCACCCGGACAGCGGCAGGCGGTGGAAAGCCGCCATACAGTTCATCGCCATACTGCCTCCAAAGCTTAGCGGCCCCGTCGCTCCGGCCGCCCAGTTGCTCGCCAAACATGGCGGCGGAAAGGACGTAGCGACGCCATTCCAGCTCCCCGGCCCCCGGCCCTCGTGCAAGCATGTTCCCTGCCAGGGATGAAATCCCGTTGCCATCGCGGCGGGCAATGGCGGCATAGAGGTCCAGACGCTCCCGCAGCCAGGCGGCGGGCTTGCGGCAGGGCAGCCACGCGGGCGTGGACCACAGGGCGGCCGCCTCCGGCGGCGGCAGGTATGGAATGGTCCGCTCCGCAACCCAATGCAGGCTGTAGCTCTCCGGGACCGGAGACTCGGCGCACAGGGCGCTGGCCCCGGTCACGGTGCCGACATGCAGACGCGACTCCGGATCGGGCAGGTCCCACGGCCGCCCGCGCGCCAGCAGCAACTCGCGGACCTGGCGTGCTTCATGCAGGCGCACCGACCGCGGCAAACGCGGGTTCGCGGTCACCGAGGCGGCTTGGGCAAGGTCCTGGCGCCGCCCGTCCAGGGCCTCCAGCACCGGCAGGGGCGCGATCCCCAGATTGCGGATATCGGCGCGTGCCTGGGTGAATCTCGTCGCCGTCGCCTCCAGCTGCAGGCGGGGCATGAAATCCGAATTGGGCCCTACGCCGAAACCGCTTACCGCGGCCAGCGCCACGGCCTTGTCGCCAAGCCGCCGGACGGCGAAATCCTCCGGCCCCCGCAGGCCTACCCGCGCCATGCCCTCGATGAACGCCCGTTGGGTCGGTGATGGCGCCTGGAGGGGAGGAAGCTTGCCGTTGCGCGGCGCCACGATCAGCATGTTCGTGGTATCGGTGAGATAGATGGCGAAATCGTCGAAATTCTCGGCGAGAGCGAGGATCACGGTCGATACGAGGCGATCGTCCACCTCGTAAAGGTGGAACCATTGGACGAGCAGCCCGTCGTCCTTCAGGTGCCTGCGGACATCCCGGTAGAACTCGGTGGTAAATAGGCTGGCCACGCCGCTGACCCACGGGTTGGAGGGCTCTGAAATGATCACGTCGTACCTGACGCCGTGGCGGGCGAAATAGGTCTTGGCGTCCTCGATCTGCATGTGGGACCGCGGGTCGGCGAACGCCGCGGGGACCCGGGCCCTGAAGGCGGTCGCGCCGGCCACCATCGCCGGCTCGATCTCCACGGTATCGACGCGCTCGACACCCGAGTGGGTGAGCACGGTATGGGTGGTCAGGCCCGATCCGAGTCCGATGTTCGCCACCTTGCGCGCATCCGGTTTTAACAGCAGCGGCAGGC
>JAEUNJ010000178.1 GCA_016791145.1 Rhodocyclaceae bacterium | reverse complement strand
CTGCGTGATCGCCTCGCCCTGCTCGCCGCCGCCCTCGTGCTTCCCTTCGCCGCCCCGGCCGGTGCGGCCTGCCCGACGCCGCAGGCGGTCGGACAGCTCGCTGCCGCCTGGCATGCGATGACCCCGGCCACGGGGCTGGATGCCGCCATGACCATGGCCGACGCCTATTGCGGCCAGACGCTGCTGCTGGCGGAACTGGCCAAGACCCAGGGCCGGGCCGTCGGCTACAAGGCCGGCCTGACCAACCCGGCCGTCCAGAAACGCTTCGGCTACGATGCCCCGGTCCGTGGCACCCTGTTCGAGAAGATGCTGCTGGCCGATGGCGCCGAAGTGCCGGCCCGATTCGGCGTACGGCCCGTTTTCGAGGCGGACCTGGTGGTGGAGGTCAAGGACGAGGGCATCAACGATGCCCGCACGCCGGCCGAGGTGCTGCCCCACCTGAGCCGCATCCTTCCCTTCATCGAGCTGCCGGATCTGGTCCTCGACCCGAAGGAGCCGCTGAACGGGCCGGTCATCGCCGCCATCAACGTGGGCGCCCGGCTCGGTGTCCTCGGGCAGGGATTCGCTCCCGCCGCCGAACACCTGGGCCAGCTGGCCGCCAGCGCCCCGCGCGGCCGCCCGGAGGGGCGCAGGCCCGAACATGGACCCGCGTAGCGGCGAACCGCCGTCACCCACTCCCTTCGGGAGGGGGGCGGGGGGAAGGTAGCCCGGTGAGCGTGGTGATCCGCGACCAGGACGGCAAGGAACTGGCGCGCGGCCCCGGGTCGGGAATCCTGGAACATCCCCTCAACGCGGTGGTCTGGATCGCCCGCGACCTGGCCCGGGACGGGGCGCGCCTGAAGGCCGGCGACCTGCTGAGCCTGGGCTCCTTCTCGCCGCTCCTGCCCCCCAAGGCCGGGATGGCCGTCACGGGCGCGCCGTCATGACGGTGCGGCGCCCTGCCGCTCCTGCCCCCCAAGGCCGGGATGGCCGTCACCGTGACCTACGAGGGCCTGGCCGGAAATCCGTCGGTCGGGGTGCGGTTCAAGTAGCCTCCCGCGTGATGCGCTGCACAAATTTTCTGCTCTGATCTGTCGTCTTTCTCACTGTCCAGGCGTTAGAATGGAAATGCTGCATTGCAATAAACGGCGCCCACGAGGCGACCGCGCAGCCCTCCAGACGCTGGAAAGGAGAATGCCGTGACAGAGAACAGAAGCAACCCAAAGATCCTGCCCTGGCTGGCCAGGAAGGCGGGCATCAGCGAGCACCGGGCGGCCGCCTGCTGGCGGGCGGCCTGCCGGGATGCGGAACGGCGGCTGGGCCCGGAGCCGGGCCCCGAGTTCTGGAAACTGGCCATGGACGAACTGGTGGCCCGGGTGGCCGCCGAGGCCCTGGCCGCCGATTCGGCCTCCTTCGGCTTCCGCCGCCTGGCCCGCCAGCAGGCGCGCTACTGGACGCTTCCGGTCGCCACCTTCGAGGTGGCCGCCCAGACCACGTCCCGCTTCTGGCAGGCCTTCAACCGGCCCCTGGTGAGCCACTGACCGGCGCCGTCCCGTCCGGCCGCGGGACGGTCGGCGCGCGGAAACGGGTTGCCCCGCGGCGCGGACGCCGCTTTCCGGAATCGATCGGCGGGGTCCGTGCGGGCGCCGTCCCCGGGGCGACGGCGGTGCTCGGGCGCTTGCCGCCCGGCGCGCCGCCCCGGCCGCCGGATCAGCGGCGCACGGTGGCGGGCAGTTCCGTGCGGGCGGTCACCCGGGCCGCCAGCGCCGCGGCATCGGTTTCCGACGCCGCACCGGTGAGCAGGACCCGGTAGTTCCAGTTTCCGTCGGTACCGCGGATCGTGCGGATGCGGGTGGCGAAGCCGGCCAGCCGCGCCTGGTCGTGGACCAGCAGCGCCTCGGCCTGGGATGCGGCATCGGCGCCCACCTGGACCGACCAGCGGCCGCCCCGGCGCAGCGCGCCGTCGGCCGGCTCGATTTCGGTCTCCCGGGCCCACTGGACCAGCTGTTTCGGATCCACGGGGCCCACGGGCAGCGGCGCCGCACCCCGCGGGGCGACGAAGAAGGTCTTCGCGTCGGCCATGGTGATCGGCTGGCCGCCCAGGGCGGCGTGGCTCACCTGGATCCGGCCCTCGATCAGGCAGATCAGGTCCTTGTCCTCGCCCGACTTGCCCCAGACGTCGGTGCCGCGGATGCCCATCGTCGCCGTGCCGACGCGGATCGCGATGTCGCGCTCGCCGCGCAGGCGGCGCACCGTTTCCGTCGTGAAGCGGAAGGCGCCCTTCAGCACATCCATGGCGCCCTTGAAGCTGCGGTCCGGCTGCCCACCCTGGCCGCGCAGGGCAAGGCCCGCGTTCTCCCCCAGCTTCACCGCGCTGCCCTCGGCGAGCCGCAGGGTCAGCCGCGCCCCCTCGCCGGTGCGCACGCTGTCGCCGTCGCGGATCGCCTGGCCCGGGGCGAGGGCCTCGCTGCGGCCGCCCCGGTCCAGCCATGCGGGGGACTGCACGGCCTCCACCACGGCCAGGTTCGCGGCCTGCAACGGAAGGGGAAGAAACGCCAGGGCGCACAGCCAGCCTCTCATACGCATGCTCGCTCCTTTCGACGGAAGTCCAACAAGGGGCGGGGGGTATAATTTCCGGCTTTTCCAGAGCTTAGCCGCGTCGCCGGCGCCCCGCCATGCAGGAAAGATACCACCCGTCGGAAATCGAGAAGGCCGCGCAGGCCCACTGGCAGTCCACCCGCGCATTCAGCGCCGTCGAGGACCCCGGTGCCGCGAGCCAGCGGCCCAAGTACTACTGCCTGTCCATGTTCCCCTACCCATCCGGCAAGCTGCACATGGGGCACGTGCGGAACTATACCATCGGCGATGTCCTGACCCGTTACCACAAGATGCGTGGATTCAACGTGTTGCAGCCGATGGGCTGGGATGCCTTCGGCCTGCCGGCCGAGAACGCGGCCATGCAGAACAAGGTGCCGCCGGCGAAGTGGACCTACGACAACATCGCCTACATGAAGAAGCAGCTCCAGTCCCTGGGGTTCGCCCTGGACTGGGAGCGGGAACTCGCCACCTGCCGGCCCGAGTACTACCGGTGGAACCAGTGGCTCTTCCTGCGCATGCTCGAAGCCGGCATCGCCTACAAGAAGACCCAGGTGGTGAACTGGGACCCGGTGGACCAGACCGTGCTCGCCAACGAGCAGGTCATCGACGGACGCGGCTGGCGCACCGGCGCCCTGGTGGAGAAGCGGGAGATCCCGGGCTACTACCTGGCGATCACCAAGTATGCCGACGAGCTGCTCTCCGCCCTCGACGGGCTGCCCGGCTGGCCGGAGCGCGTCAAGACCATGCAGGCCAACTGGATCGGCAAGTCCTGGGGCGTGCGCTTCGCCTTCCCCTACGAGCTCGACGGCAGGCGCGAGTTGCTGTGGGTCTATACGACGCGGGCCGACACCATCATGGGCGTCACCTTCTGCGCCGTCGCCGCCGAGCATCCCCTGGCCACCCGGGCCGCCCGGGACAACCCCGAGCTCGCCGCCTTCATCGAGGAATGCAAGCGCGGGTCGGTCATGGAGGCGGACATCGCCACCATGGAGAAGAAGGGCCTGCCCACGGGCATCTTCGTCGAGCACCCGCTGACCGGGGAGAAGGTGGAGGTCTGGGTCGGCAACTACGTGCTGATGGGCTACGGCGAGGGCGCCGTGATGGCCGTGCCGGCCCATGACGAGCGGGACTTCGCCTTCGCCAGGAAGTACGGCCTGCCGATCAGGCAGGTCATCGCGGTTCCCGGCCAGGCCTATTCGCTGGACGCCTGGGCCGAGTGGTATGCCGACAAGCAGAACGGCACCTGCATCAATTCGGGCCGCTACGACGGCCTCGACTACCAGCAGGCGGTGGACGCCATCGCCGCCGACCTGAAGGCCCGGCACCTGGGCGACAAGCAGGTCCAGTTCCGGCTGCGCGACTGGGGAATCTCCCGCCAGCGCTACTGGGGCTGCCCGATCCCGCTGATCCATTGCGCGGCCTGCGGCACCGTCCCGGTGCCCGAGGACCGGCTCCCGGTGGTCCTCCCCGAGGACTGCGTGCCGGACGGCACGGGCAACCCGCTCAACAGGCGCGAGGACTTCCTCCACTGCGCCTGCCCGAAATGCGGCCGCCCGGCGCGCCGGGAAACGGACACGATGGACACCTTCGTCGATTCCTCCTGGTACTACGCGCGCTATTGCTCGCCGGATGCGGCGGCCATGACCGACGGGCGCGTCGCCTACTGGATGCCGGCGGACCAGTACATCGGCGGCATCGAGCACGCGATCCTGCACCTGCTCTATTCGCGCTTCTGGACCAAGGTGATGCGCGACCTGGGGCTGGTCACCTACGACGAGCCCTTCGCCAACCTGCTGACCCAGGGCATGGTGCTGAACCACATCTTTTCGCGTCGCAACGAAAAGGGCGGCATCGAGTACTTCGCGCCCGACGAGGTGGACCTGCGCCACGACGACGGGGGCCGCGTGGTCGGCGCCATTTCCCGGGCGGACGGCCAGGCCGTGGATTACCAGGGCGTGGGCACCATGTCCAAGTCGAAGCGCAACGGCGTGGACCCCCAGGCGCTGATCGAGGAGTTCGGCGCCGACACGGCCCGCTTCTTCATGATGTTCGCCTCGCCGCCGGAGCAGACGCTGGAATGGTCCGACGCCGGCGTCGAGGGTGCCTACCGCTTCCTGCGCCGGGTCTGGGCCTTCGGCCACGCCTGCCGGGACGCGGTGCTGGCGAGGCCCCCGATGCCCGCGAAGCCCGGGCAGGCCGCCGCGGACGCGCGGCGCGAGATCCACGCCACGCTGAAGCAGGCGAACTACGACCTGGGCAAGCTCCAGTTCAATACCGTGGCTTCGGCCGGCATGAAGATGCTGAACGCGCTGGAGAAGCTGCAGAAGGAAGGCGGCGCCGAGGCGGCCCCGGTGGTGGCGGAGGGCTTCTCGATCCTGCTGCGGGTACTTTCGCCGATCACGCCCCACGTCTGCCATGCCCTGTGGCGGGAGCTGGGGTATGGCGAGGACATCCTGCACGCGCCCTGGCCCGAGCCCCTCGACGAGGCCCTGAGCCAGGACGAGGTCGAACTGGTGCTGCAGGTGAATGGCAAGCTGCGGGGCAACCTGCGGGTGCCCGCCGGGGCGGCGCGGGATGCCGTCGAGGCCGCGGCGCTGGCCAGCGAGACGGCCCGGCGCCACATGGAAGGCAAGCCGGCGAAGAAGGTGGTGGTGGTCCCCGGCCGGCTGGTCAACATCGTCGTCTGAGGAGGCCTCCATGCACCGTCGCGCCGCGCTGGCCCTGATCTGCTCCACCCTGACGCTCGCCGCCTGCGGCTTCCAGTTGCGCGGCGCCTATCCGCTGCCCTTCGACAGCCTCTACATCGCGCTGCCGGAGACCAACGACCTGCGCGCTTCCCTGAAGCGCAGCATCGAGGCGGGCAGCGGGACCCGGGTCGTCGCCGACCCGAAGGAAGCCCAGGCCATCCTCTCGGTGACCACCGATGCCCAGGCCAAGAACATCCTCTCCCTGAGTTCGACGGGCCGCGTGCGGGAATTCCAGCTCGTCCGGACCTTCGCCTTCCGGCTCACGGACCCGGCCGGCCGGAACTTCCTTCCCCATAGCCAGGTGGTGGTGACCCGCGACATCAGCTTCAACGACTCCCAGGTGCTGGCGAAGGAGACGGAGGAAGCCCTGCTCTGGAAGGACATCCAGGCCGACCTGGTGCGCCAGGTGCTGCGCCGCGTCTCGGCCGCCAAGCTGCGCTCCGGCGACGAGGGCTAGCCGTGCTCCTGCGGCCCGAGCAGCTCGCCGGCCACCTGGACAAGGGCCTGGCCGGCCTCTACGTGCTGCACGGGGACGAACCCCTGCTGGTCATCGAGGCGGGCGACGCGATCCGCGCCGCGGCCCGCAGGCGGGGCTTCGAGGAGCGGGAGGTGCTGGTCGCGACGCCGAACTGGCGCTGGGACGAGCTGTTCCTGGCCGGCGGCAACATGTCCCTCTTCGGCGGCTCCAAGCTGGTGGACCTGCGCATCCCGTCGGGCAAGCCGGGCCGGGACGGCGGCGAGGCCCTGCAACGCTATGCCCGCGAGATGGCCGATGTGCATGGCATGCTCACCCTGGTCACCCTGCCGCAACTCGAATGGCAGGCGCGCAAGGCGGCCTGGTTCACCGCGCTGGCGGAGGCCGGCGTGGCCGTCGAATGCAATGCCCCGCCGCTCCGGGACCTGCCCGACTGGATCGCCGCGCGGCTGGCCCGCCAGTCCCAGGACGCGCCCCGCGAGGCCCTGCAGTTCATCGCCGAGCACGTGGAGGGCAACCTGCTCGCCGCCCACCAGGAGATCCTGAAGCTGGGCCTGCTCCACCCGGCCGGCGCCCTGACCCTGGAACAGGTGGAGGCGGCCGTCCTCAACGTCGCCCGCTACGACGTGGACAAGCTGCGCGCCGCCGTGCTGGCCGGTGACGCGGCCCGCTGCGCCCGCCTGCTGGACGGCCTGAAGGGCGAGGACGCGGCGCCGCCCCTCGTCCTCTGGGCGCTGGCCACCGAGGCCAGGACGCTGGCGGCCCTCGCCGGCGCCCGCGACCGGGGCGGTTCCCTGGACGAGGCCATGAAGACCCTGCGCATCTTCGGGCCGCGCCAGGGCGCCTACCGGGCGCCGCTCCAGCGCACCAGCGCCAGGGCCGCCACCGCCGCCCTGCTCCATGCCGCCCGCATCGATCGCATGGTCAAGGGCCTGGCGACCGGCGACGTCTGGGACGAGATGCTGCAGCTGGCCCTGCGCCTGGCCGGCCGCCCGGCCTGATATCGGTTGCCGTCCCGGGGGCCGAACACCCTGCAGAAACGGAGAACCCCATGCCCACCCGCCGAATCCTCGCCGTCTTCCTGTCCTTCCTTTTCGCCGCCCTGCCGGCCGTCGCCCAGCAGGCGCGCCAGGAACTCCTGGTCTACTGCGGCATCACCATGATCCGGCCCATGGCGGAGATCGCCCAGCTTTTCGAAAAGCGCGAGAACGTGAAAGTCATCCTCGCCCAGGGGGGGTCGGAGGACCTCTACCAGTCGGCCCGCAAGAGCGGTGGCGACCTCTACCTGCCCGGCGAGCCGTCCTACCGGGAGCGGCACCTGAAGGAAGGCCTGCTGGGCGACTACGTCACCGTCGGCTACAACCAGATGGCCCTGATGGTCCAGAAGGGCAACCCGAAGAAGGTCAGGCCGGACCCGCGGGAGCTGCTGCGGCGCGACCTGGTCGTCATCCTCGGCAATGCCGAGTCGGGCAGCGTCGGCAACGAGTCGAAGGACATCCTCGACGGCCTGGGCATCTATCCCAAGGTGATCAAGGCCGCGGCCTTCCTGGCCCCCGATTCGCGCAGCCTTGCCGGCGCCATGCGGCGCAAGGAGGCGGACCTGACCATGAACTGGCGCGCCGCCGGCTTCGCGCCGGACAACCAGGCCGTCCTGGACATGATCGACCTGGACCCGAAGCTCGCCAGGCCCCAGGCCCTGCTGCTCAACCTGCTCACCGTCTCCAGGAATACGGACCTGGCGCGCCGCTTCATGGCCCTGGCCGAAGGCGGCGAGGGGCAGGCCATCTTCCGCAAG
Source organism: Rhodocyclaceae bacterium (assembly GCA_016791145.1). Taxonomy (GTDB): domain Bacteria; phylum Pseudomonadota; class Gammaproteobacteria; order Burkholderiales; family Rhodocyclaceae; genus JAEUNJ01. The sequence goes on along the minus strand of JAEUNJ010000178.1, from coordinate 37,891 downwards.
CACGGCTTCCTGGACAACAGGTACCGTCCCTAGGCATGTCCGGCCCGTCGCGCCCCCAGGAACGCCCGATGCCGGCGCCGCCCGGCGAGGGATCGCCCCGGTCCGCCGCGGCCCGGGGCCCGGCGCGCTCCGGCCGTTCGCTGCTCTGGCTGCTCGGGGTCGTCGTCGTCTGCCTGGCGCTGATCCTGGGCCTGCGCTCCTTCTTCTCGAGGCTGCAGGACGATCTCAATGCCCGCAGCGCCAACGAACGGGCGCGCCTGTTCGTCGGCGAGGAGATCCTGCGCGGCATCCACGGGCTCGAGATGGATCTCTATCGCATGGCCGCCACCACCAACACGGCCGGTTTCGGGCGCGTGCGCCGGGACCTGGAGGCGCACCTGGCCAAGCTGCGCCACGACCTCGGGGTCCTGGAGGCGGGCGGCATCGTCCGCCGGCAGGTCCGCCTGAACGTGGAGGGGCGCGATGAGATGGTCAGCGAGGCCGCCTACCGGCCCGACGGGGCGGGGTCGGGCCACGTGATGGAGGTCGTCGAGATCGGGCCCCTGCTGGACCAGGTTTCCGGCCAGGCCGATGCCCTGCAGGCGCTCCTCGAACGGCGATGGTCCCTGCTCGAGCGGGAGGACCGGAAGGGCTTCTTCGCCGCCGAGGAGGAGATTGCCGTCTTCCTCAAGCGCGTCCCGGCCTACTTCGAGCGCCTGGACGAGAATGCCAACCGGCTGTTCTTCGAAAGCAGCCAGCGGCTCGATGAACTGGAGGCCCAACTGCAGTCCCAGCGCCAATCCCTGAAGCTGGCGGAGATGGGCCTGCTGGCCCTGGTCCTGATGCTGACCGGCGTCGCGACGGTGTTCTTCGTGCGCCGGATCAACCAGGCCAACGATCGGCTCGAGGAGGCCCTGGAGGCCATGCGCAGGGCGCGCGACGAGGCGGAGCGGGCGAGCCGCGCCAAGTCCGAGTTCGTGTCGCGGATGAGCCACGAACTGCGCACGCCGCTCAATGCCATCATCGGCTTCGGCGAACTGCTGGAGGCCGAGCCCCTGCAACCGGCCCACCGCAACTACGTGGGCCTGATCAACACCTCGGGGCACCACCTGCTGGAACTCGTGAACCAGGTGCTGGACCTGGCGAAGATCGAGGCCGGCGGATTGAAGCTGGAGCGGATCCCCTTCGATTTCCCGGCCGCCGTGGAGGCGGTGCGGGTGATCATTGCCGAGCGCGCCGCCGGCAAGGGGATCGAGTTCGTCGCCAGCGTCTCCCCGGACCTGCCCCGCCATGTGGAGGGGGATCCGACCCGCCTGCGCCAGATCCTGATCAACCTGCTGGTGAACGCGGTCAAGTTCACCGACCGCGGCTCGGTGGAGCTGCGGGTCGCGGCGGAAGGCGGCCGCATCTACTTCAGCGTCCGCGATTCGGGGATCGGCATGGACCAGGAGGCCCTGGCCAGCCTGTTCCAGCCCTTCGTCCAGGCCGACGTCACGGTGACCCGCCGCTTCGGCGGCACCGGCCTCGGCCTGGTGATCTCGCGGGAACTGGTCGAGGCCATGGGCGGCAGCATGGAAGTGGAAAGCGCCCCCGGCACCGGCACCTGCTTCTGGTTCTGGCTGCCCCTGCGGCCGGCCGAGGCCCCGCCGGCGGTGGAGACCGTCGCCCCGGCGCCGGGAGTCGCCTCGGTCGCCGGCCTCGTGCGGGGGAAGGTCCTGCTGGTGGACGACAACCAGGTGAACGAGCAGCTGGGGACGGCCATGCTCGCCCGCCTCGGCATTCCCTGCGACGTCGCCCGCGACGGGGCCGAGGCCCTGAACCGCCTCGCCGGGGCGGAGTATGCCCTTGTCCTCATGGACGTGGAGATGCCCGTGATGGACGGCATCACGGCCGCCCGCCGCATCCGCGCCGGCGAGGCGAAGGGCAGGCACCTTCCCATCATCGCCATGACCGCCAATGCCCTCCGGGAGGACCGGGACCGCTGCCTCGATGCGGGCATGGACGGGTTCCTCTCCAAGCCGGTGAGCCTGCAGGCCCTGCAGGGCGAGATCGCCCGGGTCCTGGCGATTCCCCTCGCGCCGACGCCCCCGGCGCCGGCGCCGGCGGCGTCGGCGGCGGCGCGATCCGGCGGGTCCTCCGCCGGTTGGGACAGGGCGACCGCCCTGGACCTGGTGGGCGGCGACGAAGCCCTCCTGAGGGAGGTCGCCCGGGCCTTCCTCAACGACCTGCCGATCCAGCTCGGCCGGCTCGAAGCCAGCCTCGCGGCGAAGGACTGGCCCACTCTGGTGCGCGCAGCCCATACAATGAAAGGCCTGTTCGGCACTTTCGTCTCGGACGCCGGCCGGGAATCCGCCGCCGCGCTGGAATCGGCGGCGCGGGGCCCGGAACCCCGCCGGGAGCTCCTGGCGGAACGGGTCGCCCGGGTGCGGGACCACGCCGGTTCGCTCGCCGCCGCCCTGGCGGCGGAGGTCGGGGGCGACATGGAGAATCGCAGATGAACGTCAAGGACTACATGGAGGGCGTCGGCCGCGCGGCCCGGGCCGCCGCGCGGGAGACCGCGAAGGCGTCCACCGCCGCCAAGGACCGGGCCCTGCTGGCCATGGCCGCCGCCATTCGCGCCGGCCGGGAAGCGCTGCTCGCCGCCAACGCGGAGGACCTGGCCGAGGCCCGCGCCGCCGGCCTGGAGCCGGCCATGATCGACCGCCTCACCCTGACGGAGAAAGGCATCGAATCCATGGCCCAGGGCCTGGAGCAGGTGGCGGCCCTGCCGGACCCGGTCGGCGAGATCACCGACGTGAAGCGCCGTCCCTCGGGCATCCAGGTGGGCCGCATGCGCGTGCCCCTGGGCGTCGTCGGCATCATCTACGAGGCGCGGCCCAACGTCACCGCCGACGCCGCCGCCCTGTGCCTCAAGTCCGGCAACGCGGCGATCCTGCGCGGCGGCAAGGAGGCCATCCGCTCCAACCAGGCCGTGGCCGCCTGCGTGCGCGCCGGCCTTGCCGCGGCGGGCCTGCCGGAGACCGCGGTGCAGGTGATCGGGACCACCGACCGGGAGGCCGTCGGCCACCTGGTGGCCATGCCGGAATACGTGGATGTCATCGTGCCGCGCGGCGGCAAGGGCCTGATCGAGCGCATCTCGAAGGAGGCGCGCGTGCCCGTCATCAAGCACCTGGACGGCAACTGCCACGTCTATGTGGATGACGGCGCCGACCCGGCCAAGGCCCTGCGCATCGTCGAAAACGCCAAGACCCAGCGCCTGGGTACCTGCAACACCGCAGAATCGCTGCTCGTCGCCCGCGGCGAGGCGGCCCGGCAGCTGCCGGCCATCGCCCGCATGCTGGTCGACAGGGGCATCGAGATCCGCGGCTGCGCGGAAACCCGCGCCCTGGTGCCGGGGGCCCGCGCCGCCGACGAGGAGGACTGGTACACCGAGTACCTGGACGCCATCATTTCCGTCAAGGTGGTGGCGGGGCTGGACGAGGCCATCGCCCACATCAACAAGTATTCCTCGGCCCACACAGAGGCCATCGTCACCGAGAACTACACCCATGCCATGCGCTTCCTGCGCGAGGTGGATTCCAGTTCCGTGATGGTGAACGCCTCCACCCGTTTCGCCGACGGCTTCGAGTACGGCCTGGGCGCCGAGATCGGCATCTCCACCGACAAGTTCCACGCCCGCGGTCCCGTGGGCCTGGAAGGCCTCACCAGCCAGAAGTGGGTCGTCTTCGGCGACGGGGAAGTACGCGCCTGAGGGGCGCCCCATGATCGCGCCCCCCACACCCGAAGGCAGGCGGATCCCGCGTGCGGCGGGCCATCGCCGGCGCGTTGCGCCGGTACCCGGGCGAGCCTAGGCCCATGCCCGACATCGCCCATTGGGAGCCGATGACGCTGGGCATCGCGGCCTTTGCCTTCATGTTCGCCTGCGCTTCCCTGGTCCGGGCTCCGGGCGTCACCAGCCTGCTGGCCATCGTCGGGATCTTCGCCGTGGGTGGCGTCATCCTCCTCGACCTGCACTCGACCCGCTTCTTCATCGGCTGCGGGGCGGCCCTCGTCGGGATCGCCTTGGGCAGCCAGGTTTCCGACCGGCGCGAGCGGGCCCGACTGCAGCGCGCCCGGGATTCGCGGGCCCGGCGCCGGGAACCGCGGGGGATGGGCGGGCCTGCCGACCTGGAAGGGAAGACGCCCCGGCACCGGGACGACGCCGGCCACCGCCCCTGACGGGGTGGGCTCAGGGGGCATCCGGTCGATGCCGGGCGGTGCGACCCCCCCTTGAAATGCAGACGGCCGGGTCGCCCCGGCCGCCGTGCATCCCCGAGCGGGTGCCTTCTTATTTCGAGGCGATCCCTTCCAGCTTCTCCGCCTTGATGAGCTGGCCGTCCAGTCCGGCCTCCTTGGCCGAGCCGCCGTAGGCCACGGTCATCAATTGCGAGTAATACACCACCGGCAGGTTGAGCTTGGTGCCCTGCTTCTTGTTGATCTCCGACTGGTAGATTTCCACGTTGGCCTGGCAGAGCTGGCAGGGCGTGACGATCATGTCGGCGCCGTGGTCGTAGGCGGATTCCACGATGTCGCGGATCTGCTTCTGGGCCTTTTCGGGCTCGGAAAAGGCCAGCGCCCCGCCGCAGCAGGTGACCTTCTGCTCGTACCTGGTCAGGGGCTCGGCCCCCATGGTCTCCACCATCTTGTCCAGGTACTTGGGGTTCTCGAAGGACTCGCCCGCGATGCCGAAGGGCCGGTTGGTCTGGCAACCCACGTAGCCGGCGACCTTGAGGCCCTCCAGCGGCTTGACCACCGGGGCCTTCATGGCATCCCAGCCCAGGTCCTCGATCAGCACCTCCACGAAGTGGCGCGCCTTCACCTCGCCCTTGAGGTTCAGGCCCGCTTCCTTCAGGGCTTCGTTGGCCTCGGCCAGCAGGCTCTGGGATTCGTGCATGCGCTCGGCCGTCTCCCGGCTGGCCAGCCAGCAGGCGGGGCAGACGGAAACCATGTCCTGGCCGGGCATGTTCTGCTCGGCCAGTGCCAGGTTGCGCGCCGACAGGACCAGGCGCGGCAGTTCGCCGCCCTCGCCGTAGCCGATGGAGGCGCCGCAGCAGTTCCAGTCGGGAATCTCGTTCAACTGGACGTCCAGCTTCTCGCAGACCTTGTCGATGGAACGCAGGAAGTTGTCGGCCGAGGCCTTCTTCTGGGACGAGCAGCCGGGGTAGAACGCGTACTGTTTCTTGGCCATCTGTGTCTCTCCGTGGTCCGCCTCAGGCGGTCAGCCCCTTCTTGCGGTTCTCGATTTCCTGCGCCTTGGCGATCATCTTCTGGATGCCGCCCTTGTCCTTGCAGGCATGTCCTCCCAGGATCTCCATCGGGTTGAGCCGGCCCGCCTTGACGAGGCCCAGGCCGACGCCCTGCATGGCCATGGCGTTCTTGATGCCCTGGCCGAAGCCATCCTTGAAGTACATGGCCAGGGAGAACTTGAGCTCGTTCACACGGCCGGTCTTCACCAGGCTGTCCCAGAACAGCTTGGCGATCTCCCGGGTCGGCTGGCCCTTGGGGGCGAGCCCGAGCCTGTGCGAGTAGTGGGCCAGGCCGTGCATGATGTGGGTGATCGGCAGCTTGCGCGGGCAGCGGACGATGCAGTTGTAGCAGGAGGTGCACATCCACATGGCATCGGAAGTCAATACCTCCTCCCGCTTGCCGGCCCGGATCATCATGAAGATCTTCTGGGGCGAATGCTCCCAGTGGGGGCCCAGCGGGCAGGAGCCGGCGCAGACGCCGCACTGCATGCACATCCTTACCCAGTGGCCGTCCTCTACCCGCTCCTCGACTTCCTTGAGGAAGTTGTTCCGGTAGCGGGCGACGGCCTGCGTGTTCATGTCGCTCATGGTCGTATCCTCAACCGAAGCCCTTCATGGGGGACAGCCCGATCTCGTTGATCTGGGCCACGTAGTCGTTGATCATCTGGGCCACCCGGGCGTTGTCGGTGATGGCCACCTCGTGGGTGACGACCCGCTCCGTCTCCAGGCCCAGCTGCTTCAGGGTGTCGCCGATCTTGCTCATCCGGTAGTGGGCGAGCTCGGAGCCCTTGACGAAGTGGCACTGGTAATCGTCGCCCTTCTTGCAGCCCATCATCATCACGCCGTCGTAGCCGGAGTTCAGGGCGTCGGTGATCCAGATGGTGTTCACCGAGCCCAGGCAGCGGACCGGGATGGCGCGCACGAAGGCCGAGTAGGTGATGCGCTGGATGCCGGCCATGTCCAGGGCCGGGTAGGCGTCGTTCTCGCAGGCCAGGATCAGGATGCGCGGCTTCTCCTCGAATTCGTCCGGGACGTTCACCGCCTTGACCTGGCTGCCGACGGTATCCACCGAGTAGTTCTCGAAGGAGATCACGCGCACCGGGCAGGCGCCCATGCAGGTACCGCAACGGCGGCAGCGGGACTCGTTGAACAGCGGGAAGCGCCGCTCGTCCTCGTCAATGGCGCCGAAGGGGCATTCCACCGTGCAGCGCTTGCACTGGGTGCAGCCTTCGAGGCGCGCCTGCGGGAAGGAGAGGTCCCAGGCCCGCGGATGGGCGGCCCGGCCGGCGGCGGCGTTTTCCACCGCCTGGATCGCCTTCAGGGCGGCGCCGGTGGCGTCCTCGATGGCCTGGAACATGTCCATGGGCCGGCGCACCGGGCCGGCCGCATAGATGGCCGTGCGGCGCGTCTCGTAGGGGAAGCAGATGAAGTGGGAGTCGGCGAAGCCGTACTTGAACTGCGGCATGTCCGGGCCCTGGCGGTAGCTCAGGTTGAGGACCGACCCCTTCTGCAGCTCGATCTTCTGGACCTTCGCTTCCTCGGAGCCGCCCTCGGCGGCCGTGACCACCTCGGTCCACTGGTCCAGATTGACGCCGGCATTGGGCACCTGGCCGGTGGCGAGCACCACCAGGTCGGCATCCACAGTGGCCTCCTCGTCGAGGATCAGGTCCTTCATCCGCACCTGGCAGGTGTCGCCGCCGGTGACGCCATCGACCTTCGCCTTCGTGAAGATCACGCCCTTGTTCTGGGCGCTGCGGTAGAAGTCCTCGCCCATGCCCGGGACGCGCAGGTCCTGGTACATGACGACGGTGTCCACCTCGGGATTGGCGTCCTTGAAGTACATGGCCTGCTTGATGCTCGTGCCGCAGCAGTGGCCGGAGCAGTACTCCAGGTGCTGGCCGCTGCCGTTGCCGCCAGAGCCGCGCTGGCCGGCGCACTGGACGAAGACGACCGACTTCACTTCCTTTCCGTCGGCCCGCTTGATCGCACCGCCGTTGGCGGCCATGGCCAGGGCCTCGAGGCCGGCCTGGTCCACCACGTTGGCCTGGCCGCCCCCCAGTTCCGGCAGTTTCGCCAGGTCGTAGGGCGTGAAGCCCGTGGCCTGGACGATGGCGCCCACGGCCTCTTCCGCCACATTGCCGCTTTCCTGGGCGATCTTCACCTGGAAGCGGCCGGGCGCGCCGGCCGTCTCGGCGACGGTGGAGGAGAGATGGACCTTGATCTTCGGGTGGGCGGAGACCCTGGCCGCCAGTTCGGCGGCGCCCGTGGGCTGGGCTTCGGCGTAGGCGCCGTTGAAGGGCACCCGCTTCAGGAGCTTCGCGGCCATGCCGCCCAGGGCGGCGGTCTTCTCGACCAGCACGGCCTCGTAGCCGGTCTCGGCGATCTCCAGGGCCGCCGTCATGCCGGACATGCCGCCGCCGACCACCAGGATCCGCTTGTTCTCCGCCCGGTTCGGGTTGCCCGCCGGCAGCTTCATCTTCTTGACCTCGGCGCAACCCATGCACACGTAGTCCTCGGCCATCTCCTGGCGCACCTCGTCGTGGTCGGAACCTTCGGCGACCACCCAGATCACGCCTTCCCGCAGGTTGGCGCGGGAGAGGGCGACGGTGGGAAAGTAGAAGGCCTCGGCCTTGGCGCGGCGGGAGCAGGCGGCGATACAGACATGGGTGACGCCTTCCTTCTCGATGTCGTCACGGATCAGTTGCACGCCTTCCTCGTTGCACAGGAAGGGGTGGCTCCTGACCACCTGCATCTTGCCTTCCTTGGTGGCGATCTTCTCCATCGCCTTGACGTCGAGGACGTCGCCGATGCCGCAGCCGGAACAGATGTAGGCGGCGAATTTGTTGTCAGCCATGGGCTGCCTCCGCAGGGCCGCCCCAAGGGGGCAGCAATTCAACGAAACGGAGCGGGCACGGCCCGCGAACCGGAGTCACCCCCGCCCTCGGGGCGGGGGTCGGGGGGTGGGGGGCGTTCACGCGGCCTCCGTGGATGCGGTTTTGCGAATGACCTGGATCGCCCGCAGGGACGCGGCCGTGGCGCTCTGCACCGCGCGGTTCACGTCCAGGGGGCTGGAGGCGGCGCCGGCGCCGAACATGCCGCCGTCCCGCGATCCCTCGATGAAGTTCGAGGAATCCTGGATCACGTCCTCGGGCAGCTTGACCCCGGTCACCTCGGGTTCCATGCCCACGGCCAGCACCACCAGATCGTGCTCGGTGGCATAGCGGTGGTAGCCCTCGGTGTTCACGCCGTGGAGAACGGGATTGCCGTTCTCCTTGTTCTCGGCGATGCGGGCCACCTTCGACTTGACGAAGCTGACGGTCGGGTCCTGCCAGACCTTGGCGTAGAAGTCCTCGAAGCGGTCGATGGCGCGGATGTCGATGTAATAGACCGTGGACTTGGCTCCGTTCTCGCCCTCGCCGTAGGCCTCGCGCACGTACTGGGTCTGCTTCAGGGACGCCATGCAGCAGATGCGCGAACAGTGGCGGAGGTAGTTCTCGTCCCGGGAGCCGGCGCACTGGATGAAGGCGACGTTCCTCGCCTCCTTGCCGTCCGACGGGCGCAGCAGCTTGCCGCCGGTGGGACCGTGGGGATCGGCCAGGCGCTCGAACTCGACGCTGGTGATCACGTTGGCGATCCGGTCGTAGCCGTAGGGCTGGATCTTGTTGGCGTCGAAAGGCCGCCAGCCGGTGGCCCAGACGATGGCGCCCACCGAGATCTCGGCGGTCTCCTCCTGCATCCCCAGATCCACGGCGCCGGCCTTGCAGGCGGCCTTGGCGGCCTCGCCGTCGGGCGTGCCGACGATGGACGGGTCGATGACGTAGCGCTGCGGGTAGGCCATCGGGTGCGGCAGGTAGGCCGCCTTGACCTTGGCCAGGCCGTAGTTGAAGGCATCCGGCACCTCGGCGCTCACGGCCTTCCCGCAATCGCCGCAGGCGGTACAGGCGGCGGTGACGTAGCGCGGCGAGACCTTGAGGTTGACCTTGTAGTCGCCGCGCCGGCCGGCGACGGCCGTCACCTCGGTCATGGTCATCACGCGGATGCGGGGGTTGCCGCGCAGGCGCTTCTCGTTGATCTCCAGCCCGCAGGTCGGGTGGCACATCTTCGGGAAGTAGCGGTAGAGCTGGGCCGTGCGGCCGCCCAGGGTCGGGGTCTTCTCCACCAGGATGACCTCTTTGCCGCACTCGGCGGCTTCTAGGGCGGCGGTCATGCCGGAGATGCCGCCGCCGACGACGAGGATCGTCTGGTTGGTCGGGATTGAAGCCGTCACATCGAGCCTCCAGGAAAGTGGTTCCTTGCGAACCGGCCGGATTCTAAACCGGTGGCTTTCCGGAAGCTTGTTATAGATCAACGACTTGGAATTATTCTTCCTATGGGGTCATTAAGGGGGCGAATTTGACTGCGGCGCCGGGGATTGGTCGTGGCGCCGCGCGGCGCCACGACGGTTCCGGCGCAGGGGCCGCGCGGGCGCTCAGGCGCCGCGGGAAGCCAGTGCGGCGATGCGTTCCTCGATGGGCGGGTGGCTGGAGAACAGGGCCATCCAGCCGGGGCGGCCGCTGATGCCGGCAGTGGCGACGTTCTGGGGCAGTTCGCCCGCCTCCAGTCCGCCCAGGCGGCTCAGCGCGGCCATCATCGGCCGCGGCGAGCCCATCAGGTCTGCGGCGCCGGCGTCGGCCCTGAATTCCCGCTGGCGCGAGAAATACATGACGATGATGCTGGCCAGGATGCCGAACACGATGTCGCAGACGATGACGGTGACCGTGTAGCCGAGCCCGGGCCCCGAGGATTCCTCCTCGCCGCGGCGCAGGAAGGAATCCACCGCCCAGCCCACGACCCGCGCCAGGAAGATCACGAAGGTGTTCACGATCCCCTGGATCAGGGTCAGGGTCACCATGTCGCCGTTGGCCACGTGGGCGACCTCGTGGGCGATCACGGCCTCGGCCTCCTCCCGGGTCATGCTCTGCAGCAGGCCGGTGGAGACCGCGACGAGGGAACCGTTGCGGCTGGCGCCCGTCGCGAAGGCGTTTGGCTCGCCGTCGTAGATCGCCACCTCCGGCATGGGCAGGCCCGCCTTCTCCGAGAAGCGGCGGACGGTTTCCACGAGCCAGTACTCGGTGGAATTGGCGGGGGTCTCGATGACCCGGGCGCCGGTGCTCCACTTGGCGATGGTCTTCGACATCCACAGGGAGATGAAGGCACCGCCGAAGCCCATCAGCAGGGCGAAGAACAGCAGGCGGCCCAGGTCCAGGCCGGACCCGGCGAAGAACTTGTGGGCGCCGGTCAGGGTGCTGACGACGCCCAGGACGAGCATGATGGCCAGGTTCGTGGCAATCAGCAGCACGACGCGTTTCATGAGGTCTCTCCTATGGCAATGAGGCGGGGAGCGTGGCCTCTGTGGCCCCTTTCCCGCCGCTCCCGACGGGAGCGGAAGGCAGTGTAAGGCCGGGAGATGCATCCAACAATTCGAATGTTTTTTATAATAGATTCGAAAAAATCGAACAAAGTCCGCCATGGCCCAGCTCAACTACAAGCACCTGCGCTATTTCTGGATGGTCGGCAAGGCGGGCAGCATCGCCCGGGCCGGCGAACAGCTGCACCTGACGCCCCAGTCGATCAGCGGCCAGCTGCGGGAACTCGAGGCGAGCCTCGGGGTGGAACTGCTGCGCAAGGCGGGTCGCGGCCTGGAACTCACGGAAACCGGGCGGCGGGTCTTCGCCTGCGCGGACGAGATCTTCGCCCTGGGCGACGAGGTCCTGCGGCTCGCCCAGGACCGCACCGCGCCGCTGGGGGCGCCGTTGCGCATCGGAATCGCCGATTCGGTGCCGAAGTCCGTCGCCTACCGGGTGGTGGAACCGGCCCTGAGCAGCGGCGACGCCGGCCGTCTGGTCTGCCGCGAGGGGCCCTTGTCCTCGCTGCTGGCGGACATGGCGGTGCATCGCCTCGACATGGTGATCGCCGACAGGCCCATGCCCGCAAAGCTCAACGTCCGGGGCTACAACCACCTGATGGGGGAGAGCGACCTGACCGTGTTCGGTGCCCCGGCCCTGGCGCGCACCCTCTCCGGCGGATTCCCGGGGCTGTTGCACGGCGCCCCCTTCCTCCTGCCCGGCGAGGACGTGGCCGTGCGGCCGAAGCTGATCCACTGGTTCGAGTCCCGGGGGATCTTCCCGCGCATTGTCGGCGAGTTCGACGACAGCGCGCTGATCCAGTCCTTCGGCCAGGCGGGGGCGGGCCTTTTCGTGGCGCCGTCGGCCATCGCCCGGGACGTGCGCCGCCAGTACGGGGTGAAGGCCATCGGCAGGATAGAGTCGGTGACCGAACAGCTCTACGCCATCACCACGGAGCGCCGCCTCACCGACCCGGGAATCCTGGCCGTGGTCCAGGCCAGCCAGCGCAAGGTGTTCGGGGGCGCGCCTGCCTGAGCCCTCAGCGGGGCAGTTCGCGGACCTGGAAGTCCATCGTTTCCAGGTCGCCGAGGATCCACGTGGCGGCCGGGGCGCCCAGGCCGGCGACGGTGCCGGGGTTCACCAGCCAGCTGGCGCCGCCCTTCACGTTGGGCTGCCGGGTGACCAGCGGCTCGTGGCTGTGGCCGCAGCAGACCAGGTCGTAGTCGCCCGTGCAGGCCATGCCGTGGCCATAGTGCGGGTAGTGGGTGACGAAGATCCGCCTGCCGTGCAGCACGATGGTGGCATCCCGGCCGTGGTAGTTCAGCAGGCCTTCGGAGCCGCAGGCGATGCGGGCGAGGGCCACCAGGTCGCCCAGGTTGTTGCCGTGGATCACGTGCAGCGGCAGGCCGAGCTTCAGGGACGCCTTGACGGTGTTCACGCCGATCAGGTCGCCGCAGTGGATCACCGCCGCGGCACCCTCGGACCGGGCCTGTTCCACGGCTGCCGCCAGCATGGGGCCCCGGTCGTGGCTGTCGGAGACGATGCAGACCTTCACGGTGCGCGCGCCCGTCAGATGATCAGGGGCGGGTGGTATTCCTCGTCGCCCCCGGCCTTGTCGAAGTCGACGGCGGTCATGCCGTTCTTCACCCCGGCCCTTTCCCGCTCGTGGTCGGCCTGGACGCGCAGCAGCGTCACGAGGCAGTCGCCGAGGCTGTCGTACTCGTCGCGGCCGGTGCCGAACTGCTCCACGTCCGTATAGAAGAACTGGCAGCGAAAGCCGGCGTCGCCTGTCTTGCTGACCACGAAGTGGGCGCCCCGTTCCTCCCAGTAGAGGCTGGGACAGGAGGACAGGTCCTCGCTGGCCGGGTCGAGTCGCAGTTCCACGTCGGCCACCTGCAGGGGCACAATGCGTCCGTAGCGCTCGAACAGGGTCTGGTGGGCGAGTTGCATCTCGCCGTCGGTGAAATCGGGGATGGTGGTCATGGTTGTCCTCCGGGAGGGCGCACTGTAGCGCCAAAGTTCAGGCTTCAACAATCACGGCGCCTTATCGGGAAATAAGAACATTCCCATTGTGCCGTTCCGACGGGTCGGTCAGAATATCGCAAATTTCTAATGTAGTCCCGCGGGCCGGCCGCCACTTCGCGCCGCTCCCCGATGGCGGGATCCCCTGGAGAGACGGAAATCCCATGCAGCGCCTAGCGCCGCCGCCCCATTCCGAAGATGCCGTGCTGGAGGTCAAGAAGACCACCTGCTACATGTGCGCCTGCCGTTGCGGCATCCGCGTCCACCTGCGGGACGGCCAGGTGCGCTACATCGACGGCAACCCGGACCACCCCCTGAACCAGGGCGTGATCTGCGCCAAGGGCAGCTCGGGCATCATGAAGCAGTACTCCCCGGCCCGCCTGACCCGGCCCCTGCGCCGCAAGGCCGGCGCCGAGCGGGGCGAAGGGGCCTTCGAGCCCATCTCCTGGGAGGAAGCCTTCTCCGTGCTGGCCGAGAGGCTGGCCAGGATCCGCGCCACCGACCCGAAGAAGTTCGCGCTATTCACGGGGCGTGACCAGATGCAGGCGCTGACCGGCCTGTTCGCCCGCCAGTTCGGCACGCCCAACTATGCGGCCCACGGCGGATTCTGCTCGGTCAACATGGCGGCGGGCCTGATCTACACCATCGGCGGCTCGTTCTGGGAATTCGGCGGTCCGGACCTGGACCGGGCCAAGCTGTTCGTCATGATCGGCACGGCGGAGGACCACCATTCCAACCCGCTGAAGATCGCCCTGTCGAAGTTCAAGCGCCAGGGCGGCCGCTTCGTCTCCATCAACCCGGTGCGCACCGGCTACTCGGCCATCGCCGACGAATGGGTGCCCATCCGCCCGGGCACCGATGGCGCCTTCCTGCTGGCCGTCATCCACGAGATCATCGACAAGGGCTTGTACGACCGGGAGTTCCTGGTCCAGTACAGCAATGCCGGCGAGCTGGTGAACGTGGACGAGGCGAACGACGAGTTCGGCATGTTCGTGCGTACCGAGGTGCCCGAGGAGGAGGCTTGCTACGATCCCCAGGACAAGCTCTGGTGGGACCGCAACACGAACCGGCCGGTGGTGACGCACACGCCGGGGGCCGACCCCTTTCTCCTCGGGGATTTCAGGCTCCACGACGGCACCCCCGTCAAACCGGCCTTCCAGCTCCTGCAGGAACGGGTCAAGGACTACACGCCGGAGTGGGCGAGCCAGATCACGGGCATCCCGGCGGACACCATCCGCCGCCTGGCCCACGAGATGGGCGTCGTGGCCCGGGACCAGCGCATCGAACTGCCGGTGGCGTGGACCGACGCGTGGGGCCGGGAGCACGACACGGTCACCGGCAATCCGGTGGCCTTCCACGCCATGCGGGGCCTGGCGGCCCATTCCAACGGCTTCCAGACCATCCGCGCCCTGGGCATCCTGATGTCCATCCTGGGCACCATCGACCGCCCCGGCGGCTTCCGCCACAAGGTGCCGTTCCCGCGGCCCATACCGCCCTGCGCCCGACCGCCCAACGATCCCCGCGCCGTGCGGCCGAACACGCCGCTCGACGGCATGCCCCTGGGCTGGCCCGCCGATCCCGATGACCTCTTCGTCGATGGCGAGGGGAAGCCCGTGCGGATCGACAAGGGCTTCTCCTGGGAATACCCGCTGTCGGTGCACGGGCTGATGCACAACGCGATCACCAATGCCTGGCGGGGCGATCCGTACCGGATCGACACGCTCCTGATCTTCATGGCCAACATGGCCTGGAACTCGACCATGAACGCGGTCGAGGTCCGGAAGATGCTGAACGACAAGGACGAGGACGGCGAGTACCGGATCCCGTTCATCGTCGTCGCCGACGCCTTCCATTCGGAGATGACCGCCTTCGCGGACCTGATCCTGCCGGACACCACCTACCTGGAACGGCACGACGTGATGTCCATCCTGGACCGGCCGATCTCGGAATTCGACGGCCCGGTGGATTCGGTGCGGGTGCCCGTGGTGCCGCCCACGGGCGAGTGCAAGCCCTTCCAGGACGTGCTGATCGAACTGGGCTCGCGACTGAAGCTGCCGGCCTTCACGACGAAGGACGGCCAGCGCAAGTTCCGGGATTATCCCGACTTCATCGTCAACTTCGAGACGGAACCCGGCTCGGGAATCGGCTTCCTGGCCGGCTGGCGGGGCAAGGGCGGCGAGAAGTCCATGCGCGGCGAGCCCAACCCCAGCCAGTGGGAGATGTACCAGAAGCACGATTGCGTCTTCCACTACGAACTGCCGAAGAGCTACCAGTACATGCGGAACTGGAACCGCGGGTATCTCGAATGGTCCCAGCGCAACCGGATCACCCGCTACGCCGAGCCCATCCCGATCCACATCTACTCGGAAGTGCTGATGCGCTTCCGGCAGGCGGCCCGGGGCAAGGGCTTCTCCCGCAAGCCGCCGGAGCACCTGAGGAAGCGGGTGGAGACCTACTTCGACCCGTTGCCCTTCTATTACGATCCGCTGGAGGCGGAACTCACGGACCGGCAGAAGTATCCCCTCGCGGCGATCACCCAGCGGCCCATGGCCATGTACCACTCCTGGGACTCCCAGAATGCCTGGCTGCGGCAGATCCACGCCCACAACTACCTTTTCGTGAACAGCCACACCGCGCGTGTCGCGGGGATCGGGGACGGGGACTGGATCTGGGTGGAGAGCCAGTGGGGCCGGGTGCGCTGCATGGCCCGCCATTCCGAGGCCGTGGAGCCGGGCACCGTGTGGACATGGAATGCCATCGGCAAGGCCAGGGGCGCCTGGAACCTGGCGGAGGACGCCAACGAGTCCCGGCGCGGCTTCCTGCTCAATCACCTGATCTCCGAGGAACTGCACACCCGGGACGGTGCCACGGTCTCCAATTCCGACCCCGTCACCGGCCAGGCTGCCTGGTACGACGTCCGGGTGCGCATCGTCAAGGCGGATCCGGGTGAGCCGGAGGAGACCTCGCCCCAGTTCCCGGCGCTGAAGCCCTACCCCGGCATGGAGGTGCGCAAGGGCATCCTCGCCTACCTGGGCCGCAAGCTGGGCGGGGGTGGACGATGACCCAACTCGCGCTGGTGATCGACCTCAACGTCTGCGTCGGCTGCCACGCCTGCGTGACGAGCTGCAAGGAGTGGAACACCTCCGGCAGCGCCGGGCCCATGACGGACCTGAACCCCTACGGCAAGGACCCGACGGGCACCTTCTTCAACCGGGTGCAGACCTTCGAGGTCGGCGAGTTTCCGAACACCGAGACGGTGCATTTCCCGAAGTCCTGCCTGCATTGCGAGGACCCGCCCTGCGTCCCGGTGTGCCCGACGGGCGCCTCCTACAAGCGCAAGGAGGACGGCATCGTCCTCGTGGACTACGACAAATGCATCGGGTGCAAGTACTGCTCCTGGGCCTGCCCCTATGGCGTGCGCGAGTTCGACGAGGACCAGAAGGTGATGAAGAAATGCACCCTCTGCGTGGACCGGATCTACGACGCCCGCCTGCCGGAAGCGGACCGCAAGCCCGCCTGCGTGAAGGCCTGCCCGCCCGGCGCCCGGCTGTTCGGCGACATCCACGATCCGGATTCCGTCGTGTCCCGGGCCATCCGGGAGGAGGGGGGGTACCCGCTGATGCCCGAATGGGGCACCCATCCGTCCAACCACTACCTGCCGCGCCGCAAGACGCGGATCCGCATCCACGAGGACGAACTGGTCCGCGCGGACAATCCGCTGCGCGTCGACCGGCAGCAACCCGGGCCGTCGAAGGCGGAGCCGACCATGGACGACTTCTCCTGGTGAGGGCCATGCGATTCCGCCTCCGTCCCCTCTTTGCAACCGGCATCGTCCGGGAGTAACCGTGCATCCGGCCTTTTCCGTCATCTTCCTCACGACGCTGATCGGCGCGGGCCAGGGCCTGTTCCTGGCCTTGTTCACCGCCCAGACCTATGCCGCCTTCGACCTGCTGCCGGCCCAGACCGGCCCGGGCTTCTACGGCCCCGGGTCATTGCTGGCCCTGGCCTTCCTGGCGGCCGGGCTGCTGGCGTCCTTCTTCCACCTCGGGCGACCCGAGCGGGCCTGGCGTGCGGCGACCCAGTGGCGCACCTCCTGGCTGTCGCGGGAGGTCATCGTCCTTCCGGCGTTCATGGGGACGGTCTTCCTCTATGGCCTCGCCCATTGGCTGGACTGGCGTCCCGTCCTGCTCGTGCTTCCCTCGGGGCTGCCCGTCGATCCGACGGCCGTCCTCGGCGTTGCCGGCACCGTGCTGGCTTTCCTGCTGTTCGTCTGCACCGGCATGGTCTATGCCTGCCTGCGCTTCCTGCGGGAGTGGCACACGCCGCTGACGGTGATCAATTTCGTCCTGCTCGGTGGCGCCTCGGGGTTCACCCTGGCCGCGGGCCTGGCCGCGGTGGCCGCGCCTGCCCTCGTCCCCTTCTTCGCCGGCTGGGCGGCCATCATCACCTTCCTGGGCCTGGTCGGACGCGGCGCCTCGCTCTGGCGGAACCGGCGCCTGCGTCCGGGTTCGACCGTCCAGTCGGCCATCGGCGTCAAGCATCCGCGCATCGTCCAGAGATCCCAGGGATTCATGGGCGGTTCCTTCAACACCCGGGAGTTCTTCCACGGGCGCACCGGCGCGTGGCTCAAGGGCGTCAAATGGGGCTTCCTGCTCGCCGCATTCGTCGTCCCGACCTTGCTGCTCGGCGCCGGAACCGCCGGAGGCGTCGGAGGGGCATTGTTTGTTTTTATCGTGCAATATGCGGGATTGATCGCTGAGCGCTGGTATTTCTTCGCGGAAGCGAATCATCCCCAGAATCTGTACTACCGGTCGATGGCATGAATGCGGCTTTCCTGATCAGGGCTATTGAATGATCGGACCGGCTGGTTTATAAGGAACGGTTGATACAACCGTTCCCGTAACACCCACAACACACCTGCGAGGAAGACAAATGAATTTCGACAAGGAACTCGACGCCCGTGGCCTGAACTGCCCCCTGCCCATCCTGCGCGCGAAGAAGACGCTCAACGACATGACGTCCGGCCAGGTCCTGCGCATCATGGCCACAGATCCCGGCTCCGTGAAGGACTTCGCCGCCTTCGCGAAACAGACGGGGAACGAACTCCTCTCCTCGGCCGAGAACAACAAGGAGTTCGAGTTCTACATCAAGCGGAAGTGACGCTTCCCCGAACTTCCGGAAGGCGGGCATCCTTCGGCGCCTGCCTCCGGGTTCAAAGCCCGGGCGTTCCCCGTATCACCCGTGGTGATCCCCGTATCAAAACAATTTGCTCGCTGCTGCGGTGCGAGCTGATTCATCATCTTCAAATTAACTAATCCCGCCCGGCCATGTTCCGGGGCGGACTACAGGAGGCTTCCATGGGCGCCACTCCCGAAATCGCCGTCATCGACGATCTGATCCGCCAGCGGCTGGACGAAATCCTCCCCGGCCGGATCGAAGAGAAGCTCAGGGAGATCGAGGAGTCGAAGACTCCGTCCCTGTCGATCATCGCCACCAAGGGAACCCTGGACTGGGCCTATCCCCCCTTCATCCTCGGATCGACGGCGGCCGCCCTCGGCTGGGACGTGCAGATCTTCTTCACCTTCTATGGACTGAATCTCCTGAAGAAGGACATTTCCGACCTGAAGGTGAGCCCCCTGGGGAACCCGGGCATGCCCATGAAGATGCCCTTCGGCCCGGACTGGTTCAAGGGCATCAACTGGAACATTCCGAACATCATCCAGGGCAACATCCCGGGCTTCGAGGCGATGGCCACGACGCTGATGAAGCAGACCATCCGGAACAACGGGGTCGCGACCATCGAGGAGCTGCGCGGCCTGTCCCAGGAGGCGGACGTGAAGTTCATCGCCTGCCAGATGACCGTCGAGCTGTTCGGCTTCAGCCACGACGACTTCATCGACGGACTCGACTACGCTGGCGCGGCCACCTTCCTGCCCGTTGCCCAGAAGTCGGATGTCTGCCTGTTCATGTGATGTGGCATCCCAGCCACACATTGAAGGTTTTTTCTTAGAAACTTCTTACAACGCGTTTATTTTCGTGGGGATTTTCTCCACGATTGCGATAGATTTTTTGCCCGCTTCGGGGAGGAGAGTAGAGAGATGAAGAAAATCGCAGCGGCGGTCGCCCTCATGGGGCTTTCCGCGACGGTCCTGGCCACCGACGGCTATTTTTCCCATGGCTACGGGATGACCGCCAAGGGCATGGGTGGCGCGGCCACCGCCATGACCAAGGACACCTTCGGTGGTGCCAACAATCCGGCCACGATGGTCTGGGCCGGTACCCGCCTGGACGTGGGCGTGGATTGGTTCTCCCCCCAGCGCTCGGCCTCCCGCGAGGGCGCGGCCGGTTTCGGCCTGAACGGTTCGGCCGACAGCGGCAGCACGGACTTCTTCATTCCCGAGTTCGGCTACAACCACATGCTGAATCCGAACATGTCCCTCGGCGTGACCGTCTACGGCAACGGCGGCATGAATACGGATTACTCGGGCGGCCAGATTCCGGCGGCCAGCGCCTGCGCCGGCTTCAATCCCGGCAGGCCTTCCTACAACCTGCTGTGCGGCAACGACAGGCTCGGCATCGACATGATGCAACTGGTGATCGCCCCGACCTTCTCGATGAAGATCGCCGGCAACCACTCCTTCGGCATTTCCCCGCTGTTCGGTTACCAGCGCTTCAAGGCCGAGGGCCTCGAGGGATTCGCCGGCTTCTCGTCCTCGGCGGCCAACCTCACCGGCAAGGGCTATGACAGCGCCCACGGGTGGGGCCTGCGGCTCGGTTGGTTGAGCAAGATCACCGACGCCGTCACGGTCGGCGCGGCCTACTCGACCAAGGTGCGGATGAGCAGGTTCGACAAGTACAGCGGCCTGTTCGCCCAGCAGGGCGATTTCGACATGCCGGAGAACTTCAACATCGGGGTCAGCTTCAAGGCCACGCCTTCGGTGACGATCGCCGCCGACTACCAGCGCATCAACTACGCGGGCGTCAAGTCGGTCTCCAACCTCAGCGACTACGGCCTGGGGTTCGCCGGTGTCCCCAATTCCCTGGGTGGCGAGAACGGGCGCGGTTTCGGGTGGTCCAGCGTCGACGTCTTCAAGCTCGGGGTCGAGTACCAGTACAGCGGCAATCTCATCCTGCGCGCGGGTTACAACCATACCGACAACCCGATCCAGGCCCGGGACGTGACCTTCAACATCATCGCCCCCGGTGTCGTGCAGGATCACCTGACCCTCGGCGCGACCTACAAGCTGAGCGGCGACTCCGAACTGACCTTCGCCTACATGCATGCGTTCAAGAACTCGGTGACCGGTGCCAGCCTGTACAACCGGTTCCTGCCGGGCCCCGCCGGTCAGGAGACGATCAAGATGCACCAGAACTCGCTGGGCATCGCCTACGGCCTCAAGTTCAACTGATCGCCACGTAAGTACCATCCGGGCCGGCGGCTTCCTCCGCCGGCCCTTTTTTTCCGGAGGTGGATATGGTTCGCGTCATCGCGGGGCTCGTCCTCGCCTGCGTTTCCCTGCTTGCCCATGCCCTGTCGCCCTATGTGCAGGCTGACAGGGTGGCCGGCGGTGAGCTGAAGTCGGTCATGGCAACGGTCGAGCAGAAGCTCGCCGGTTCGGGATTCACGGTCGTCGGGCGCCATCTGCCCAAGGGCATCGCCGGGTATGCCAGCATCGTCGTGACCGATGCCGGCATCCTCGAAGCGGTACGCCAGATCGGCGGCACGGCCATCGTGGCGGCGCCCATCCGGGTCGGCGTCAAGGCCGACGGCAG
Source organism: Rhodocyclaceae bacterium (assembly GCA_016791145.1). GTDB lineage: Bacteria > Pseudomonadota > Gammaproteobacteria > Burkholderiales > Rhodocyclaceae > JAEUNJ01. The sequence continues at coordinate 17,448 of JAEUNJ010000178.1, read as the reverse complement.
CGTGTCCTACGTGAATCCCGAGTACTGGTACCGCGCCTACCTGCGCGGGGACTATGCGAAAGGGGAGCCGGCGGTAAAGGCGCTGGCCGCGAGACTCGAGAAGGCCCTCGGAAAGGCAGGCGCCTTCGGCGGCGACGTCAAGACCGAGGAGCTGGGGGAATACCGGTACATGTTCGGCATGGAGCGCTTCCACAACCGGGCGGACATCAAGGAATACAGGAGCTTCGAGGACGCGGTGCGGACGGTGCGGGCCAACCTGGACAAGGGTGTCGGCCAGAGTGCGAAGGTCTACGAGATCGTCCTGCAGGACCAGAAGCTGGCGGTGTTCGGGTTCGCGATGAACGACCAGGAGACCGGTGAGAACTGGTGGGTCCGCAAGACCGGCCCGGACCACATTGCCGCGCTGCCCTGGGAGATCTTCATCGTCGGCGGGAAGGTGATGGCGCTGCATGCGCGCTACCGTACGGCGCTCTCCTGGCCGGCCCTGACCATGGGCACTTTCATGGGGATCGGCAAGCACCCCGATCACGTCCTCCAGATGGTCGAGGACATCGCCGGGGTCCAGTAGCCGGCGGTGGGCCCTTCCGGCGTTTGCCGTGCCGGAAGGGCGTACGGGGTCAGTCGAGGCGGGCGATCTGGCTGGCGAGCTTTTCCGACAGCGCCAGGAAGCCGGCCAGGCGATCCCTTTCCTGAGCCACGACGGCTGCCGGGGCCCGCTCGACGAAGCTGGGGGTTTCCAGCTTCTTCTGCGCCTTGGCGATTTCCGCGTCGACACGGGCTTTCTCCTTGGCCAGCCGCTCCTTCTCCGCGGCTCGGTCGATCTCGATCTTCAGCATCAGGCGGAAATCGCCGACGATCTGCACCGGCGCATCGGATTCCGGGAGGCTCTCTCCCGTGGCGGCAACCTCCGTCAACTTGGCGAGGGCGGCCAGGTACGGCGCGTAGCTTTCCACGATTGCCGCGTCGCCGGCCGCGGCCAGCGGCACCTTCTGGGCCGGCGAGAGGTTCATCTCCCCGCGCAGGCTGCGGCAGGCGTTGACCATCTGCTTCAGCACCCCGACCCAGGCTTCGGCCGCGTCGTTGCGGGCGGCCGCATCGGCTTGTGGATAGGCCTGCAGCATCACGGATTCGCTCCCGTCCCCCTTCGCCTTCCCGGCCATGGGTGCGACCTTCTGCCAGAGTTCCTCCGTGATGAAGGGGATCAGGGGATGGGCGAGGCGCAGGATGGCCTCCAGCACCCGCAACAGCGTTCGCCGGGTGGCCCGTTGCGCTGCGTCGTTGCCGCCCTGCAACTGGACTTTCGCGAGTTCCAGGTACCAGTCGCAGTACTCGTCCCAGACGAATTCATAGAGCGCCTTGGCGAGGAGGTCGAACCGGTATTCGGCGAAATGCGCCGCCATCTCCGCCTCGACCCGCTGCAGCAGGCTGACGATCCACCGGTCGGCCTGGGAGAACTCCAGGGCGCCACTGCCGCCGCAGGCGCCGGCGCTCGGGGTGCCGCAATCCTTGCCCTCGCAGTTCATCAGCACGAATCGGGTCGCGTTCCAGAGCTTGTTGCAGAAGTTCCGGTAGCCCTCGCAGCGGTTCATGTCGAACTTGATGTCGCGGCCGGGGCTCGCCAGCGACAGGAAGGTGAAGCGCAGCGCATCGGTGCCGAACCCGGGGATGCCGTTCGGAAACTCGCGGCGGGTCCGCTTCTCGATCTGTTCCGCCTGCTTCGGGTTCATCAGTCCGGTGGTTCGCTTCTTCACCAGGTCGGCGAGGTCGATGCCATCGATCAGGTCGATGGGGTCCAGGACGTTGCCCTTGGACTTGCTCATCTTCTGGCCTTCGGCGTCGCGGATCAGTCCGTGCACATAGACATCCCGGAACGGAATCCGTCCCGTGACGTGCTTCGTCATCATGACCATGCGGGCGACCCAGAAGAAGATGATGTCGAAGCCCGTGACCAGCACCGTCGAGGGCAGGTAAAGGTCCAGGGCCGGATTCGACTTGGCGGGCCAGTCGGGGGTCCAGTCCAGCGTGGAGAACGGCCACAGGGCCGAGGAGTACCAGGTGTCGAGCACGTCCGGGTCCCGTTCCAGGCCGCCCGTGTAGCCGTCCCTGCGGGCCTGTTCGCGCGCTTCGGCCTCGTCATGGGCCACATAGACGCGGCCGTCGTCCGAGTACCAGGCGGGAATCTGGTGGCCCCACCAGAGCTGCCGGGAGATGCACCAGTCCTGGATGTTTTCCAGCCACTGGTTGTAGGTGTTCACCCAGTTCTCCGGGATGAAGCGGATCTCGCCGCTCGCGACGCATTCGAGGGCCTTGCCGGCGATTGACGTGCCGTCCGCGCCGGGCTTGCTCATGGCCACGAACCACTGGTCGGTGAGCATGGGCTCGATGACGGCTCCGGTCCGGTCTCCGCGCGGCACCATCAGCTTGTGGGCCTTGACGCTCACCAGCAGGCCCTGGGTTTCCAGGTCGGCGACCACCGCCTTGCGGGCTTCGTAGCGGTCCATGCCCCGGTACTTCTCCGGGCCGTGTTCGTTGATCCGGGCGTCGAGGGTAAGCACCGAAATGGGTGCGAGGCCGTGCCGGTGGCCCACCTGCCAGTCGTTGAAATCGTGGGCCGGCGTGATCTTCACGCAGCCGGTGCCGAATTCCCGGTCCACGTAGGCGTCGGCGATGACGGGGATCGTGCGGCCGGTCAGCGGCAGATGGACATGCTTGCCGACCAGGTGACGGTAGCGGTCGTCCTCCGGGTGCACCGCCACCGCCACGTCCCCCAACAGGGTCTCCGGTCGCGTCGTGGCAACCACCAGGGCACCGTCGCCTCCCGCGATGGGGTAGCGGATCTCCCACATCGAACCATCCTCCTCCTCGCTGACCACTTCCAGGTCGGAGACGGCGGTCAGCAGCTTGGGATCCCAGTTCACCAGGCGCTTGCCCCGGTAGATCAATCCCTCCCGGTAGAGGCGCACGAAGGTCTCGGTGACGATCTTCGACAGGCCGGCATCCATGGTGAAGCGTTCGCGGCGCCAGTCGCAGGAAGTCCCCAGGCGGCGCATCTGCCGGGTGATGGTGCCGCCGGAATACTCCTTCCATTCCCAAACCTTTTCCAGGAAACGCTCGCGTCCCAGGTCGTGGCGGGAGACGCCCTGCTGGTCCAGTTGCCGCTCGACGACGATCTGGGTGGCGATGCCCGCGTGGTCGGTGCCCGGTTGCCAGAGGGCGTTGTGGCCCCGCATCCGGTGGTAACGGGTCAGCGCGTCCATGATGGCCTGGTTGAAGCCATGCCCCATGTGCAGGGTTCCGGTCACGTTGGGTGGTGGCAGCAGAATGCAAAAGGCATCATGCTTGGCCGGGTCCAGGCCGGCGGAGAAGTAGCCGCGTTCCTCCCAGAGGGGGTACCAGCGTCGCTCGATATCGGACGGTTCGAAGCTCTTGGCGAGTTCCATGGTTTCAGGTCGCGCTTGCCGCGCGTCGGATGGGAATACGGGGGGCGCCCTCAGTCGGCGGTCGGTGGCGCCGGGTCGAGGGCGGCGCGCAGGTGATTCAGCAGGTTGTCGCGGACCTCGGCTTCGAGCCGGGTCGCGACCCGGTCGGACAGGCCTTCGATGGCCTCGGCCACCACGGCCGGCAGGCGCTCGGCCAGCCAGGTCTCCATGGCGAGGACGACGGCTTCATCCTGCAGGGCGCGGAGGTTCGCAACGCGTGCGCGCAGTTGGTCTTCCTGTTCGGTCGGAGCGGTTGGCTCGGCCGCGCCGTCGTCCACCACTTCGGTCAGGATGGGGACGTCCTCGTCGGCCGGGGGACGGGGTACACCCGCCACGAAAACCCGGTGACGCCGCATCAGGGCATCCGCCTTGCCGATCACGTCGTCGCTCATGTGAATCCCTGGCTGATGTCCTCGTTGGCCAATTCGTAGCCCCGATCACGGAAAAAGCGGAAGCGCTCCCGGGCCGCCCGTACCACCGGTTCCTCGCGGCTGACGATTTCCACCACTTCCCGAAACCGGGCGAACCCGGGGGGCAATTCGTCGCTCAGGTTGAGCAGGCACTCGTCGCGGCAGGCCGCCTCCAGCGTCCGGTCGATGATGACCGGCGTCTCCTCTGCCAGCGGCTCCCCGGCCCGGCAGTGGGGCAGGAAGCCGGTGGGAGGATGCGTCCAGAGCAGCCGGTCCAGCTGGTCGGCACGGGCGGCATCGGGGACATAGACGATCACCCGGTCGCCGCGGGCGTGGGCTGCCGCGAGCCAGGAAGCGGCGGCCTGGGCCCTGTCCGGCGCGCCGTGGAAGAACTGGATCCGGGTCATTGCCGGGCGGTTTCAGCGGTCCGCTTCCCGGGCGCGGCCCAGGAGGAAATGGGTCAGCAAGGGCACCGGGCGTCCCGTCGATCCCTTCTCCTTGCCGGACCGATAGGCGGTGCCGGCGATGTCCAGGTGGGCCCAGTCGTACTTCTGCGCGAATCGCGACAGGAAGCAGGCTGCGGTGATCGTGCCGGCGGGCCGCCCGCCGATGTTGGCCAGGTCGGCGAAATTGCTCTTCAATTGTTCCTGGTAGTCGTCCAGGAGGGGGAGCTGCCAGACCCGGTCGTGGGCCAGAAGGCCGGCATCCTGGAGTTCCCTCGCCAGGCTGTCGTCATTGGCCAGCAGGCCGCTCAGGACGTGGCCCAGGGCGATTACGCAGGCGCCGGTCAGGGTAGCCACGTCGATGACGCAGTCCGGGTCGAAGCGCTCCGCGTAGCTGAGGGCGTCGCACAGGATCAGCCGGCCCTCGGCGTCGGTGTTGAGGATCTCCACCGTCAGGCCGTTCATCGAGGTGATGACGTCGCCCGGCTTGGTGGCGCGCCCGCCGGGCATGTTCTCCGTGGTGGGCACCAGGGCGATCACGTTGAGCGGCAGGCGCAGCCGGGCGACCGCCTGCATCGTGCCAAGGACGCTCGCCGCGCCGGACATGTCGTACTTCATCTCGTCCATGTCCGGGGCCGGCTTCAGGGAGATTCCCCCGGTGTCGAAAGTGATGCCCTTGCCGACCAGCACGACGGGCTTCGCGCCGGGCTTGCCTCCCAGGTGTTTCAGCACGATGAACTTGGGCGGCTCGTGGGAGCCGCGCGCCACCGAGAGCAGGGTGTTCATGGCGAGCTGCTCCATGTCGGCCCGCTCCAGGACCTCGACCGCCATCCCGTGTTCCGCGGCCATTGCCCGTGCACGGTCTGCCAGGTGGGTCGGCGTGCAGATGTTGCTGGGCAGGTTGGCCAGGTCCTTGGCCAGCGCCATGCCCTCCGCGATGGCCTGGCCTTCCTTGAGGGCGGCCTCCGCCGCGGCCAGTTCGTTGCGCCGCTCGACGCAGAAGGTGAGCTTGCGCAGTGGCCGCCGCACCTCGTCCTTCCTGGACTTCAACTGGTCGAACCGGTAGAGGGTCTCCGCCGCCACCAGGACGGCCTGACGGATGCGCCAGGCCACGTCCATCTTCCTGACCGGCAGTTCGGTCAGATACACGGTTCCGTCGAACCCGCCCGTTTCCTGCAGGGTGCGTACCGCTGTGGCGATGGCCGCCCGGTACTCCTTGGCGCGGAATTCCCGTTCCTTGCCCAGCCCCACGAGCAGGACGCGGTCTGCCTCGATGCCCGGCACGTTGTGGAGCAGCAGCGCGGCACCGGCCTTGCCCTCCATGTCGCCGCGACGGAGCAGATCGCCCAGGTAACCCTTCGCGGCGCGATCCACCACCTCGGCCGGCGCGGAGAGCTTGCGCGATTCGAAGACCCCGACGACGACGCAGGCCGTCCGCTGCTTCTCGGGATTGCCGCTTTTTATGCTAAATTCCATCGGTACGCCCTCTTGGGGAGCAGGGGAAAGATTGCATGTTTCGATCCCCTTTTCCGGAAAACCCGCGAAAAGGGCTATTATCCCCAAAAATCTCCCCCGCCGTCAAAATGATCTTCCAGCGTGCGGCCCTGCGCGAGCTGACCCAGAATGCCGTCGCGGTCTTCGTCGCGCTGTTCGCGATCCTGCTCACCACGCAATTGATCCGGCTCCTCGGCCAGGCGGCCGGAGGCAAGCTGGCCTCCGAGGCCGTGGTCGCCCTCCTTGGCTTCGGGGCGATCAACTACCTGCCGATCGTCCTGTCGCTTTCCCTGTTCATGGCGGTGCTGCTGACCCTGTCCAGGGCATACCGGGATTCGGAGATGGTAGTCTGGTTCTCCAGCGGCCTGCCCCTGACGGCCTGGATACGGCCGGTCATGCGCTTTGCGCTGCCCCTGGTGACCGGCATTGCCGTCCTGTCGCTGCTGCTGTCTCCCTGGGCCCTGTCCAAGAGCACCGAGTACCGCAAGCGGATGGACGAGCGGGACGACATCTCGCGGGTGTCGCCGGGCGCATTCCAGGAATCCTCGCTGTCCGACCGGGTCTTCTTCGTCGAGGCGGTGTCCGGCGACGAGGGCCGCGTCCGGAACATCTTCATCAGCACGGTCCAGCACGGCCGGCAGGGGGTGATGCTCGCCGCCCAGGGCCACACCGAGGCGGCGCCCAACGGCGACCGCTTCCTCGTGCTGGAGAACGGCCGCCGCTACGAAGGCATTCCGGGCACCCCCGAATACCGGGTGATGGAATTCGCCCGCTATGCCGTGAGGATCGAAACGCGGGAAGCCCGGGGGCTCGAGGAGACGCCCAAGACCCGGCCGGTGTGGGATCTGCTGCTGCACCGGACCCCGGGGAACCTGGCGGAGCTGCTCTGGCGCGTGGGGATTCCCCTGGCGGCGCTGAATCTGGCCTTGCTGGCGATCCCCCTGTCCTTCGTGAATCCTCGGGGCGGCAGGACCAACAACCTGGTGTTCGCCCTCCTGACCTACATGATCTACAGCAACCTGATCAGCGTCAGCCAGGCCTGGGTGGCGCAGGGCAAGTTGCGCTTCGAGGTGGGTGTCTGGGCCGTCCATCTGGCCATGTTCGCGATCCTGCTGCTGATGTTCTCCTGGCGCCTGGCGGTCATTCCCTGGAGGCGCCTGTGGCGATGAGGACGCTGCAACGCTATCTGGCGCGGGAAATCTACTCGGCGACGGCGCTGGTGCTGCTGGCCTTTCTCGCGTTGTTCGCCTTCTTCGACCTCATCCACGAACTCCAGGATCTGGGCAAGGGCGGCTACCAGTTGCAGCACATGCTCGCCTTCGTGGCCCTCACCCTCCCCGGCCGGGTTTACGAACTGTTCCCGATCGCCGTTCTGATCGGCACGCTGGTAGCCTTGACCGTCCTCGCCAGGCATTCGGAAATCACGGTATTGCGGGCCTCCGGCCTTTCCACCGGACGGCTGCTGGCGATCCTGCTGAGGCTCGGGTCCCTTTTTGCCGTGCTGACCTTCCTCGTCGGGGAGTTCGTGGCGCCGCCGGCGGAGCGGGCAGCCCAACAACTTCGGCTGCGCGCCATGAGCACCGTGATCGCCCAGGAGTTCCGCTCCGGGCTATGGGTCAAGGACGAACTGGCCTTCGTGAACGTGCACCACGTGAGTCCGGATGCCAGGCTCCACGGGGTGCGGATCTTCGAGTTCGACAAGCAGTACCAGTTGCGCTCGATCAGCGAGGCGAAGGTCGGCGAGTTCCTGCCTTCCGGCATCTGGCGGCTGACGGGGGTCGTGCAGACCCTGTTCGAAGGGGACTCGGCCCGGGTCCAGAGCCTTCCCGAGGCGGATTGGAAATCGGGCCTCAATCCGGAAATCCTCTCGGTGCTCCTGGTGGTCCCGGAGCGGATGTCGCTGGTCAACCTGTACCTGTACATCCGGCACCTGACGGACAACCAGCAGAAGACGGAACGCTACGAGATTGCCCTGTGGAAGAAGCTGATCTATCCGATGGCCGCGCTGGTGATGATGGGGCTCGCGCTGCCTTTCGCCTATCTCCAGGATCGCATGGGCGCGGTCAGTATCAAGGTGTTTGCCGGCATCATGCTCGGCATCGGCTTCCACATGCTGAACGGCCTGTTCTCCAGCCTCGGGGTGATCAACAGCTGGACGCCCTTCGTCGCCGCCATCACGCCCAGCGCCCTGTTTCTTTTCGGGACGGCCGGTTTCCTGTGGTGGTCGGAGCGACGTTAGGGGGGTGGGTGCTTGAATGCGATCCGCGTACCGGCGAGGCGGTCGTGCAGGAACTGGCGGTCCCGGTCCAGGAACGCCCACCATATCCCGGCGCCGTAAAACAGCAGACTCGGCCAGGACAGGAGGTAGCGCAGGACCAGGCGGCTACTGGTCGGTCTTCCTCCTCCGGCTGACTCGACGCAGATGCGCCAGGTCTGCATGGCCAGCGTCTGGCCGCCGTGATTCCAGTACCAGAGGAAATAGCCGCCCAGCACCAGGAAGACGTGAAGCAACAGCAACGGGCCGGGCGCCGTCCAGTGCATCAGGAGCCCCAGCGCCAGGTGCGGAATCATGAAGGCGACCGAAAGGACGCCGAGGAGCAGCAGGGACTCGTACAGGAGGCTGGCCAGGCGGCGACGGATGGACGGCGCCGCCTCACCGGCCGAACCTTTCGACGAAGCGAACACTTGCTACCGTTCCGCGGCGGCGGACTGGGAGGCGGGCAGGGGAGGCACTGCGGCCGGCGGGGCGGGGCGCCCGAGGGGCGTTGCGATTTGTCCGCCTGCCGTGCCAGCCATTCCAGCCATCCCCGAGGGTTTGGACAGCCCCGGCTTCGGGACCGGCCTGGCCTTCGCCGCCTCGCGGAGTTTCTCCTTCTCCTCCGCAGGCAATTCCCGGTACGCCTGCCATTGGTCCTTCACGGCCTGCTGGGTCTCCGGTGGGGCCTTCTTCAGGGTCTTGAATTTCTCCCGGGCCGCCTTGCGTTCCTCGGCGGACAAGCGAGCCCAATCCTTCATGTTCCCCTGGATGCGCGCCTGCTCCTCGGCGCCCATGGACGGGTAGCGCGCCGCGATCCCGAGCCATTTCTTCTTGCGATAGGGCTCCATGGCATCCCAATCCGCTGCCAGGGGCGACAGGACATGCTTCTGTTCCGTCGTCAACTGGGACCAGGCAGGCTGCTGCAGCGGGGGTACCACCGCCAGCGCGGGGCCCGCGCCGGCCAGTCCGGCAATTATTCCGAGGACCGCGAGGATTTCTCGAGCCATGCCTGGAACCCGCGGTCAAGATAGGCTTCTGGCGGCAGTTCGTCGGTCAGCAGGGCCGAGTCGATCTCCTCGTTCTCCTTCGCCTGTTCGAACTGGTTCCAGTAGTAGGTTCCCACGACGCCGGCGCAAAGGGCCATGCCGGCCAGGAAAGTCCGGCCCCGGTGCATGAAGGTGTCGGTGAGGAGTCCGCCGAGCCCGGCCAGGCGCAGGCCGGCCACCGGCGCCGCCTGGGCGGCCAGGGCTTTCTGTCGTGCCTCGAAGAGCCGGCGGGCCGTCCCGGGATCCAGATTGTCGGTTCCGTGGTTCAGAACCTGCCTGATCTTCAACGCAAACTGCAGTTCCTCGTTCATAACACGATTCCTTTTGCTTTCAACGCGGCCGCCAGGGTGTGGGTGGCCCGGGAGCAGTGGGTCTTCACGCTTCCCTCCGAACAACCCATGGCGGTGGCGGTTTCGGCGATATCCATATCTTCCCAGTAACGCATCAGGAAGGCCTCCCGTTGACGAGCTGGCAGTTTCTCAATCTCTTTTTCAATGATTGCAAGGACTTGCGATTGCTCCAGAGAGCCGTGCGGGTTCCCCAGCCTGTTCGACAACCCTTCCACCGGAAGAGTTTCAAGGGGGTCCGATTCCTCGTCGTCGTCCCCGGTGAGGGACGAGAACAGGGTCGTCCACATGGACCGCACCTTCTGCCGCCGATAGTAGTCGCGGATGGTGTTCTGCAGGATGCGCTGAAAGAGCATCGGCAACTCGTCCAACGGCTTGCCGCCGTACTTCTCGGCGAGCTTGAGCATCGAATCCTGGACGATGTCGGCCGCCGCCTCCTCGTCCCGGACGGCGAAAAGCGCCTGCTTGAACGCCCTCCGTTCGACGCCGGCGAGGAAATCGGAGAGTTCGTTTCGGGTGGCCAGCGTCGTGTCCCTTTGCGGGCTTCAATCCGGTGTCCGCGACCCGGTCGGCCGCCGCCAATCTTGACCAAACGCGGTCGAAACAGTAAGTTTACAAGTTTGGCGCAAACCAGGAACGACGGAAAAACATGCAGTTGACCGGTGCGGAAATTGTAATCAGGTGCCTCCAGGAAGAAAAGGTCGAGCACGTGTTCGGCTATCCCGGTGGCTCGGTGCTCTTCATTTATGACGAGCTTTTCAAGCAGGATCAGGTCAAGCACATCCTGGTACGGCACGAACAGGCCGCCGTCCATGCTGCGGACGCCTATTCCCGGTCGTCGAACAAGACCGGCGTCTGCATGGTGACCTCCGGTCCCGGGGTCACCAATGCGGTGACGGGAATCGCCACGGCCTACATGGATTCGATCCCGCTGGTGGTCATCTCCGGCCAGGTGCCCACGGCCTACATCGGCCAGGACGCCTTCCAGGAATGCGACACGGTCGGCATCACCCGGCCCTGCGTCAAGCACAACTTCCTGGTCAAGGACGTCAAGGATCTGGCCGTCACGATCAAGAAGGCCTTCTACCTGGCGAAGACCGGTCGTCCAGGACCCGTCCTGGTGGACGTCCCGAAGGACGTCACCGTCCAGAAGTGCGAGTTCTCCTACCCCAAGACCATCTCGATGCGGTCCTACAACCCCGTGGTCAAGGGGCACGCGGGCCAGATCAAGAAGGCGGTCCAGCTCCTGCTCGATGCCAAGCGGCCGATGATCTACACCGGCGGCGGCGTGATTCTGTCGGATGCGGCGGAAAAGCTCACGAAACTCGTGCGCATGCTCGGCTTCCCGGTCACCCAGACGCTGATGGGCCTGGGCGGTTATCCGGCCACCGACCGCCAGTTCCTCGGCATGCTCGGCATGCACGGCACCGTCGAGGCCAACATGGCCATGCAGGAATGCGACGTGCTGCTTGCCATCGGCGCCCGCTTCGACGACCGCGTCATCGGCAATCCCTCGCACTTCTCCGAGGTGGCGCGGAAGATCGTGCACATCGACATCGATCCCTCGTCCATTTCCAAGCGGGTCCGGGTGGACGTGCCCATCGTCGGCAATGTGCCGGAGGTGCTCGACGAGTTGATCCGGCAACTGGAAGCCGCCGAGGCCAGGCCCGACGAGAAGCATCTCGCTGCCTGGTGGAAGAAGATCGACGAATGGCGAGGCCGGAACTGCCTCCGGTTCAAGCAGGGCAAGGAAAAGATCATGCCCCAGTACGTGGTGCAGACGCTCTACGAGGTGACCGGCGGCGATGCCTTCGTCACGTCGGATGTGGGCCAGCACCAGATGTGGGCCGCCCAGTATTACAAGTTCGACAAGCCGCGGCGCTGGATCAATTCCGGCGGCCTGGGCACCATGGGCGTCGGGCTGCCCTACGCCATGGGCGTGCGCTTCGCGAACCCCAAGGCGACGGTGGCGTGCATCACCGGCGAGGCCTCCATCCAGATGTGCATCCAGGAGCTGTCCACCGCCAAGCAGTTCCGCCTGCCGATCAAGATCGTGAACCTGAACAACCGCTACCTGGGAATGGTCCGCCAGTGGCAGGAGATGTTCCACGGCAACCGCTACGCCGAGTCCTATGTCGACGCCCTGCCGGACTTCGTCAAGCTGGCCGAGTCCTACGGCCACGTCGGCATGCGCATCGACAAGCCCGCCGACGTGGAGCCGGCGATCCGGGAAGCCTTCACCAAGCACAAGAACGACCTCGTCTTCATGGATTTCATCACCGACCAGACGGCGAACGTCTATCCCATGGTCGCGGCGGGCAAGGGCCTGTCCGAGATGATCCTCGCGGAAGACCTCTGAGGCGGACCGGGTACCCATCATGCGTCATATCATCTCCATCCTCATCGAAAACGAATCCGGCGCCCTGTCGCGCGTTTCCGGCCTCTTCTCGGCGCGGGCCTTCAACATCGAATCCCTCACGGTCGCGCCCACCGAGGACCCCTCCCTGTCCCGCATGACCATCGTCAGCATCGGTTCCGACGACGTGATCGAGCAGATCACCAAGCAGCTGAACAAGTTGATCGACGTGGTCAAGGTCGTGGACCTCTCCGAGGCCGCCCACATCGAGCGCGAACTGATGCTCGTCAAGGTTCGGGCGACCGGCAAGGACAGGGAGGAAATGAAGCGGGTGGCGGATATCTTCCGCGGCCGCATCATCGACGTCACCGAATCCACCTACGTCATCGAACTGACCGGCGCCGGCAGCAAGCTGGATGCCTTCCTCGAGGCGATCGACACGTCGCTGATCCTCGAGACGGTACGGACCGGCGTCTGCGGCATCGGCCGCGGCGACCGCATCCTCAAGGTCTGAGACTCCGCCGCCCGGCCCCCGGCCGGGCGTCTTCCAACGCAGAAGGAACCATCACATGAAAGTCTATTACGACAAGGACGCGGACCTTTCGCTCATCAAGGGCAAGAAAGTCACCATCGTCGGCTACGGCTCCCAGGGCCATGCCCATGCCCAGAACCTGAAGGACTCCGGCGTCAAGGTGACCGTCGGCCTCCGCAAGGGCGGGGCAAGCTGGGACAAGGCGAAGAAGGCCGGCCTCAAGGTCGAGGAGATCGCCAAGGCGGTCAAGGATGCCGACGTGGTCATGATCCTGCTCCCCGACGAGAACATTCCCGGCGTCTATTACGCCGAGGTCGAGCCGAACATGAAGAAGGGGGCGGCCCTGGCCTTCGCCCACGGCTTCAACGTACATTACAACCAGGTCGTGCCCCGCGCAGACGTGGACGTGATCATGATCGCGCCGAAAGGGCCCGGCCACACCGTGCGTTCCGAGTACCTGCGCGGCGGCGGCGTGCCGTCGCTGATCGCCGTGTTCCAGGACAAGTCCGGCAAGGCCAAGGACATCGCCCTATCCTATGCGGCGGCCAATGGCGGCACCAAGGGAGGCGTCATCGAGACCAACTTCCGCGAGGAGACCGAAACCGATCTCTTCGGCGAACAGGCGGTGCTGTGCGGCGGCCTGGTTGAACTGATCAAGGCCGGCTACGAGACCCTGACCGATGCCGGCTATGCCCCCGAGATGGCCTATTTCGAATGCCTGCACGAGGTCAAGCTGATCGTCGACCTGATCTTCGAGGGTGGCATCGCCAACATGAACTACTCGATCTCGAACAATGCCGAGTTCGGCGAGTACATAACCGGGCCCAAGGTCATCGGACCCGAGGCCCGGACGGCGATGAAGGAGGCATTGCAGAACATCCAGAACGGCAATTACGCCAAGCAGTTCATCCTCGAGGGGCGCACCAATTACCCGTCGATGACCGCGCGACGCCGCCTTACCGCGGCCCATCCCATCGAGCAGGTGGGCGAGCAACTGCGCGCCATGATGCCCTGGATCAAGAAGAACAAGCTGGTGGACCAGAGCAAGAACTGACCTGGCACGCCCCGGTCCGGAGGAAAAAGGCACAGCCTCGGCTGTGCCTTTTTCTTCTGGGCATTTCCCGACGAACCGCTCCCGGCGAACCAACGGGCAGGCGTCGGGAGGGCCGGCTGCCGTAGAATGTCCGCTCGAGGCATGGAGGCTTGAGAATGCGCGAGATCCGTACCCGCAAGGTGCTGATGAATCCGGAACTGCGCCGACGGGGCATCTACCTGCTCCCGAACCTGTTCACCACCGCGGCGCTCTTCGCCGGCTTCTATGCCATCGTCCAGGCGATGACCGGACGTTTCGAGCATGCGGCGGTGGCGATCTTCGTCGCCATGGTATTCGATGGGCTGGACGGCCGCGTGGCCAGGCTCACCCGCACCCAGAGCGCCTTCGGCGCCGAATACGATTCGTTGTCGGACATGGTCTCCTTCGGCGCCGCACCGTCCCTGGTGGTCTTCGAATGGGCCATGAAGGGCATGGGCAAGTGGGGCTGGATCGCCGCCTTCGTCTACTGCGCCGGGGCGGCGCTGCGCCTGGCCCGATTCAACACCAACATCGGCGTCGTGGACAAGCGATATTTCCAGGGCCTGCCCAGTCCGGCGGCGGCAGCCCTCGTGGCCGGCTTCGTCTGGATATTCAACGATCTCGGCATCGCCGGCGAGGAGGTTCGCTGGTATGCCTTTGTCCTCACCCTGTTCGCCGGCGTGACCATGGTGAGCAGCATTCCCTATTGGAGCGGCAAGGAGATCAATCTCCGGCGCAGCGTTCCCTTCATGGTGATCCCCGCCGTTGCATTGGCCTATGCCCTGGTATCCAGCTATCCGCCGGGCGTCCTGTTCGCGCTCTTCCTCTGCTACGCCCTGTCCGGCTACGTCATGGCCGCCTGGCGGCGCTTCGCTGGCGACAAGGGGACGGTTGCGCGAAGCGAATGAGTCGTTTATATTCGGACCCATGATCGCGACCACCGCCTTCGCCGCCCTGTTTCTCGCGCTGTCCGGCTTCCTGCTGGCACGCCCGCTGCTGCGCCGCGCGCGCTAGCAGACCCCCCTCCCCACAATTCGGATTTTTCTTCGGCCGGCCAGGACCGCCGGCCAGGGAACATTGCATCTTCCCCAGGAGACCACCATGAGCAAAGACCACTTGGCGATATTCGACACCACGCTCCGCGACGGCGAACAAAGCCCCGGCGCCTCGATGACCCGCGAGGAGAAGCTGCGCATCGCCCGCCAACTGGAGAAGATGCGCGTGGACGTGATCGAGGCGGGCTTTCCCGCCGCCTCCAACGGTGATTTCGAGTCCGTGCGGGCCGTCGCCGAGGCGATCAAGGATTCCACCGTGGCCGCTCTTTCCAGGGCTTTCGACAAGGACATCGCGCGGGCCCTGGAGGCCATCAAGCCGGCCCGTTCCGGCCGCATCCACACCTTCATCGCCACCAGTCCCATCCACATGGAGAAGAAGCTGCGCATGGCGCCGGAGGACGTCATCGTCGCCGCGCGCAATGCCGTCCGTTTCGCCCGCAACGGCATCGACAACGTGGAGTTCTCCTGTGAGGACGCCGGCCGCTCCGAACTCGATTTCCTGTGCCGGATCATCGAGGCGGTGATCGAGGAGGGCGCCCAGGTCATCAATATCCCGGACACCGTGGGCTACAACGTGCCCGAACAGTTCGCCGAGCGCATCCGGCAATTGCGTGAGCGGATTCCGAATTCCGACAAGGTGACCTGGTCCGTCCATTGCCACAACGACCTCGGCCTTGCCGTCGCCAACTCCCTGGCGGCGGTCGTCGCCGGCGCGCGGCAGGTGGAATGCACCATCAACGGGCTCGGGGAGCGGGCCGGCAACGCGGCCCTGGAGGAGATCGTGATGGCCGTGCGTACGCGGCAGGACGTGTTCGGCTGCGACACCCGCATCGACACGACCCAGATCGTGTCGGCCTCCAAGATGGTCTCCGGCATCACCGGGTTCCCGGTCCAGCCGAACAAGGCCATCGTCGGCGCCAACGCCTTCGCCCATGAGTCGGGCATCCACCAGGATGGTGTCCTCAAGCACCGCGAGACCTACGAGATCATGCGCGCGGAGGACGTCGGCTGGAACACCAACAAGCTCGTCCTGGGCAAGCATTCCGGCCGTACCGCCTTCAAGGCGAGGCTCAAGGAACTCGGCATCGAAGTGGACTCCGAACAGGTCCTCAATGCGGCGTTCACGCGCTTCAAGGAACTGGCCGACAAAAAACACGAGATCTTCGACGAGGACCTCCACGCTCTGATGTCCGACGAGGTGGTGACGCCGGAGGACGAGTACTTCAGGCTGGTCTCGTCGGCCTTCCGGTCGGAGACGGGGGAACCGCCGCAGGCCGAGGTCACGCTGTCGGCAGGTGGCCGGGAGCACCACGCCCGGGCCACCGGCAGCGGCCCCGTCGACGCGGCCCTGAAGGCCATCGAGACCGTCGTCGCGAGTGGATCGGAACTGCTCCTCTACTCGGTCAATGCGATCACCACGGGCACGGATGCCCAGGGAGAAGTCACGGTCCGCCTATCGAAGGCGGGGCGCATCGTGAACGGCCAGGGCGCCGACACCGACATCATCGTCGCCTCCGCCAAGGCCTACATCAACGCCCTGAACAAGCTCCAGTCCGGCACCGAGAAACTCAATCCCCAGCTCTGAGCCCCCGGCGGGCGGGTGCCCGGGGGCAAGGCCCCAGGGCGCCGCCCCCCCGGCGGCGGCAGGCGGTATGATTGCCGCCGGGCCATGAACCCGCCCTTTTCCCCTCGGCCGTCGCCGGGAAAGGGTGCCGCAGCTTCCCACCCCCACGATGTCGACGAACGGCTGAGCGCCGCGCCGGGACCGGTGTCGAACGTCCCGACCGTACCGAAGCCCCATGTCGCAGACCGCACTACCAAGAACGACCCGCCGTGTTTTCTCGCCCGAACTGGGCCGGCATCCCTGGCGACTGGTCGGGCTCATCGCGCTGCTCTACCTGGCCGTTCCCGCCCTCGGATTCGCCGTTTACTGGAAGCACCTGGACCAGGCGAAGGACGAGACCTTCTCGAACCTGCGCACGGTGGCCGCCTTCAAGGCCCACGAGATCGAAGGCTGGCTCCGTTCCAGGATGGCCGACGCCGAGGAACTCACGACCAGAACGGTCCTCGCCGAACTGGTGCGGAAGATGGTCCAGTCCGGCGATCGGGCCGCCGAAAGCCGGGTGGCAGAACGCCTCGCGGTGCTCACGACGGTGAAGGGTTTCGATGCCGCCTTCCTGTTGGCACCGGATGGCCGCGTGCTGATGGCCTTCGGCCAGGGCCGCGCCACGGCACCGCGGCAGTCCGACCTGGTTGCCGAGGCGGCGCGGACGGGCCGGGTCGTGCGCAGCCGTCTGTATCTGGATGGCGACCGCCGCGCCCGCATCGACTTTGCCTCGCCAATGAAGTTGCCGGCGACGCAGGGTTCGCAGGTGGTGTGCGTCGTGCTGCTGCAGGTGGACGCCGACACGGAACTCTTCCCGATGGTTGCGCGGTGGCCCACCCGTTCGACCAGCGCCGATACCGTGCTCGCCGAGCGGGAGGGCAACGAGGTGGTATTCCTGCATCCTCGCCTGCAGCCGGGCGATGCGCCGGCGTTCCGGCGCTTTCCCCTCGACCGGCCGGACCTGCCGGCCGCCATGTTCGCCCGCGATCCCCAGCGCGCGGTGGCCGAAGGCCGCGATTTCCGGGGAATCCCCGTCCTGGCCGCCGGGACGCCGATCCGCGGCAGCGACTGGCAGATACTGGTCAAGATCGACCGCGACGAAGTGGTCGCGCCGCTCGTGGAACTGTCGACGGCCCTGGCCGTCCAGGCCGGGGCGGCCGTCACCGTGGTCTCGATGTTGCTCCTCATGCTCTGGCGGTCCGTGCGGCGATCCCATGTCCTGGATATGCAGGTGCAATCGGCCGAGAAGGACCGCTTCCTGGCGCGGTTCTTCGACATGCCCTTCCTCGGCCTCGCCCTCGCCAACCGCGACAGGACGGTCCTCCGCGTCAATGGCCGGCTGTGCGAGATC
>JAEUNJ010000222.1 GCA_016791145.1 Rhodocyclaceae bacterium | reverse complement strand
TAGACCCGACCCGTCTCGTCGTGGAGGCGGCAGCCCGCGCCATGGGTGAAGGCGACCGGCAGGCGGCCGTAGGTGTTCATCAGGTGCGGCATGAAGGCCCCGCGAAAAAAGACACGGCGGCCGGTGCCGCCGTGGTGGTGTTCAGAGGCGATATTATAGCTGAGCAGCTTTTCGGATCGCCAGGAGAGAAGGCCTCGCGGCATGCGCATCGCGGTGTTCAACCAGAAGGGCGGCGTCGGCAAGACGACGACGGCCATCAACCTGGCGGCGGCCCTGGCCCGCCGCGAGCGCCCCGTCCTGCTCGTGGACCTGGATCCCCAGGCCCACCTGACTTCCGTCCTCGGCGACGCGCTGCCCGCCGTCTCCGACAGCGTGTTTGCCCTCTACCAGCACAACCGGCCGCTCCGCGAGCTGGTGGTCCCCTGGCCGGGCATCGGCAGCTTCCTGCCCGCCCATCCGGAGCTCATCAAGGTCGATTCGGTCTTCGGCAAGGGCCCCAACATCCTCAACCGCCTGAACGAGGGCCTCAACGCCCTCGACGAGGGGCGTCCCGGCGAGGGCACCGTCATCATCGACTGCTGCCCCTTCCTGGGCGTGCTGTCGCTGAATGCCGTCTTCGCCGCGGACCGCCTGCTGGTGCCGGTCTCCTCCGACTTCCTCAGCCTGCGCGGCGCCCTGCAGATCGAGCGGACCCTGAAGGCCCTGGAGCCGGTGCTCCGGCGACGGGTGGACCGCCGCTACGTGCTGACCCGCTTCGACCGGCGCCGGCGCATGAGCCATGACATCCTGGAACGGCTGCAGGAGCAGTTCCCCGGGGAGGTCTGCACCGTGGTCATCTCGGAGAACGTGGCGGTGGCCGAGGCGCCGTCCTTCAATCGCGACGTCTTCAGCCACGCGGCCTCCAGCCGGGGCGCCCAGGACTACACGGCCCTGGCGGCCGAACTGCTGGAAGCCGGATTCTTCTGAAACCGGCTCAACGGGTGATCAGGTTGGCCACGTCCTCGAAGCTGGCCGGCGGGGTGCGCACCCCGCCCCGGTGGCAGATGCATTCCAGCACCTCGCAATCCCGGTACATCTGACGCAGCTTCCTCTCGGCGTCGGCGACGCTGCGGCCGTGGATCATCAGGTTCTCGACGACCACGCCTACCCGGGTCTTGATGCGGAAACCGAACTTGGTCAGGATGGGGGCCTGCACGGAAACCCCTTTCTCTTCAGTCGGATGTACCGAGTATATGCACCGGATTCTAAAAAAGCAATCCAGCGCTTTCAAATCATTGGACTTTTCCTGAGCGCACCTGACGGGGAATTCAAGGAATGGGAAACCGCGCCCCAATTCGGGCATCCGCAGGCCCGGGAAGGGGCTTTGGGTGGTGGTCTTAGGTCTGATATAATTTATCTTTCCCTTGAGTCCAACCCGGAATTTCGAGGGCGGCATCTCCAAAAGCGATGCCCGGTCCCATACCGGCACCACCCGGGCACCATCCCGGCCTATTCCGACCGCCATGTACAACCTGCACGCGGAAAGCTTCGTGATCGTCGGCGTCACCCTGTCGGGACGCCGCTTCCGGCCCAGCGACTGGGCCGAACGCCTCTCCGGAATCATGTCCGCCTTCGGCGCCGAACGCCGCCTTGGCTATTCCCCCCACGTCCAACCCGGCAACACCAATGGCGAGAAATGCGTGTTCGTAGACGCGCGCATCCGCGACATCGAGCCCATGGCGTACACCTTCCTGGTCCATTTCGCCCGAGACAACGAACTGAAGGTCCTGCCCTGGTCGCCCGCCTGAGCCGGGAGGCCAGGGCCGGAAAACAAAAAAGCCGCCCGGGGGCGGCTTTTTACGTGACCGGCGGCAGCCGGTGCGGATCAGAGCGCCTTGATGGCGGCCGACAGGCGGCTCTTCTGCCGGGCGGCGGTGTTCTTGTGGACGATGTTCTTGTCCGCGATGGAATCGATGACGCTTTGGGATTCCTTGAAGACGGCCTGGGCGGCGGCCTTGTCGCCCGCCTCGACGGCCTTGCGCACCTTCTTGATGGCGGTGCGCAGGGTGGAACGCAGACTCATGTTGTGGGCGCGCTGCTTGACGGCTTGGCGGGCGCGTTTGCGGGCTTGGGCGCTATTGGCCATATCTCGGTTCCGAAGGCGGGTCAGGAAAAGCGCGCGATTATAGGGCCTTCCCTCCCCCAATGCAACAGGCCGGGGAACGAAGGAAACCGATACCATTGCCCCCCGTGAATCTGCTCAAGGCATTGGCCACCGTCAGCGGCATGACGCTGCTGTCCCGGATCCTCGGCTTCGTCAGGGATTTCATCGTGGCGCGGGTCTTCGGCGCCGGGATGGCCACCGACGCCTTCTTCGTCGCCTTCCGCCTGCCCAACCTGCTGCGCCGCCTGTTCGCCGAGGGCGCCTTCTCCCAGGCCTTCGTCCCCATCCTGGCCGAGTACCGGAACCGCCGCGGCGAGGCGGAGACCCGCCACCTGGCGGACCGGGTCGGCACCGCCCTCTTCCTCGCCCTGATGCTGGTCTCCGCCCTGGGGGTCGCCGGGGCCCCGCTGATCATCTACGTCACCGCGCCGGGCTTCGCCGCCGACCCGGACAAGTTCGCCCTTACGGTGGAACTGACCCGCATCACCTTTCCCTACATCCTGTTCATGTCCCTGGTGGCCCTGGCCGCCGGGGTCCTGAACACCTGGGGCCGCTTCGCCCTGCCGGCCTTCACGCCGGTGATGCTGAACGTCGCCTTCATCGCCATGGCCCTGCTGGCCGCCCCCTGGTTCGACCCGCCGGTGCTGGCCCTGGCCTGGGCGGTGTTCATCGGCGGCCTGCTGCAACTGGGCATCCAGCTGCCGGCCCTGGCGCGGATCGGCATGCTGCCGCGCTTCGACTGGAATCCCGGCGACGAGGGCCTGCGGCGGATCCTGAAGCTGATGGCGCCGGCCATCCTGGGTGTCTCGGTGTCGCAGATCTCCCTGGTCATCAACACCATCTTCGCCTCCTTCCTGCCGGCGGGCAGCGTCTCCTGGCTCTACTACGCCGACCGGCTGATGGAATTCCCCGCCGGGCTGCTCGGCGCCGCCCTTGGCACCATCCTGCTGCCCTCCCTCTCCCGGGCCCACGCCGACGGCAGCGGCGACAACTTCTCCGGCCTCCTCGACTGGGGCCTGCGCATGACGCTGATGCTGACCCTGCCCGCCGCCTTGGCCCTGGCCATCCTCGCCGTGCCGCTGCTGGCCACCCTGTTCCAGTACGGCGCCTTCACGGCCGCCGACGTGCTGCAGACCCGCACGGCGCTGGCGGCCTACAGCGTCGGCCTCACCGGCCTCATCCTGGTCAAGGTGCTGGCGCCGGGCTTCTACGCCCGCCAGAACATCCGCACGCCGGTGAAGATCGCCCTGTGGAGCCTGCTCGCCACCCAGGCCATGAACCTGGCCTTCATCGGCTGGCTGCGCCACGCCGGCCTGGCCCTGTCCATCGGCCTGGCCTCCTGCCTGAACGCCGGCCTGCTCTGGCACGGCCTGACGAAGAGCGGCGCCTACCGGCCGGCTCCCGGCTGGGGCGGCTTTGTCGCCCGCCTTGCCGTCGCCCTGACGGCCCTGGGCGCCGTGCTCTGGTTTGCCATGGGCAGCGAGGCGGAATGGCTGGCCATGGGCGGCGCGGCGCGGGTGGCGAAGCTCTCCTGGGTGGTGGCCGCCGGCATCCTCGCCTACTTCGCCACCCTGGCCCTGCTCGGCTTCCGGCTCAGGGATTTCCGCCGGCGGGCGGCGAACTGAGCGGAGCAGGTTCCCGACCCGTTTCGGTCAGCCGCACCCATGAAAAAGGCCGCCCGGAGGCGGCCTTCTTCGCGGTTGCTGCGACGCTGCTTAGGCGACCAGCGGGACGATCAGCAGGGCCACGATGTTGATGATCTTGATCAGCGGGTTCACCGCCGGGCCGGCCGTGTCCTTGTAGGGGTCGCCGACGGTGTCGCCGGTGACCGCCGCCTTGTGGGCCTCGGAACCCTTGCCGCCGAAGTGGCCGTCCTCGATGTACTTCTTGGCGTTGTCCCAGCAGCCGCCGCCGGTGGTCATGGAGATGGCCACGAAGATGCCGGTGACGATGGTGCCCATCAGCACGCCGCCCAGGGCCCGCACGCCGGCGCCCGGACCCATCAGGAAGTTCATGGCGAAGGCGGTGACGATCGGCACCAGGACGGGCAGCAGGGAGGGAACCATCATCTCCTTGATGGCCGCCTTGGTCAGCATGTCCACGCAGGTGCCGTACTCGGGCTTGGCCGTGCCTTCCATGATGCCCTTGATCTCCTTGAACTGCCGGCGCACCTCGACCACGACGGAGCCCGCGGCGCGGCCGACGGCCTCCATGCCCATGGCGCCGAACAGGTAGGGCACCATGCCGCCCACGAACAGGCCGATGATGACGGCCGGGTCGGAGAGGTCGAAGGCGAAGTGCTTGCCGACGCCTTCCAGGCCGTGGGTGAAGTCGGCAAAGAGCACCAGGGCGGCGAGGCCGGCGGAACCGATGGCGTAGCCCTTGGTCACCGCCTTGGTGGTGTTGCCCACGGCGTCCAGGGGGTCGGTGATGCCGCGCACGGAGTCGGGCAGCTCGGCCATCTCGGCGATGCCGCCGGCGTTGTCGGTGATCGGGCCGTAGGCGTCCAGGGCCACGATGATGCCCGCCATGGAGAGCATGGAGGTGGCGGCGATGGCGATGCCGTAGAGGCCGCCCAGGGCGTAGGCCGACCAGATGGAGGCGCAGACGGAGAGCACCGGCCAGGCGGTGGACTTCATCGAGACCCCGAGGCCGGCGATGATGTTGGTGCCATGGCCCGTGGTGGAGGCCTGCGCCACGTGCTGCACGGGCTTGAACTCGGTACCCGTGTAGTACTCGGTGATGTACACCATCAGGCCGGTAAGGACCAGGCCGATCACCGAGGCGCCGTAGAGGCGCATCTGGGAACCGCCGCTGATCTTCATGACGCCGTCGAGCAGGTGGTCATCCACCAGCCAGGCGGTCATCGGGTAGAAGGCCACCAGGGCCAGCACGCCGGCCACGATCAGGCCCTTGTACAGGGCGTTCATGATCTTGCCGCCGGGGGAGGCCTTGACGAACATGACGCCGACGATGGAGGCGATGATGGAGAAGCCGCCCAGGGCCAGCGGGTAGATCACCGCCGACTCGCTGACGGCGGTGCCGGCGGCCTTGAACAGCAGGGCGCCCAGCAGCATCGTCGCAACGGTGGTCACCGCATAGGTCTCGAAGAGGTCCGCCGCCATGCCCGCGCAGTCGCCCACGTTGTCGCCCACGTTGTCGGCGATCACCGCCGGGTTGCGGGGGTCGTCCTCGGGGATGCCGGCTTCCACCTTGCCCACCAGGTCGGCGCCCACGTCGGCGCCCTTGGTGAAGATGCCGCCGCCCAGACGCGCGAAGATGGAGATCAGGGAGGAGCCGAAGCCCAGGCCGACCAGCGGATGCACCAGGGCCTCCACCGTGGCGTTGGGGCCGGCCGTCATCTTCAGGATGGCGTAGTAGCCGGCGACGCCCAGCAGGCCCAGGCCGACCACCAGCATGCCGGTGATGGCGCCGCCCTTGAACGCGACGTTGAGGGCCTCGTTGAGGCCGGTGCGGGCCGCCTCGGCGGTGCGCACGTTGGCGCGCACGGAGACGTTCATGCCGATGAAGCCGGCGGCGCCGGACAGCACCGCGCCGATCACGAAGCCGATGGCGGTGGACATGCCCAGGAACATGGCGATGACGATGGCCAGGACGACGCCGACCATCGCAATGGTCGTGTACTGGCGCTTCAGGTAGGCCTGGGCGCCTTCCTGTACCGCGGCGGAAATCTGCCGCATGCGGTCGTTGCCGGTGGGCTGGCCGACGATCCATTGGGCCGTGATCCAGCCGTAGGCGATGGCCGCCACGGCACAGATCAGCGCGAATAACAGTCCGGTGGACATTCACTCCCTCCTTCAGTTGATGTTGAAACCCGCGCCCCCGGGGGGGCTCAAATGAAAGCGCGCCTTGCGGCGCGCCTTGAATTCCCGCCGACGGTCAGACCTTGAAATCCCCCTTCAGCTTCTTCGGCACGGCGACGTTCTTGAGGACCACGTAGTTCGGAAGCCCGTCCCGGAAGGGCGGGAAGTCCTCCCCGGCGATCAGCGGCGCCAGATAGCGGCGGCACTTCTCCGTGATGCCGAAGCCGTCGGCGGTGATGAAGTCCCGGGGCATGAACTTCTCGCGGTTCGCCACGTCCTTCAGTTCCGCCACCTCGATCTTCCACTTGTAGGGCTTGTCGGAGACCCGCTTGATGGCCGGCATCACCGAGTTGCGTCCCTTGAGCGCCAGTTCCACGGCGGCCTTGCCGGTCGCGTAGGCCTGAGCCACGTCCGTCTTCGCGGCGATGTGGCGGGCGGCGCGCTGCAGGTAGTCGGCGACGCCCCAGTGGTACTTGAGCCCCAGGCCGTCCTTGACCATGCCCGCGATCACCGGCGCCACGCCGCCCAGTTGCGCGTGGCCGAAGGCGTCGCGCAGGCCCTGGTCGGACAGGAAGGCCCCGTCGGCACCCTTGACGCCCTCGGAGGCCACCACCGTGCAGTAGCCGAACTTCTTGACCAGGGCGCCCACCTTGGCCAGGAACTTCTCCTTGTTGAAGGCCACCTCGGGGAAGAGGATCACGATGGGGATTTCCCGCTTCGCCGTGGAGGCCAGGGCGCCGGCCGCGGCGATCCATCCGGCATGGCGGCCCATCACCTCCAGGATGAAGACCTTGGTGGAAGTCTTGGCCATGGAAGCCACGTCGAAGCTCGCCTCCAGCGTGGACACGGCCACGTACTTGGCCACGGAGCCGAAGCCCGGGCAGTTGTCCGTGATCGGCAGGTCGTTGTCCACCGTCTTCGGCACGTGCACCGCGGTGATCGGGTAGCCCAGGGACTCGCCGAGCTGGGAGACCTTCAGGCAGGTATCGGCCGAATCGCCGCCGCCGTTGTAGAAGAAGTAGCCGATGTTGTGGGCCTTGAAGACCTCGATCAGGCGCTCGTATTCGCGGCGGTTCTGGTCCAGGCCCTTCAGCTTGTAGCGGCAGGAGCCGAAGGCCCCGGAAGGCGTGTGGCGCAGGGCCGCGATGGCCGCGGCCGAATCCTTCGAGGTGTCGATCAGGTCCTCGGTCAGCGCGCCGATGATGCCGTTGCGGCCCGCATAGACCTTGCCGATGCGGTCCTTGTGCTGGCGGGCCGTCTCGATGACGCCACAGGCCGAGGCGTTGATGACCGAGGTCACGCCGCCCGACTGGGCATAGAACGCATTCATCTTTTTGGTTGCCATGATTCCCCCCTCAGGCCAATGCAGCGAACGCGCGGGCGCGAATGTCCTCCACTGCTCCGAGGCCGTCGATCCGGCGGTAACGCGGTGCCCCCGCCTCGCCGTTCTTCGCCCACTCCCCGTAGTAGTTCACAAGGGCCTCCGTCTGGGCATGGTAGACGGAGAGGCGCTTGCGCACGGTTTCCTCCTTGTCGTCGTCCCGCTGGACCAGGGGTTCCCCGGTTACGTCGTCCTTGCCTTCGACCTTGGGCGGATTGAACTTCACGTGATACGTGCGGCCCGAGGCGAGATGGGCACGCCGGCCGCTCATGCGGCTGATGATCTCCGCGTCCGGCACGTCGATCTCGAGCACGTAGTCGATGGGCACGCCGGCCGCCTTCATGGCCTCGGCCTGGGGAATCGTGCGCGGAAAGCCGTCGAACATGTAGCCTTGGGCGCAGTCCGGCTGGGTCAGGCGGTCCTTGACGAGCCCGATGATGATTTCATCGGAAACCAGGCCGCCCGCGTCCATCACCTTCTTTGCTTCCAGGCCGAGCGCCGTGCCCGCCTTGACCGCCGCCCGGAGCATGTCGCCGGTGGAGATCTGCGGGATGCCGAATTTTTCCTTGATGAAATTGGCTTGAGTGCCCTTGCCCGCACCGGGGGGGCCCAAAAGGATCAGTCGCATGCATTTTCCTTCGGTAGCTAATGGATGGATTATATTGATTTATCTGGATCCACTCCCACCGCCTGAAACATAATCCCAAACATCAGCAAAGCCTAATGGAACTTCCAATGAGGCAATACCGCATGCTAATTGAGCGTGCGGAAAAACCGCCTCATTGACGGTCCTGCGTCGATGCCGCGAGGAGGGCGCGTACCCGCGCCAGATCTTCGGGCGTATCCACCCCCGCCGCGGGAGGGTCGGCGCACTCGATCACCCGGATCGCCTGTCCGTGCCAGAGGGCGCGAAGTTGTTCCAGGGATTCCCAGGTCTCGCAGGGGGCCGGCGCCATCCGGCCGTAGCGGCGCAGGAAGCCGACCCGATATGCATATATCCCCACATGGCGCAGTGCAGCGAAATCCGCCGGCATGGCGTCCTTGCCGGCCGCGAAATCGTCCCGCGGCCACGGGATCGGCGCCCGGGAAAAGTACAGGGCCCGCCCGGCGGCGTCGGTCACCACCTTGACCACGTTGGGATTCAGGAAGTCCGCCGCGGTCCCGATGCGGTGGGCGGCGGTCGCGATGGCCGCCCCGGGGTCGCCCTCCAGCGCCGACGCCACCGCATCGACGAGGCGGGGATCGATCAGCGGTTCGTCCCCCTGGACGTTCACGACGATGTCCCCGTCGGCCCATCCCATCCGTTCCGCCACCTCGGCGATCCGGTCGGTGCCGCTGGGATGATCCATCCGGGTCATCACCGCCCGGTGGCCATGGGCGGATACGGCGTCGCGGACCCGGTCGTCGTCCGTCGCCACGGTGACGTCGGCGGCCGCGCTGCCCAGGGCGGCCTCCACGACCCGGACGACCATGGGCCGCCCGCCGATGTCCGCCAGGGGCTTGCCCGGCAGCCGGGTGGAGGCGTAGCGGGCCGGTATGACGACGTGGAAGCCCATGGCGGTCGCCCGTCAGTCTTCCTCGGGCGCCAGGCCGCGGGCCTCGTCCTCCAGCATGACGGGAATGTCGTCCTTGATCGGATAGGCCAGGCGACAGGCCTTGCACACCAGTTCGCCGGGCGCCTTGCGGTAATCGAGGGGGCCCTTGCAGAGGGGGCAGACGAGGATCTCAAGCAGGCGGGCGTCCATCCAGTTTCTCCAGGATAAGGCGGGCGAGGTCGGGTTCCACCGCGGCGGTCACGGGCAGCACCCAGATGGGCGGCCGACCCGCGGCCGGGGCGAGGCGCGCCAATTTTACCCCGTCCTTCTCGGTGGTCAGGATGCCGTCGGCCGCGAACGCGAGATCGCCGCCGGCATAGGCGTGGTGGTCCGGGAACGCCCGCTCCGAAAAGCGCAGGCCCAGCCCGCGCAGGTGGGAGAAGAACCGCGACGGATCGCCGATGCCGGCCAGGGCCACCAGGGATTCGCCGGCGAAATCCTCCGCCCGCCGCGCCGCACCCGGGTCGTCGAGGCGGTGGAAGGCGTCGCCCGACAGCCTCATGCGGAAGCAGGGCCCGGCACCCTCCGGGCACCCGGCGTCGCCGCCGTTCAGGACAATGGCATCGACGCCGGCCAGCCGCGACGGCGGCTCGCGCAGGGGACCGGCCGGCAGCCGGCGGCCGTTGCCGGCCCCCCGCCCGTCCACCACGGCGATCTCCAGGTCGCGGCGCAGGCGGTAGTGCTGCAGGCCGTCGTCGCAGAGCAGCAGATCGCTGTCCGGGTGCCGGCGCAGCAGTTCCCGGCCGGCGGCCACGCGATCGGCCCCGACCGCCACCGGGCAGCCGGTCCGCCGCCGGATCAGCACCGGCTCGTCGCCGGCCTCCGCCGGATCCGCGTCGGGGGGCACCATCCGCGGTACCGTCGCGCGGCCTCCGTAGCCCCGGCTCACGATGCCGGGCCGGCACCCCAGGGCCCGCAGCGCCTCCGCCAGGAATACGATCAGGGGCGTCTTGCCGGTTCCCCCGGCGACGATGCCGCCGACCACCACCACCGGCACCGGCAGCCGGTGGCTGGCCAGCCAGCCGCGGCGGTAGAGGCCGCGGCGCAGGCCCGCCGCCGCCGCGAAGAGCCAGGAGACCGGGACGAGCAGGGTGGAGAGGAGGCCGCGGCCCCGCCAGGCAGCCGTCAGCAGGCGTTCAGCGCTGGGTCTGCTGCGTCGCAAAGGAGATGTGGGAAAGGCCGGCCTGCTGGGCCGCCTGCATCACGTCCACGACGCTCTGGTGGGTCGCCTTGGCGTCGGCGTTGATGATCACGACGGGATCCTTGGCGCCGGTGGATGCGCGCTTGAGCGCCGCCACGATCGCCGCCACGTCGCGCCCGCCCACCGGACTGCGGTTCACCAGGACTTCGCCGCCGGCCGTCACCACGACATTCACCTCGTTGGACTGCTCCGCGGCGGCCTGGGTGTCGGCCGTGGGAAGGTTGATCTCGAGGCCGGCGAACTTCGAATAGGTGGTGGTGATCATCAGGAAGATCAGGATCACCAGCAGCACGTCGATCATCGGGATCAGGTTGATCTCCGGATCCTCGCGCATCCGGCCGCGCTGGAAATTCATCGGCGGACCCCGCTCAGTTGCGCTCGCCGTGGACCACTTCCACGAGCTTCACGGCCTGCTGTTCCATCTCCACCAGCAGGTGCTCCACCAGGGCCCGGAAATGGCGGTAGAAGATCATGCTCGGGATGGCGATGATCAGTCCGAAGCCCGTGTTGTAGAGGGCGACGGAGATGCCGTGGGCGAGGATCTGCGGGTTGTTGCCGGTGGCCGTCGGCGAGCCGAAGATCTCGATCATGCCGACCACCGTGCCGAACAGCCCCATCAGCGGGCTGATGGAGGCGATGGTGCCCAGGCTGGTGAGGAAGCGTTCCAGTTCCATGGCCGCGGAGCGCCCCGCCTCCTCGATGGCCTCCCGCATCACCTCCCGGGGATTCTTCACGTTGGCCAGCCCCGCCGCGAACACGCGTCCGAGGAGCGAGTGGGTCTCCAGGCGGCGGATCATCTCTTCGCTGACGCCCTTCTGGCGGAATTCGTTGACCACTGCGGTCAGCAGGCCCGGCGGCAGGATCCTGCTCCGGCGCAGCGCCGTGAAGCGCTCGATGATCAGGGCCACGGCGATGATGGATGCAAGCAGAAGCGGCCAGATGGGCCAGCCGGCGGCCTGGAGTATCGCGAACAAGCTTGGCTCCTCGACAGGGATGCGGAGAACGGACAGCCGCGCACTCTAGCCTGACCGACCCGATTCGGCAAGGCGGCCCGCCCGGCGCGCGGCGCGGACGCCCAATTTCAGCAGTTCCGCCCGGGCGCGATCCCCGGAATAGGCTCTAAAATCCCGGCATGTCCTCCTACCACCACGGGACCGTCCATTCCCGGGCGTGGCGAACCCTCCTGGAATCGACGCCCCCCGGTGGCCCGCCCGGCGCCCGGGACCTGCCGGAGGCGCCCGTCGAGGACCTGGCGGCCCTGGCTCTGGATGCGGTCCTCGCCGGGGCCCGCCTGAAGATCGTCCTCCCCGATGACGAATGGCTGGGCCCCCTGTCCCAGGCCCTGGACCT
This sequence comes from Rhodocyclaceae bacterium, assembly GCA_016791145.1. GTDB lineage: Bacteria > Pseudomonadota > Gammaproteobacteria > Burkholderiales > Rhodocyclaceae > JAEUNJ01. Next base: position 14,642 of record JAEUNJ010000222.1, on the reverse strand, counting down.
GGCCATCCGCCCCCTGTGCCTGCTGCTGCCGGACGCGGACTTCGCCGCCGGCATCGCCGCCCGCGCCACCCTCTCCCTGCTGCGCAGCCGCCTCGCCCGGGACGCCGAGGAGCCGGCGCCGCTGGCCGCAGCCTGGCAAGGGGCACGGCTGCGGCTGGAGGCGCGGGCGGACGATTGGGCGCGCTGCCAGGCCTGGGCCGCCCACGGCCGCGGCGACGACTGGCCCGCCGTCCTGGGCGGCCTGTTTCCCGTGCTCGCCATGGGGCCCCGACGCGCCATGCAGGACGGGAGCGCCGCCGACTGGCTGGTCCTCGCCGCCGCCGACGCCTGGCCCGCCGGGGAGTCCGCACGCCGGCTTATCCTCCGCCCGCCGGGCCCGCGCACGGCGCCGCCGCGCGCCGTCGGCCGGGAACAGCGCCTGCGCCTCGAGTTGGAGGCCCTGAGCCGGGAGGTGGGTGAACTGGAACTGGAGCTGGCCACCGTCCAGGGGGAGATGGCGCCCTTTTCCCAGCGCTACTACGAGGTCGTCGGCAGCCGCCTGGTGGAACTGGATGCCCTGCAGGCCAAGCTGGCCCTGCGCGCCGCCGAGCGGGCGGACCGGCAGGACTTCTCCCGCGAGGCCGGGACGGCCCCCGGCACCGGCGATGCCCGGCGCGCCGCCGACGAGGCGCGCGGCCGGGCCGAGCGTTCCCAGGAGGAATACAGGCGCTTCCAGGAGACCCGCGACGAGGCCGCCGGCGCGGCGCCGTTCCGGCCCGCCGCCGACCTGAAACGGCTCTTCCGCCGCATCGCACAGCGCATCCATCCGGACCGGGCCCGGGACGACGACGACCGGGCCTGGCGGACCCAGCTCATGGCCGAGGCCAACCGCGCCTACCGGCGCGGCGACCGGGCCGCCCTGGAGGAGGTCCTTGCCCTGTGGCAGGAGGGGCGGCGCGGCAGCGGGCCCGCCGGCCCGGACGACGCCGGCGAGGGCACCGTGCTGGAAGCCCAGGTGATGCGCCTGCGCAGCCGCCTGGCGACCCTGCAGCGGGAACTGGAAGCGGTCTTCGCCTCGCGGCTCTACGAGCTGTTCCAGGCTCAGCGCGTCGCCGCCCGGCAGGGCCGGGACCTGCTGGCGGAGATGGCCGTCCGGCTCGACGGCGAGATCGCGGAAATCCGGCAGCGGCTGGAAACCCTCGCCGACTGACCGGCCGCTAATTGAGCTTCGGCTCCCTTTGCACCCGCTCCAGGAAGGCCCGGGCCTCCGGATGCCCGTGCCCGGCGGCGACGCGCAGCCATTTCATGGCCTGGCGGGGCGAGCGGACGAGGCCGTCGCCCCGGTAATAGGCCAGCCCCAGTTCGAAGCCCGCCTCGGGATGCCCTTTGGCCGCCGCCTGGCGCAGGTGGCGGGCGCCCTCCCGCCGGTCCGCCGGGGCCCCCTGGCCGTGGAACAGGCAATAGCCGTAGCAGTAATGGGCGTAGGCGTCGTCCTGCTGGCGCACCGCCTCCCGGTACCAGCGCAGGGCCTCCCGGAAGCTCGCCGGCACGCCCTGGCCGTAGTAATACATGTCGCCCAGGGCCAGCTTGGCGTCGAAGAGCGTCGCGGCCCGCCGGTACCAGACCACCGCCTGGGCCAGGTCCGCCGGCACCCCGATTCCATGACGCAGGCATTCCCCGTGATAGAAGGCGGCGCGCCGGTGGCCGAGTTCCCCCGCCCGCCGGAAGCAGGCCGCCGCCTCCGCCCGGGACGCCTCGTTCCCGGATGCCATCAGCCTTTCCCCGGTCTCGAACCAGTGCCGCTCCAGTTCCGCCAGGGCCGGGCTCCAGCCCTGCTCCGCCGCCGCCTTGAGCAGGGCCTCGCCCCGCGCGCGGGCCTCCGCCGCCCCCGCACCGTCCGGTCCCGCGATCAGGCAGCGCCCCAGTTCGGCGAGGGCGTGCGGGTCCCCGGCATCCGCGCCGGTCCTGTAGAGGGCCAGGGCCGCTTCCGGGTCCCGGGCGACGCCCTCCCCGCGCTCCAGGCATTCCCCCAGCCAGACCGCCGCGGCCGGCTCCCCGGCGGCCAGGGCGCGGCGGTACCAGGCGACCGCCAGGGTCTTGTTCTCCACCACGCCGTCCCCCCACCGGTAGGCGTGTCCGAGCTTCAACCGGGCCCCGGCGTGGCCCTGGCGGGCCGCCGCCCGGTACCAGCGCAGGGCCTCCTCCTGTTCCCGGTCGGGCCGCGGTCCGCCGAAGGCCAGCCGCTCCGCCAGTTCGTACTGGGCCTCCCGATGGCCGCGCCGCGCCGCCCGGCGATACCAGTCCGCCGCCCCCTCCGCGTCCGCCGGCATGCCGATTCCATGGGCCAGGCAGTGGCCGAGCAGATACATGGCGCCCGGGATGCGGGCCGCCGCCGCCCGGCGCAGCCACTCCGCCGCCCCGGCGGGGTCGGCCTCCACGCCGACCCCGGCGAGCAGGCACAGGGCCAGACAATACATGGCCGACGGGATGCCCTCGCCGGCCGCGGCGCGCCACCTGTCCACGGCCGCCGGTCGGTCCTGGGCGGTGCCGCGGCCAAAGAACAGGCAGCGGGCCAGCAGGTCCGCCGCCCGCCCGTGACCCTGGACGTCGGCCTCCCGCAGCCAGCGGACGGCGGCATCGAAATCCCGCTCGCCGCCTTCGCCGAAGTAGAGGCAGCGGCCGAGCCAGTACTGGGCGGCGCGCCCCCCCTGGCCGGCGGCGGCCAGGAAACGGCGCCGCGCCGCGGCCGGGTCCCGGGTCACGCCGTCGCCGCGCAGGAGGCAAAGCCCCGACCAGGTGGTGCCCCGCAGGTCGCCGCCGCGGGATGCCTGGTCGAAGAGGCGCCAGGCCTCGGCCAGGTCCCGGGGCAGGCCCTGGCCGTGGTAGAGCAGCCAGCCCAGCACCGCCTCCCCGGCCGGCGTGCCGGCCTCGGCGCTGCGCGCCGCCCACACCACTGCCTCCCGGGCCGACCGGGCCAGCCCCTTGCCCACCGCCCAGCGCCAGGCCAGTTCGGCCTGCGCGCCGGGGTTCCCCGCCTCCGCCATGCGGCGCAACTCCGGCAGGTCGAGGCCGCCCCAGAAGGCGTCGCCCGACCCGAGCAGCTCGATGGCCCGGACGGCCCCGCGGGCGGCGAGGCCGCTGTCCAGGGCCTCGCCCAGCAGACGTATAACTAAAGGCGAATCGAGGGGGACCGGAAAGGCCGACACGGTGCGCGTCCGAGGGAAATCCGGCCGAAGATTACCACCCGCCGGCGTTGCGGATTCTTGTCCACAGAATCTGTGGATAATCTTGTGGAAAACTGCGGCGGCGCGGCGCTATCTTGCCCACGGGCAAGGATTTTTTCCGTGGCCGCGAAATTAGGCAATTTTTTTCTATATACAAAACATATAGTTACACGAGGCCTCGCGGGATTCCGGCCGATCGCCCCAATGGTCCGGAATCCCGGACGAACCTGTGGATCGTGCTAAATTTCGCCGCCATCCGCCCGCCTTCCACCGCCCTTCCATCCCCCATCTGCGGCCAATTCCCCCATGAGCATGGATGTCATTCCCGTGTCGGCCCTGGTCCGGGCCGCGCGGGAGACCCTGGAGGCCCGCTTTCCCCTCCTCTGGGTGGCCGGTGAGACCTCGAACCTGACCCGCGCCACCTCGGGCCACGTCTATTTCACGCTGAAGGACGACCAGGCCCAGGTGCGCTGCGCGATGTTCCGCAACCGGGCCCAGGCCCTGCCCTGGAGGCTGGAGAACGGCATGCGCGTGGAGGCCCTCGCCCTGGTGAGCCTCTACGAGGCGCGCGGCGACTTCCAGCTCATCGTGGAAAACCTGCGCCAGGCTGGCGTCGGGAGCCTGTTCGAGGCCTACGAGCGCCTGCGCCGCGGGCTCGAGGCCGAAGGGCTGTTCGCCGCCACCCGCAAGCGGCCCCTGCCCGCCCTGCCCCGGCGGATCGGCATCGTCACCTCGCCCCAGGCGGCAGCCCTGCGCGACGTGCTCGCCGCCCTGCAACGGCGCGCCCCCCACCTGCCGGTGGTCCTCTATCCCACGCCGGTGCAGGGCGAAGGGGCCGGCCGGCAGATCGCCGATGCCCTGGCCCTGGCCGGCCGCCGCGCCGAGTGCGACCTGCTGCTGCTGGTGCGCGGCGGCGGCAGCCTGGAGGACCTCTGGTCCTTCAACGAGGAGGTCGTCGCCCGGGCCGTCGCCGCCTGTCCGATCCCCGTGGTCTCCGGCGTCGGCCACGAGACGGACACCAGCATCGCCGACTTCGTGGCCGACCTGCGGGCCGCCACGCCCACGGCCGCGGCCGAACTGGCCACTGCCGGCTGGGTCGAGGCGGCGGCCCGCCTGGCGCCCCTGGAACAGGCCATGGGAGAGCGCCTGAACCGGCGGCTGCGCAACCTGGAACAGCGCCTGGACCTGGCCGCCCGGGGCCTGGTGCACCCCGCCCGCCGCCTGGCGCAGCAAGGGCAGGCGCTGGACCTCCTGGCCACCCGGCTGGCGGCGGCCCGCTACCGGCACCAGCAGGAAATCCTCGCCCGCTGCCGGGACCTGGACCGGCGCCTGGCCGCCCGCCGGCCCCGCGCCGACCCCTGGCGCGGCCGCCTGGACCTGGCCGCCCAGGCCCTCGCCTCCGCCGCCCGCGGCCGCCTCGCCGGCATCGCCCACCGGCTGGACCGGGCCGGCGCGGCGCTGGACTCCCTGAATCCCGCGGCGGTGCTCTCCCGGGGCTACGGCATCGTCCGCGACGCCCGGGGGCGGGTGGTTTCCGACGCGGCCCGGCTGGCGCCCGGCGAAGAACTGAACCTGCGTTTCCATCGCGGCGAAGCCACCGCCCGGGTGCTCGCCGCTACCCCGGAAAAACCCTGAGACTTGTCAGGACGATAATTCCCGACTAAACTACTCAAGTTAGCCTGCCCAACACACCAAGGAGAACCCCACATGGAACACACCCTGCCTCCCCTGCCCTTCGCCATGGACGCCCTGGCCCCCCACATGTCCAAGGAGACCTTCGAGTACCACTACGCGAAGCACCACCAGGCCTACGTGACCAACCTGAACAACCTGATCAAGGGCACCGAGTACGAAAACCTGGACCTGGAAGCCATCGTCAGGAAGGCCCCGGCCGGCGGCATCTACAACAACTCCGCCCAGGTCTGGAACCACAGCTTCTTCTGGAACTGCCTGAAGCCCGGCGGCGGTGGCGCGCCCTCCGGCGCCCTGGCCGCGGCCATCGACAGGAAGTGGGGTTCCTTCGACGAGTTCAAGAAGGCCTTCCAGGCCTCCGCCGTCGGCAACTTCGGCTCCGGCTGGACCTGGCTGGTCAAGAAGGCCGACGGTTCCGTGGACATCGTGAACATGGGCGCCGCCGGCACCCCGCTGACCACCGGCGACAAGGCCCTGCTCTGCATCGACGTCTGGGAGCATGCCTACTACATCGACTACCGGAACCTGCGTCCCAAGTTCGTCGAGACCTTCCTGAACAACCTGGCCAACTGGTCCTTCGCCGAGCGGAACTTCGCCTGAGGTCCGCGCATCACGCCGGGGGACTGCACCCGGCATGAAGGAAAGGGCGCCGCCGGGCGCCCTTTTTTTCGCCCGGCCCCGGCACCTTCCCCCATCGGAGCCTACCCATGATCGAACTCTTCACCGCCGCCACCCCCAACGGGCACAAGGTCTCCATCGCGCTGGAGGAACTTGAACTCCCCTACGAGATGCGGGTCCTGAATCTCTCCGCCAACGAGCAGAAGGAGCCCTGGTTTCTGCGCATCAACCCCAACGGCCGCATCCCGGCCATCATCGACCACGACGCGGACGGCTTCGCCGTCTTCGAGTCCGGGGCCATCCTCATCTACCTGGCCGAGAAGACCGGGCGCCTGATGCCCGCCGACCCCAGGGGGCGTTCCCGGGTGATCCAGTGGCTGATGTTCCAGATGGGCGGCATCGGCCCCATGATGGGCCAGGCCAACGTCTTCTTCCGCTACTTCCCCGAGAAGATCCAGCCGGCCATCGACCGCTACCAGGGAGAGGTGTCGCGCCTGTTGCGGGTGCTGGACGGCCACCTGGCCAACAACGAGTACTTGGCCGGCAACTACTCCATCGCCGACATCGCCAACTGGGCCTGGGTCCGCACCCACGCCTGGTCCGGCGTATCCGTGGATGGCTTCGCGCACCTGCGCCGCTGGATCGACGCCATCGCCGCCCGCCCCGGCGCCCAGCGGGGCATCCTGAAGCCGCCCTCCAACCTGGGCGGCAAGATGGACGAGCAGGAAGCCGCACGCCTGTCCGAAAAGGTCCGGGGGATGGTCGAGACCGGACAATCGAAGCGCGACGGCGTCTGAGCTCCGATGCCGACCCTGTTGAAAAGCCAACGGCATTCTCACCACGGAGGACACAGAGGGCTCGGGGGATATCCCTTGGCACACGAGGGCCGGCCTCCCTGCCCGACCCGCATTTCCCGCACCTCCTTCGGCGCCGCCTCCACCGCATTGCGCCGGCCTGCGGTAAGGTTCCGGCATGCCACGCATCGAATGAAGGGAGTCGTCCCATGAGCGCCATCGTCCTCGTCACAGGCTGTTCCAGCGGCATCGGCGCCGCGCTGGCCGCCGAGTTCCACGGCCGCGGGATGCACGTGATCGCCACCGCCCGGCGGGTGGAGAGCCTGGCGCCCCTGGCCGCGGCCGGCATCGAGACCCATGCGCTGGACGTGGACGACGCGCCGGGCATCGCCGGCGTCGTCGCCGCCGTCCGGGAGCGCCACGGGCGCCTCGACGTGCTGGTGAACAATGCCGGATTCGGGCTCTTCGGCGCCGCGGCGGACCTGGACGCGGCGGCGTTGCGCCGCCAGTTCGAGACCAACGTCATCGCACCGGTCCAGGTGGCGCGGGCCTTCCTGCCCCTGATGCTGGCCCGGCGCGACGGCCGCATCGTGAACGTGGGCAGCGTCTCCGGCCTGCTCACCACTCCCTTCGCGGGCGCCTACTGCGCCAGCAAGGCCGCCCTCCATGCACTCTCGGATGCCCTGCGCCTGGAACTGGCGCCCTTCGGCATCCGGGTCGTCACCGTGCAGCCCGGAGCCGTCGTCTCCAGCATCGGCGAGACCGGCACCCGCAATCTCGTGCTGCCGGAAGGCTCGATCTACGGCCCCATGGCGCGCCAGGTCCGGGGCCGCGCCATGGCCTCCCAAAAGGGCGCCATGCCTGCCTCCGAATTCGCGCGGCGAACCGTGGATGCCGTCCTCGCCCCGAACCCGCCGGCCATCTTCCGGGCCGGCCCGCACAGCTTCCGCTTCCCCTTCCTGCAGCGCTGGCTGCCCACCGGCTTCCTGGATCGCAAGCTCGCCCGGACCTTCGGGCTGGACCGGCTCGCCGGCGGGCACCAGCCCGCCGGCCCGACTCAGTCGTAGGGCGTTCCGTCCTTGTGGAAGAAGCGCCACCGGTCCTCGACGCGGCGGGCCGCCAGGTCGTCATCCGGATAGACGACCCCGTCGCCGGGGATCCGGTCGCCCACCTCCAGGTAGAGCACGTCGCCGTCCGAGTCGTTGGAGAGGCAGTGGGCGTCGCCCGTCCCTGCGGGGAAGCCGGCGCACATGCCGGGCGACAGGACGGTCTGACCGGCATCCGTGTGCAGCGTGGGATGCCCGGCCAGCACGTAGATGAACTCGTCCTGACGCGCATGGGAATGGCGCAGGGCGGAGCGGGCCCCGGGCGGCAGCCGCGTGAGATTCACGCCGTAGTTGGCGAGGCCGAAGAAATCGCCCAGCGGGCGCTTCTCCCGGCCGCCCATGCGCGAGGCGAAGGGCTCCGGATAGTTGGAGGACGTCGCCCGCAAGGGGATTTCGGCCGCCTGCACGGCCACCGGCTTCTTTCCGTTCGTCATCATGCGCTCCCGTCCGCGGGCCGGATGCGGGAAAGCCCCGGACCGGCAGAGGCTCCATTGGAACCGAGGCAGTGCGGCCACGCAAGCGGCATCGGCGCGGCTCCGGGACGAACGATCCCCGCGCCGGGCGCGCCGGGCGGTCGTCCGCCCCCCCGCCGGCCCGTGGCGCGAGGGAAGCCGGCGGGGTGGAGGGCCTTCTCAGCGGCCGGCGCGGTGCGCCCGCCGGGCCGGGCGGTTCAGGGAAGGTACTTCCACTTGCCATCCACGATCTGCACCATCACCCGGGCGCGGTTGTCCAGGCCGATGTGGTCGGTCTTGCTCATGCCATAGACGCCGTTGGCGCCCTGGACGTCCTTGACGTTCTCAATGGCATCGCGCAGGGCCTTGCGGAACTCCTTGCTGCCCGGCTTCGCCTGCTTGACCGCCACGGGGATCGCCTTGTCGAGGATCAGCACCGCATCCCACAGGTAGGACGCGAAGGTCGAACGCACGCCGGCCCCGGGCAGGGCCTCGTATTTGGCGACGAACTCCATGCCCGGCTTGCGGGCCGGGTGGTCGGCGGGAAGCTGCTCGGCCACCAGCACGGGGCCGGCCGGCACCAGGGTGCCCTCCACCGTCTTGCCGCCCACCCGCAGGTAGTCGTTGTTGGCGATGCCGTGGGTCTGGTAGACCCGGCCCCTGTAGCCGCGCTCCGCGAGGGCGGACTGGGGCAGCACCGCCGGCGTGCCGAAGGAGGCGATGAACACCGTGTCCGGATTCGCCGCCATCGCCTTCAGCACCTGGCCGGTCACCGCCGTGTCGGTACGGGCGTAGCGTTCACTGGCCACCACCTCCAGCTTGCGGGCCTCGGCCAGCTTGCTGAACACCTTCCACCAGCCCTCGCCGTAGGCGTCGTTGAGGCCGATGAAGGCCACCCTTTTGGCGCCGCTGCGCACCATGTGGTCGGCGATCAGCTCGGCCATCATGCCGTCGCTCTGGGGCGTCTTGAAGGCCCACTGGCGCTTGGCGTCCAGGGGTTCCACGATGGCCGCGCCGGCGGCCATGCTGATCATCGGCGTGCCGCTCTCCGCGATCACGTCCAGCACGGCCAGGGAACTGGTGGTGAGCGAGGGCCCGACGATCACGTCCACGCCGGCCTCGGCGGTCAGCTTGGCGGCGTTCTTCGCCGCCGCCGTGGTGTCGGAACCGTCGTCCAGCTCGATATAGCGCACCGGCTCGCCGCCCACCGTCGTGGGCATGGCGGGCAGCAGGCGCTGCTGGGGCATGCCGACGGAAGCCCCCGGCCCCGTGGCCGAGTACATGACGCCGACCTTGATCTCGGCCTGGACGGTGCCGGCCACGCCCGCGACGCCCAGGGCGGCGAGCAGCAGTTTCCTGATCCACATGGGTCTTCTCCTCCGGTTGGTTGCTTCGGACCGCCGGGCCCGTCGGCGCACGGAGCGCGCGGCAAGGGAACCCACGGGCCCCGCGACGAATACCCAGATTAACGCCGGCCGACCGTTCGGTCAACTAATCAGCGGGAGCGGTTGGTGGGCGGTCCGCTTGCGGATACAATCGATGGCGATGTCCCGCTGCGGCGGGCGAAGCGGAAGGGCGGCCATGGCCAGGACCAGATCGCAGGACTACGACAGCATCAAGCAGACCATCCTCGAATCGGCGGCCAGGCTGTTCGCGGAGAAGGGCTTCGCCAGCACCTCGATCAACGAGATCGCGGCGGCGGCGGGCCTCTCCAAGGCGGGCATCTACCACTACTTCGACACCAAGAACGAGATCCTCCGGGACATGCTGGTCCAGCACCTGGAGGTGGTCTCCGACGTGGTGGACACGGCCCTGAACAGCTCGGACCCGCCTCGGGAGAAACTCCTGGCATTCACGCGGATGCTGGTGGAGAGCTACACCCGCCCCGCCTCCCGGAACGAGAACACGGTGCTGCTCAACGAGATCGGCTCCCTGGACCCCAAGGACCGGGAATTCGTCATCGCCAGCGAGCGTCGCATGGTGCGCTCGGTGGAGCGCCTGCTGCTCGGCATCCAGCCCGGGCTCGCCAAGCACGAAGACTACGCGAGGCCGCTGGTCATGCTCTTCTTCGGCATGCTGAACTGGACCGACCACTGGTATTCGGCCGGCGGCCGCATGCCGCCCGCCGAGCTGGGCGCGCTGGCCGCGGAGGTCTTCCTGAACGGCCTCGACCACATGGACTATGCGGCGGTGCGCAAGCGCGGCCAGCCGCCGAAGGACCCCGCTAAAAGTTGACCGCTCGGTCGGCTTTCATTATCCTCCCCCCGCACAGGCGCATCCGAGGCGCCGGGCCAAGATCGAGGACAAGGAGGGGAGCACATGGATCAGAAGCTCAGGTTCGAACATCCCGAGGTCGAGCAGCTCGACCGGGACGGCATCCGGCAACTCCAGCAGCAGAAGCTCGGCCAGCTCGGCGGGCGGCTGCAGCAGTCGCCCGAGTGGATGGCCCATTTCCGCAAGGCCGGCATGGAACCCCGGGACCTGCGCACCCTCGACGACCTGGCCCGGGCCCCGACCCTGGAGAAGGCCGACCTGCGGGCCCTCTACCCCTTCCCGATGCTGACCCGCGAGCTGTCCGAGATCCGCCGCTTCGTGGCCACGTCCGGCACCACGGGCCTGCCCGTGATGTTCGGCCTCACCGAGCGGGACATGACGCAGCTCCTGCCCTACCAGATGTGTCGCATCTTCCGCGCCGCCGGCCTGCTGCCCGGCGACCGGGTCTACCAGGGCTACGGCTACGGCCTGTGGATCGGCGGCCTGTCCATGGACCTGGGCCTCGCCGCCTACGGCGCGGTGAACTTCCCCCTCGGCCCGGGGCGCGGCGACCTGGTGACGAAGTGGATGATCGACCACGCCTACACGGCCTGCAGCCTCTCTCCCCTCTGGCTGATGACCCTGGTGAACCTGGCCAAGGAGCAGGGCATCGACCCGCGCAGGGAGTGGAAGCTGCGCGTCGGCCTGTTCGGCGGCCAGTCCGTCTCGGCGGCCTTCCGCGACCAGTTGGAGGCCGACCTGCCGCCCGGTTTCCTGGCCCAGAACATCTACGGCACCACCGAGGCCGGCGGGCCGGTGATCGGCATCTCCTGCCCCCACTCCCACGACGTGGACGAGATGCACCTGATCAACGAGGACACCATCATCACCGAGGTCCTCGATCCCCACACCCTGAAGCCCGTGGGCCCGGGCGAGGTGGGCGAGGTGGTGGTGACCACCCTGGAGCGGGACGCGAGCCCCGTCGTCCGCTGGCGCACGCGGGACCTGGTGCGCCTGTCCGAACACCCCTACGACTGCCCCTGCGGCCGCCGGGGACTGCCGAAAATCGGCCGCATCATCGGCCGCAGCGACGACATGCTGAAAGTGCGCGGCGTCATCGTCTTCCCGACCCAGGTGGAGGACGTGATCGCCGAGACCGAAGGCGCCGTCAAGGAGGCCTGGCACATCTACATCGACGGCGAGCACCACCTGCTGGAGGAGATCACCGTCGCCATCGAGCGGCGGAGGGATGCGGAGGCCAGCAGGGAGGACCTCTCCTACCGGGTGGGCCACGCCATCCACTCCCGCATGGGCATCCGGGTGAAGGTCGAATGCCACGACGAGGGCACCCTGCCCCGCTACGAGGCCAAGGCGGTGCGCGTGCACCGGAGGGGTATGAAGGCCGGTTGAGGTCGAAGGGGGGCAGCAGCACCGGTCCCACGGAACCGACCCGCCCCCTGGCCCCTTGCGGGAGCGCCGTCCCCGGCGCGACCGGGCCGATTCCGGCTGCATCGCGGCGAGGACGCCGCCCCCACGAAAACCATCGCATACCACTGGGGCCGTTCGCCTTCTTTGCGACCCTCTGCGCCTTCGCGCCTTTGCGGTGAGATTCCGACAGGCCCGGAACGCCCCCTTTGCAACCCCGAGTGCGCCAATTCGCCCTAATGCTTCATCCGGGCGAACAGCTGGTCGGCCACCGTGTGGGGATCGTTCTCCCGGCGCAGGATGGGGTCCAGGAGCGCGTCCAGCCACCGGGAGCCGTCGTCGGAAACCCGCTTCTCGAACTGCTCCCGGAGGATCTCGCCGACCCGGTGCCTGACCCGGGCCAGGCGCCGCTCCCGGGCGAAGGAGGAACCGCCTTCCAGGGCCTGGAAGCACTCGCCGATCCGGTCGATCAGCTCGCCGACGCCCTCGCCCTCCGTGGCCCGGGTCTTCACCACCGGCGGCACCCAGGGCCGCTCCAGGTGCAGGCGGTGGCTGAGGGCGATCATCTCCTGCAGGTGGCGGGCCGTGCGGGCCGCGTCCGGATGGTCGCTCTTGTTCACCACGAAGATGTCGCCGATCTCGGTGATGCCGGCCTTCGAGGCCTGCACGTCGTCGCCGCCCATGGGCGTCTGCAGCAGCACCACCACCGAGGCGTGGCGCATGATGTCCGTCTCGTTCTGGCCGACGCCGACCGTTTCCACGATGACCACGTCCCAGGGCATGGCGTCGAGCACCGTCAGGGCATCGCCGGCGGCCCGGGCCAGGCCGCCCAGCTGGCCGCGGGAGGCCATGCTGCGGATGAAGACGCCCCGGTCCCCGCCGTGGCTGCCCATGCGCAGCCGGTCGCCGAGGACGGCGCCGCCGGTGAAGGGGCTGGAGGGGTCGATGGCGAGTACCGCCACCGTGGCGCCGCGGGCCCGCCACCCGCCGATCATCCGGTCGATCAGCGTGCTCTTGCCGGCTCCCGGCGGGCCGGTGACGCCGACGACTCGGCTGCGGCCGCCCCGGCGGTACAGCTCCCGCAACACCGGCTCCAGGCCCGGCGTCCCCCGCTCGATCCCGGTGATCAGCCGGGCGCAGGCCCGCACGTCTCCGGCCCGGATCGCCTCCACCAGGGCCCCGGGGTCCGGGTCGATGCGCCGCGCCGCTTCCGGCTGCGGGGCGGTTGCCTGGATCGTTCCGACAGCGCTCATGCCGCGACTCCTCCATGGACGATGGATCGGTGGGCCGCCCGGCTCCGCGGACGGGCAACGCCTGCGGCCAGTATAGCAACAAACGACGACCGCACGGTTGTTTTAAGCCTGCCGACGCTTGCAACCGGAACCCCGCGTTCCGCCCAGTGACAGTGAAAGATTATTTACCAGCACCCATGCACCGCAACAGCAGTTGACCGACCGTTCGGTTGGTTTTATGATTACGATCGCTGACCCCGGCACCGACGCACCGGGGAGGCTGCGCCACCCCGCACCCCGTTCCCCGATGGAGGCCCCATGAAGCGAGAAACCGATTACGGCTACAAGATCAAGCCCGTCTACACGCCGGAAGACGTCCCCGGCTTCGACTACGGGAAGGACCTGGGCGACCCCGGCGTCTTCCCCTACACCCGGGGCTACCATGCCGAGGGCTACCGCAGCCGCATGTGGACCCAGCGCATGACGGCCGGCCTGGGCTCCTCCAGCGACGCCAACAAGGTGCTGAAGAATTACCGGGAAATGGGCCAGCGCGGCGGCATGTGCGTCATCAGCGACCGGGTCTTCTCCGACTGCATCGACCCCGACCACCCCCTTGGCCGCCGCGAGGCCGGCATCCTCGGCTGGCCGGGCTGCTCGCTGCTTGAGTTCGAGGAGCTGATGGAGGACATCCCCCTCACCGGCCAGTCCATCACCCTGCTCGGTTCCAGCGCGCCGACGGTGCTGCGGCTGGCCTACGTGGTGGCCCTGGCCGAGAAGCGCGGCATCGACCCCCGGCAAATCCATGGAAGCGTCATGGAGTCCCCCTTCGAGAACTACTTCGGGCAGACGGACGTCCAGCCCTTCGACCTGAACCTGAAGCTGTTCCTCGACGCCTCGGAGTACGTGCTGCGCAACGGCATCCGCATGCGGGCCTGCATCATCAGCCAGCACTTCCAGGAATCCGGCGGCAACAACGCCCAGGCCCTGGCCATCGAGCTCTCCATGCTGAAGGAACTCTGCGGCCTGCTGGTCCGCGAGCGCGGCTTCGCGTTCGACGAGGTCGCCTCCCTGCCCTACGAGCTGACCAGCATCGGCACCCGCTTCTTCGAGGAGATCGCCAAGATCCGCGCCCTGCGCCGCATGTGGGCGCGCATGGCCCGGGACGAGTTCGGGGCGAAGAAGGACAAGTCCTGCCAGCTGCTGATCGCCGTGCACACCTCCGGCCGGACGATGACCTACCAGCAGCCCCTGAACAACATCGCCCGCTGCGCCATCCAGACCCTGGCCGGCGCCATCGCCGGCTGTACGGCGCTCGACAACGCCACCATGGACAACGCCTACGCCGAGCCCTCCGCCCTGGCCGCCCGCATGTCCCTCAACACCCAGCACATCGTGGCCGTCGAGACCGGCGTCGCCGACGTGGTGGACCCGCTGGCCGGCTCCTACTTCGTCGAGGCGCTGACCAACGAGGTGGAGGCCGAGGCCTACAGGATCTACGAAAAGATCCAGGAACTGGGCGGCATGATCGCCGCCGTCAGGAAGGGCTACATCCAGGACATGCTGCAGCAGGAGGCGGCCAGGAAGTTCCGGGAGGTGGATACGAAGGAACGCCTCGTCGTCGGCGTGAACCACCTGGCCATCCCGCCCGAGGAAGACTTCGAGATCCCCATCCAGGAGGTCCACGACAGCGCCTGCGAGGCCATCGCCGACCGGATGGCGGCCTGGAAGAAGACCCGCGACCAGCAAGCCGTGGGCGCCGCGCTGCGCCGCCTGCATGCCGAGGCGCGCCAGGGCGACCGCCACAACCTGATGCCGGCCATCGTCGAGGCCGTGAAGGTCTATGCGACCGCCGGCGAGGTGATCGGCG
>JAEUNJ010000150.1 GCA_016791145.1 Rhodocyclaceae bacterium | reverse complement strand
GTCGATTACATGTCCATCCCCATGCCGCCCATGCCGCCCATGCCGCCCATGCCGCCAGGCATGCCGCCGGCCGGCTTGTCCTCGACCAGTTCGGCCACCATGCAGTCGGTGGTGAGCATCAGGCTGGCCACGGACGCGGCGTTCTGCAACGCCGTGCGGGTGACCTTGGTGGGATCCAGCACGCCCATCGCGACCATGTCGCCGTACTCGCCGGTGGCGGCGTTGTAGCCGTAGTTGCCCTTGTTCTCGAGCACCTTGTTGGCCACCACGGAGGGCTCGTCGCCGGCGTTGGCGACGATCTCGCGCAGGGGCTGTTCCAGGGCGCGCAGGACGATCTTGATGCCGGCGTCCTGGTCGTGGTTGTCGCCCTTGACGGAGGCGGACTGGCGGGCACGCAGCAGGGCCACGCCGCCGCCGGCGACGATGCCCTCTTCCACCGCGGCGCGGGTGGCGTGCAGCGCGTCCTCGACGCGGGCCTTCTTCTCCTTCATTTCGACCTCGGTGGCGGCGCCGACCTTGATCAGCGCCACGCCGCCGGCCAGCTTGGCCACGCGCTCCTGGAGCTTCTCCTTGTCGTAGTCGGAGGTGGCCTCCTCGATCTGGGTGCGGATCTGGGCGACGCGGGCCTTGATGGCGTCCTCGGAGCCGACGCCGTCGATGATCGTGGTGTTCTCCTTCGCCACTTCGATGCGCTTGGCCTGGCCCAGGTCCTTCAGGGTGGCCTTCTCGAGGCTGAGGCCGACTTCCTCGGCGATCACGGTGCCGCCCGTCAGGATGGCGATGTCTTCCAGCATGGCCTTGCGACGGTCACCGAAGCCCGGCGCCTTGACGGCAACGGTCTTCAGGATGCCGCGAATGTTGTTGACCACCAGCGTGGCCAGGGCCTCGCCTTCCACGTCCTCGGCGATGATCAGCAGGGGGCGTCCGGCCTTGGCGACTTGCTCCAGCACCGGCAGCAGGTCGCGGATGTTGGAGATCTTCTTGTCGTGCAGCAGGACGAAGGGGTTCTCCAGGACGGCGATCTGCTTGTCCGGGTTGTTGATGAAATAGGGGGACAGGTAGCCGCGGTCGAACTGCATGCCCTCGACGACTTCCAGTTCGTTGTCCAGGGACTTGCCGTCCTCGACGGTGATCACGCCTTCCTTGCCGACCTTGTCCATGGCCTGGGCGATGATGTCGCCGATGGAGGTGTCGGCGTTGGCGGAGATGGAGCCGACCTGGGCGATTTCCTTGCTGGTGGTGCAGGGCTTGGAGATCTTCTTCAGTTCCTCGACGACGGCGACGACGGCCTTGTCGATGCCGCGCTTCAGGTCCATCGGGTTCATGCCGGCGGTCACGTACTTCATGCCCTCGCGGACGATGGACTGGGCCAGCACGGTGGCGGTGGTGGTGCCGTCACCGGCCACGTCGGAGGTCTTGGAGGCGACTTCCTTCACCATCTGGGCGCCCATGTTCTCGAACTTGTCCTTCAGCTCGATTTCCTTGGCGACGGACACGCCGTCCTTGGTGACCGTCGGGGCGCCGAAGGAGCGCTCCAGGACCACGTTGCGGCCCTTGGGGCCGAGGGTGACCTTGACGGCGTCGGCCAGGATGTTGACGCCGTGGATCATGCGGCTGCGGGCGGAATCGCCGAACTTGACTTCTTTGGCTGCCATTTGTTGCTTCTCCTGTGGAATTCAGTGGATGGTCCGGTACGGCGGGGCTCAGGCCTCGACGACGCCCATGATGTCTTCTTCGCGCATCACCAGCAGTTCCTCGCCCTCGACCTTGACGGTCTGGCCGGAGTACTTGCCGAAGAGCACCCGGTCGCCGGCCTTGACGGCCATCGGACGGACCTTGCCGTCGTCCAGGATCTTGCCGGTGCCGACGGCGACGATTTCGCCCTGGTCGGGCTTCTCGCCGGCGGTGTCGGGGATCACGATGCCACTGGCCGTGGTGCGCTCGGCTTCGATGCGCTTGACGATCACACGGTCGTGCAAGGGACGGATTTTCATGAACTTTTCTCCTCTTACGGATGACGGTTGACGCGAAAGGGGCCGAAGCCCCGATCTGGATTCGGGCGGTTTCTTGTTAGCACTCACCGCCAGCGAGTGCTAATAATAGGGCGCCAGCGTCGGGATTTCAAGTCCGGGAATCCGGGGGGGGCACACCGGGTTCCCGCCGGGGCGGGCAGCGGGGTCCGGGCAATTGACCCGGGACGGCGATGCCGCCCATACTTGCCCCCGCCCATCACGCCCTTCCGATGCCGGGACGCTTCCTCCTCCTCCTCGCCGCCGCCCTTTCGGTCGCTGGCCCCGCCGCCGCCGGCGATGCGGCAACCTGGGCCGCCCTTCGCGCCGGCGGCCACGTCGCCCTGGTCCGCCATGCCTCCACCGAGCCCGGCCTCGGCGATCCGCCCGGGTACGATCTGGCGGACTGCGCCACCCAGCGCAGGCTGTCGGAAACCGGCCGGGGGGAGGCGCGCAGACTCGGCGAACGCTTCCGGTCAGAGGGCGTCGCGGTGGCGCACGTCTATTCCAGCCCCTGGTGCCGCTGCCTGGACACGGCGCGGCTCGCCTTCGGCCGGTCCGAGGCGTGGGCCGCCCTGGGCAGCTTCTTCGACCGGCGCGACCGGGAGGCCGGCCAGACCGCCGAGGTCCGCCGGTGGCTGGCCGACCGGTCGGCGGCGGGCGCACCGGGCGTCCTGGTTCTGGTCACCCACCACGTGAATATCGCGGCCCTGACCGGCCACGCCGTCGGACCCGGGGAGGTGATCGTGGTCCGCCCCTCCCCGGAGGGCGCGCTGGCCGTCGTGGGGCGCCTGCGGGTGCCCTGAGGCGCCCCCCAGGCGCCGCCGGGTTCAGCGCTCCTCGCGCACGTAGGGCTCGTGGAGCGCCACCGGCCGGACGGCACGCCTGCGCATCCGGATGTTCAGCATCTCCACGCAGACCGAGAAGGCCATGGCGAAGTAGATGTAGCCCTTGGGCATGTGGTGCCCGAAGCCGTCGGCGATCAGCACGACGCCCACCACCACCAGGAAGGACAGGGCAAGCATCTTGATGGTCGGATGATCGGAAACGAAACGTCCGATGGCGCCGGCGAACAGCATCATCAGGCCCACGGAGGCCACGACGGCGGCAATCATCACGCCCACCTCGCTCACCATGCCGACGGCGGTGATGATGGAGTCCAGCGAGAAGACCAGGTCGATCACGATGATCTGGGCGATGACGCCGGCGAAGCTCGCGGCCACCTTGCGCGATTCACCGCCCTCCTCCCCTTCGAGCAACTGGTGCACCTCGCCGGTGCTCTTCCAGATCAGGAACAGGCCGCCGCCGACCAGGATCATGTCCCGCCCCGAGATGCCGTGGCCCAGGACGGTCAGCACGGGCGCCGTGAGGCCGACGATCCAGGACAGGAGCAACAGCAGCGCGATGCGCATGAACATGGCCAGGAACAGCCCGACACGCCGGGCGAGTTCCTGCCTCGCCCTGGGGAGCTTGTCCACCAGGATCGAGATGAAGATGATGTTGTCTATTCCCAGCACCAGTTCGAGCGCGGTGAGGGTCAGAAAGGCGATCCAGGCTTCGGGGCTGAGCAGCAGTTCCATCCGTTGGGCGTGTCCATGCGGGCCGCAGGGGCGGCGGGAGGGTGAATTATGCCCGTGCCCGCCCGGCCGCAACGGTGGGCGATAATCCGCAGCACCATGGGCCTCTATTCCCGCCTCGTCCTGCCGCACGTCATCGACCTGGTCTGCGGCATGGAAAACCACGCCCGCCAGCGTGCCCGTCTGGTACCGGCGGCCGAGGGACGGGTCCTGGAGATCGGCTCAGGCTCCGGCCACAACTTCGGCCACTACCGGACCGAACGGATCCGCCATCTGTGGGCCCTGGATCCGGCGGAGGCGATGCATCGCCTGGCGCGCCCCCGGGCGGCGGGACTGGGTTTCCCCGTCGAGTTCCTCGCGGCGCCCGCCGAGGCGATACCCCTGGAGCGGGCCAGCGCGGATACCGTCCTCGTCACCTATTCCCTCTGCTCGGTCGCCGAACCGCTGGCGGCGCTGGCGGAGGTGCGCCGGGTGCTGAAGCCGGGCGGCACCCTGCTCTTCTGCGAACACGGCGCGGCGCCGGACCAATCGGTGCGCCGCTGGCAGCAACGGCTGAACCCGGCGTGGCGGCGGCTGGGCGGCGGATGCCACCTGGACCGGGACGTGCCGGCCCTGCTGCGCGCGGCCGGATTCTCGGCCCGGGAGATGCAGGTGGGCTACCTGTCCGGCCTCCGGTTCGCCAGCTTCAACTATCTGGGGTCGGCCAGGCCGCTGCCCTGATCCGGCCGCCAGGCCGCCCCCCGGCCGGAACCTTCCGGTGGCTCACCGCTTCGCCTTCCGCCGGTTTCCGGCTCGCCACCGACAGTCGCCCTCGCCTTCAGGGCCTGGCAAACCAGTTCCGCAGCCGGTCGCAGACCTGTCGGCTGGCCAGCAGACCGAAATGGTCGATGCCTTCCACAACGAGCTGGCGATCCGGGGGGATCGGAAGGCACCGGGCGGGATCGGCATGCCGGCCGAGGGCGCTATCCACCGGCACCAGCCCGTCGCCATCCCGACGGCGTCCGCGGCGCGGTGCATTCCGGGTCGCCGCGACGGCATAACAGCGGACCCCCGCCGGCAGGGGTACCGGAGTGCGTGGATCGCCGGCATCGTCGCCGGGCCGGCCGCGCCAGTCCTCGTCCAGCAGGCTGCCTCGCCGCAAGTCCTTGATGCCGGCGCTGCGCGCCTTGCCCAGCCGGGTGAATGGCACCGTGTAGGGACTGAGGCCGACGAGGATATCCGCCCAGTTGCCCGCCCGTTCGAGGGGCGCTCCGTGATGGGGCGTACCGAGGAAGGCCAGGTGCCGCAGGCGCCCCGGCCACGCGTATCCCGCCGCATGCGCGTAATGGCAGGCGCTGCGCGCCACCAGTCCGCCCATGCTGTGGCCGACGATGGCCAGCTCCTCGACCCGTCCAGGCCAGGCGCGCAGGAGCCGCTCCAGGACATGCGCAAGTTCCCGGCCGTTCACCGAGATGTGGCGGCCGCTGTTGTAGTGCAGGTAGAGCGGAATGCACCCCAGGTCCCGGGCCAGTTCGATGCCGTGGTCGTGGCCGTCGCGGCACCATTGCAGGTCGTTCATGCACAGGCCGTGCACGAGGATCAGCAGGCGTCCCGGCGCCGCGCCGAATTCCGCCGCCAGCGGTCCGGCGTCCAGTTGGAGGGGACGGCCATCCCGCCGGAGGTTCATCGGGATGGCCAGTGGATTGCCGGTTTCCACGAGATGCTGGCCCCATATTCCGTTCGCCGCCGCGAGGATGGCCTCCCGCCGCGGCGACGAGGCCCCCGCGCCCGCCAGCAGTCCGGGCAGCGGCGCCAGGGCCAGGTCGATGCCCAGCCCGACGCCCCGCGCGACGCCGCGCACCGCCCGGTACACGAATCCGGAAATGCCCCTGGCGCTGCCCGTCGGGGCCGTGCCGACCACCGGGGAAGCTGCCGCGATGTTCCGATGCATGTCCTCGACGATGCCGGTCACGCCGGTCACCGCGTCGATGGCCAGCCGGCTGGCACCGCGCAGGTCGCCCAGCAGCGTCGCCCCGTCGGCCCACGCGGCTCCCCGGGTGTGCGGCAGGGGCGGACGGCGGACGGAAGACTTCGTGGCATCGTCCATGGGCGTTCTCCTTGTCGAAACGGCGCCGGCATCCTTGGCCGCCATCGCCGCCGGAGCCACGATACGCCGATGCGCGGGCAGTGCCCGCGATTCCGCGCTGCGGTTCGCCGCGGGCAAGGCGCCGCGAGCCCGGTTCAGACCCTTCCGAGGAGGCGATCGATCTCGACGGCGGAAACGCCGGCGCCGGCAAGCAACTCCCGGCCGTGCTCGCCTCGTCCCGGCACCGGCCCGGGTTCGGTGGCCGGAGCCCCGAGGAAGCGCGGCGCGGGTGCCGCCTGCAGCACGCCGTCCCGTTCGGCATACACGCCGCGGACCCGCAGGTGCGGGTGCGCGGCGGCCTCCGCCGGCGTCAGCACCGGCGCGAAGCAGGCATCCGAGCCCTCCAGCAGCGCGACCCAGTGGTCCCGCGGCTCGGATGCGAAAAGGGCGGCGAGCCGCTCGCGGCAGCGGGACCAGGTACGGGGGTCGTAGGGGCGGGTGAAATCGGGGTCGGCGGCCAGGCCCAGCTTCTCGAAGAGGAGCCGGCTGAACTGGGGCTCCAGCGCGCCCACGGTCACGCAGCCGCCATCCGCGCAGCGGTAGCTGCCGTACCAGTGGGGACCGTCGAGGAGTCCCCGCCCCCGCTCGAAGGGCATCATCCCCCCGGCATGGATGGCGAGGAGCAGGTTCATCAGGTTCGCGCTGCCGTCCACGATGGCGGCGTCCACCACCTGGCCCCGGCCGGTCGCTCGCGCGCCCAGGACGCCGGCCAGCACCCCCAGGGCCAGGTAGAGCGCCCCGCCGCCCAGGTCGCCCACCAGCGTGGGCGGCGCGAAAGGCGGCTCGGCCCCGCTGCCCGAGTACCAGAGGGCCCCGGAGAGGGCCACGTAGTTGATGTCGTGCCCGGCGGCCTCGGCCAGGGGTCCGCTCTGGCCCCAGCCGGTCATGCGCCCGAAGACCAGGCGTGGATTGCGGGCCAGGCAGACCTCCGGCCCCAGGCCCAACCGTTCCATGACGCCGGGCCGCATGCCCTCGATCAGGGCATCCGCGCCCGCGACGAGCTTCAGCACCGCCTCCACGGCACCGGGATCCTTCAGGTCCAGGGCCACGGAGCGCTTGCCCCGGTTGAAGATGGCCCGCGGCCCCAGTTCCAGCGGGTCGCCGGGCTTCGCGGCGTTGCGCTCCACCAGGACCACGTCGGCCCCCATGTCCGCCAGCAGCATGCCGCAAAAGGGCGCCGGCCCGATGCCGGCGATCTCGATGACGCGAATTCCCGACAGCACGCCCATGCCCTGCTCCCCACGTTTCGGAAGGCGCGATTGTAGTCAAGGCGGGCCGCGGTCCGCCGTCCGCCGAGGGCGCCCTTCAGCCGGCGCTCACGGCGCAATCACCGGCGGCAGCAGGGCGGCACGGCCAAGGCCGTCGCCGGCCAGGCGCGCCAGCAGCAACCGCACCAGGACCCGGGCCTCCTGCGGCGCCGGGGCCGCCGGGCCGGGGGCGGACCTGCCGGGGTCCCAGCCGGCGGGCCAGGCGCCCTCGACGCCGAGTTCGAAGCCGTAATCGGGAACGCAGCTCACGACCGCGGCCTCAGCGCACGAACCGCGTATCGACGCGCATCACGGCGGCCTGTTCCATGGCCGGGCTTTCGGCGCCGGTAGCGAGCAGGACGGCGCCGCCCAGCACGATGGCGGCGGTGAGGCCGATGCCGAGGGCGAGGACGACGAAGGCGATCAGGTCCACGACGGCGAGGCGGGAGCGGGCGGGGCGGGGCGAGGCGTTCATGGTGTTCTCCTGGCGTCGGGCGGCTTGCCCGTTTCGCCATTCGAATCCCCGGTGCGGGACGCCGCGGGGAGGAATCGGGGCAGGGTGCGGAGGAAATGTGGCGGGAAGATGGCAGCGCGCGTCGAGCCCGGCGGCGCTCCTTCCAGCGGGGCGGCCGGGCGGGTCCCGTCCGACGGGGGTCGCGGGCTGCGCCACCCCGCCCCGGGTGAACTACGCAATCTGACGTATTCCGGGAACCGGGGGGGCTCCGTAGATTTGACGCCGTGCAACATCGGGATGACGGTGGGCACGTCGCCGAATCTGAACCCTTACAAGGAGTCCTCCATGCAACGTCGCAATTTCGTCAAGGCAGTCACCCTGTCCGTGGCGCTCGCCGCCGCCGGCTTCACCAGCCTGCAGGCCCAGGCCGCCGACACCATCAAGGTCGGCATCCTGCACTCCCTGTCCGGCACCATGGCCATTTCCGAGACCGCGCTGAAGGAAACGGCGCTGATGACCATCGAGGAAATCAACAAGGCCGGCGGTGTGATGGGCAAGAAGCTGGAGCCGGTGGTCGTCGATCCGGCCTCCAACTGGCCCCTGTTCGCCGAGAAGGCCCGCCAGCTGCTGACCCAGGACAAGGTCTCCGTCGTCTTCGGCTGCTGGACCTCCGTGTCCCGCAAGTCGGTGCTGCCCGTGTTCAAGGAACTGAACGGCCTGCTCTTCTATCCCGTCCAGTACGAGGGCGAGGAGCTCGAGAAGAACGTCTTCTACACCGGCGCCGCGCCCAACCAGCAGGCGATCCCGGCGGTCGAGTACCTGATGTCCAAGGACGGCGGCTCGGCCAAGCGCTGGGTCCTCCTGGGCACCGACTACGTCTATCCCCGGACCACCAACAAGATCCTGCGCGCCTTCCTGAAGTCCAAGGGCGTCGCCGAGGCCGACATCATGGAGGAATACACCCCCTTCGGCCACAGCGACTACCAGACCATCATCGCCAAGATCAAGAAGTTCGCCTCGGAGGGCAAGAAGACCGCCGTGGTCTCCACCATCAACGGCGATTCCAACGTGCCCTTCTACAAGGAGCTGGGCAACGCCGGCCTGAAGGCCACGGACGTGCCGGTGGTGGCTTTCTCGGTCGGCGAGGAGGAACTGCGCGGCGTCGACACCAAGCCCCTGGTGGGCCATCTGGCCGCCTGGAACTACTTCCAGTCCATCAAGAACCCGGAGAACGACAAGTTCATCAAGATGTACAAGGACTGGGCGGTCAAGCAGAAGCTGCCCAAGGCCGACACCGTGGTCACCAACGACCCGATGGAGGCCACCTACATCGGCATCCACATGTGGAAGCAGGCCGTCGAGAAGGCCAAGACCACGGACGTGGACAAGGTGATCGCCGCCATGGGGGGCCAGACCTTCAAGGCGCCCTCCGGCTTCGTGGCCAAGATGGACGAGAAGAACCACCACCTGCACAAGCCCGTGTTCATCGGCGAGGTGAAGGCGGATGGCCAGTTCAACGTGGTGTGGAAGACCAAGGGCCCGGTGAAGGCCGCGCCCTGGTCCCCGTACATCCCGGGCAACGACAAGAAGAAGGACGAGCCGGACAGCAAGTAATCGCCGGCATGGCCCGCGGTCCCGCCGGGGACCGCGGGTTCTCCAACGCAGACCAGAATCCACCGCAGAGGCGCAAAGGCGCAGAGATGACGCAGAGGCTAACGAACATGGAAGGGACCCGGAGGCGCACCTCGTCCGTTCTTTCGCGCCTGTCTGGGTTTCCTCTGTGCCTGTGCGCCTCTGCGGTGGGTTTCCTCCTGTTCCTCTCCGTCGGCCTCGCCCACGCCGCCCTTGACGGGGCAGTGGTGAAGCACCTGGCGTCCGAGGACTCCGACGAGAAGATCGCCGCCATCCAGAAGCTGGGACAAAGCGGCGACCCGCAGGCCCTGAGGGTCCTCAAGGCCATGGGCGAAGATGCCCTGTTCGCCGGCGGCGAGGGCGCGGCGCTGACCGTGTTCCTGCGCGAGGGCGACAAGGCCGTCGATGCCGCCACCGGTGCGCCGCTTTCCGCGGAGCCGGAAGGTTCCGACGCGGTGACGATCAACAACCGCATCCGCGGCGAGCTGGCCGGCGCGATGGCCGCCCTGAGGCTCTTCGACCCGGACCGCAGGTCGCGCCTGGCCGCCGCAAAGGAGCTGCTCGCCGGGGCCGACGACTCCATGGCCCCCATGCTGGCGAAGGCGAGGGACAAGGAGACGGACGAACAGATCAAGGGCCTGCTGGTTCACGCCCACGCCGTGGCCACCTTGAAGGCCCCCGACATGGAAGTCCGCATCGCCGCTGCCAAGGCCCTGGCGACCAGCGGCGACCCGAACATCAAGACCCTGCTCCTCGCCCAGTCGGAGCCCGCGAACGAGGCCGAATCCCTGGTCCGCCGGGCCGCCTTCGCCGCCTACCTGGAGGTGAAATCCCGGCTGGACATCGGGGAGACGGTCGGCCGGGTCTTCACGGGCATCAGCCTGGGCAGCATCCTGCTGCTCGCCGCCCTGGGGCTGGCGATCACCTACGGCGTCATGGGCGTCATCAACATGGCCCACGGCGAGCTGCTGATGGTCGGTGCATACGCCACCTACCTGATCCAGGGCCTGTTCCGCAGCCATCTGCCGGGCCTCCTGGACTGGTACGTGGTGGCGGCCATCCCGGTGGCCTTCTTCGCCGCCGCCGCCGTCGGCATCGTGCTCGAGCGCACGGTGATCCGCTGGCTGTACGGCCGCCCCCTCGAGACCCTGCTCGCCACCTGGGGCCTCTCGCTGATCCTGATCCAGGCGGCGCGGGTCCTGTTCGGGGCCCAGAACGTGGAGCTGGCCAATCCCTCGTGGATGGCCGGCGGCATAGAACTGATGCCCTCCATCGTGCTGCCCTGGAACCGGATCGTAATCATCGGCTTCTCGCTGTTCGTGCTGTCCCTGGTCTGGGTGCTGATGAACCGCACCCGCCTCGGCATGTTCGTCCGCGCCGTGACCCAGAACCGGCCCATGGCGGGCTGCGTGGGGGTCCCGACCGCCCGCATCGACACCCTGGCCTTCGGCCTGGGCGCGGGCATTGCGGGCCTGGGCGGCGTCGCCCTTTCCCAGATCGCCAACGTGGGCCCCGACATGGGCCAGGGCTACATCGTCGATTCCTTCATGGTCGTCGTGCTCGGCGGCGTGGGACAACT
This sequence comes from Rhodocyclaceae bacterium, assembly GCA_016791145.1. Taxonomy (GTDB): domain Bacteria; phylum Pseudomonadota; class Gammaproteobacteria; order Burkholderiales; family Rhodocyclaceae; genus JAEUNJ01. The sequence continues at coordinate 1,856 of JAEUNJ010000150.1, read as the reverse complement.
CGCCGGCGCCGTCTGGGCGGCCCTGGGCCTGGGGATCGTGACCAAGTTCATCGAAGGCTGGGCCGGCGCCGTGATCGCCAAGATCGTCGTCCTGGTGATCATCATCATGTTCATCCAGAAGCGTCCCCAGGGGCTCTTCGCCCTCAAGGGCCGCTTCGTCGAGAGCTGAACCGTGGAAAAAGACGACCTCACCGCAAAGGCGCGAAGGCGCGAAGTTCCGCAACGGAATCCCGGGGCCACCGGGCTGCGGATCGACCTTGTCGCCCCGACGCACGTCACATCTTCGATCACCGATGCGACTTGGCGCCCCCACGGTGAAGCAGTCGCCGGGAGCCGACGCGCATGACCCGCACGCCTTTCGTCGTCCGATTCCTCGCGGCAACGCCCGGCAAGGGCTGGGCGGCCGTGGCCGCGTTCGCCGCGGTGGTGCTGGTGCTGCTGCCTGGGCTCTATCTCTTCACCCCGAAGGACAGCGCACTGCACGTCTCCGACTATGTGATCACCCTGGGCGGCAAGATCATGTGCTACGCCATCGTCGCCGTGGCCATGGACCTGATCTGGGGCTATGCCGGTATCCTGTCATTGGGACACGGCGTGTTCTTCGCGCTGGGCGGCTACATGTTCGGGCAGTACCTGATGCGGCAGATCGGGCTGGACGGGGTCTACCATTCGCCCCTGCCGGACTTCATGGTCTTCCTGGACTGGAAGGCCTTTCCCTGGTACTGGGCGGGAACGGAGAGCTTCGCCTTCGCCCTGTTCAAGGTGGTGGCGATCCCGGGGCTGCTGGCCTTCGTCTTCGGCTTCTTCGCCTTCCGCTCCCGGATCAAGGGTGTCTATTTCTCCATCATCACCCAGGCGCTGACCTACGCGGCCATGCTCTATTTCTTCCGCAACGATGCGGGCTTCGGAGGCAACAACGGCTTCACCGACTTCAAGCGCATCCTGGGCATGCCCATCACCGCGCCGGAAATGCGGATATCCCTCTTCGCCCTCTCCGGCCTGGTGCTGATCTTCGTGCTGCTGCTCGGGCGCTACCTGATGACCTCCAAGTTCGGCCGCATCCTGACGGCGATCCGCGATGCCGAGTCCCGCGTCATGTTCCTCGGCTACAACCCGCTCCACTTCAAGCTGGCGATCTGGACCCTGTCGGCCGTCCTCTGCGGCATCGCCGGCGCCCTCTACGTGCCCCAGGTGGGCATCATCAACCCGAGCGAGATGTCGCCCGCCAACTCCATCGAGATCGCCATCTGGGCCGCGGTGGGCGGCCGCGGAACCCTGGTCGGCCCGGTGATCGGCGCGGCCGTGGTGAACCTGTCCAAGAGCTTCTTCACCCAGGCCTTTCCGGAATACTGGCTGTTCTTCCTGGGCCTGCTCTTCGTGCTGGTCACCCTGTTCCTGCCCGATGGCGTGGTGGGCCTTTGGAAGCGCCTCAAGGAGAGACTGGCATGAACGCCCCCCACCCCCCAGCCCCCGCCCCGAGGGCGGGGGAGCGCGAGCGCTCCCCGTCGGGGAATTGGTGGGCCCTCCCCCCGGCCCCCTCCCAGGGGGAGGGGGTGACGGCGGTTCGCCGCTGCGCGGCTCCGGGTTCCTGGCAGCGCCCCTTCGGGCGGCCGTGCGGGGCGCGGGTGGCCGGGGGGGGGCCCCCCCCCCCCCCCCCCCCGCCGGGGGGGGGGGGGGGGCGGGGCGCCCGGCCGGCCCCCGGCGGGGCGGCGGGGGGGGGGGGGGGGGCGGCGGGAGGGGGGAGGAGCCGGGGGTGGGGGGGCGGGGGGGGGGGGCGGGGGGGGGGGGGCGCGGGGCGCGCCGGGCGCGCGGCTGCCGTGGTGGGTGGTGGTGCCGCTGACGGCGGTGGTGATGCT
>JAEUNJ010000127.1 GCA_016791145.1 Rhodocyclaceae bacterium | reverse complement strand
ACGATGCCCCAGGCCCTGGAAAGGCGCTCGCCGGCGTCGGTCATGGGTTGCATGAACGCGCCCCATGTGGCGGGCGCGGCGGGACCGGTGAGGCGGTCGATCAAGGCGCGGTTCTCGGCGATCAGCTGGCGGATGGCCGGTGCGACATGCTCCGGGAGGATCGCGTCGAAACGGGGCAGGCCGGAAAAATCGAGCAGTGGATTCATGCGCGGGTCTTTGGAAAGGGAAACGCCATTTTGCAGCAATTGGGGGCGCGGCCGGAAAACAAAACCCCGCCCGGGGGCGGGGTTCGCTGTGCGTCGGCGATTCCCGCCCGACGTTCAGCCGGCGAGATCCCGGTAGGCGTGCCAGCTTGCATGGCCCAGCCAGGGCAGGATGGGAATGAGGCCGATGAAGGCGGTGGCCAGGCCGAGGCCGGCCAGGACCATGATGCAGACTGCCCAGACCACCATCGGCAGCGGGTTTTCCGATACGGCGCTGATGCTGGTGGACAGGGCGGCGAAGACGCTGCAATCCCGGTCCACGAGCATGGGCATGGAAATGACGCTGAGGGCGAAGACGAAGGCCGCCAGGACCCCGCCGACCAGCATGTATCCGACGAAGAACGACGCGTTGGCCGGGTTGAGCATGACCTCCCGCATCAAGTCCAGGGGCGCCAGGGCACCCCCCTTGTATAGGAGCGCCACCATCACCACGGAGACCACCTGCCAGGCAGTGCCGGCGATCAGCAGCAGCAACCCGAAGGCGATCATGGCCGGCGACTTCCGGCGCCAGACCGCGAGGGATTCCGGGAGTCCCGCTTGCTCCCCGGTCTCGTAAAGCCGCGACAGTTCGTAGAGGCTCGTGGCCAGCAAGGGGGCCACCAGCATGAAGCCGCTGACGGCGGCCGGGAACAGCCAGGGCAGGCGGGTCGTCACGGCGAAGATGGCCAGGCCGCCGACCGCCGCCAGCAGGCCCCAGAAAAGGCTGGCAACGGGCTGGCGCCAGAGGTCCTTCCAACCGGAGGCCAGCCATGCAATGGGGCTGCCGATGCCGACGCGGCGCACGGGAGCGGCGGTGGTGGGGAAGGCGGGGGCGTCGGCAGCGACCATGGGAGCTTCGTGGAATCCGTTCAAACCTCAAGCATAGGGGGGCGGCGCGGAGCGCGCAAGCCCCCCCGGGGGATTCCGCCGCGCCGCATCCGGCCGGCCGGACCGGACTGCCGCGGGTTCAGGCGCCGGTCAGTCGGTGCAGCGCCTCCCGGTACTTGGCCGTGGTCTTCTCCAGGATCTCCGCCGGCAGGCGGGGACCGGGTGCCTTCTTGTCCCAGTCCAGGGTTTCAAGGTAGTCGCGGACGAACTGCTTGTCGAAGCTGGGCGGGCTGATGCCGACCTGGTACTGGTCCGCCGGCCAAAAGCGGGAGGAATCCGGCGTCAGGATCTCGTCGATCAGGGTCAGCCTGCCTTCGGCGTCGAGGCCGAACTCGAACTTGGTGTCGGCGATGATGATGCCGCGGACCCGGGCGAAGGCGGCGGCCTCCCGGTAGATGCGCAGGGTCTTCTCCCGCACCCGGGTGGCCAGGTCCTCGCCGACGAGGCCGACCACGGTCGCGAAGTCGATGTTTTCGTCATGGTCGCCGGCCGCCGCCTTGGTGGCCGGCGTGAAGATGGGCTCTGGCAATTGCTGGGCCATTTCCAGGCCGGCCGGCAGGGCGATGCCGCAAACTCGGCCGCTCGTCTGGTAATCCTTCCAGCCGGAGCCGATCAGGTAGCCCCGGGCGACCGCCTCGATGGGCAGCGGCTTCAGCTTCTTCACGACCATGGAGCGGCCGCGTACCTGGGCCCGCTCGTCCTCGCCCCGGACCACCGATTCCGGGTCCACGCCCGTCAGGTGGTTGGCGACGATATGGGAGAGCTTGCCGAACCAGAAATTGGCCACCGCCGTCAGCACCTCGCCCTTGCCCGGGATCGGGTCCGGGAGGATCACGTCGAAGGCGGAAAGGCGGTCGGTCGTGACGATCAGCAACTGGTCGTCGCCGACTGCGTAGATGTCACGGACCTTGCCCCGGCCGATCAGGGGCAGGCTGGTGATGGAAGTCTCGAACAGGGGTGCGTTCACGGCGGTGCCTCGCGAAGCGGATCGAATGGGAGAGCGGCTACTCGCGGACGTAGGCCTTGGCGTTCTTCTCGCTTGCATCCTCCCGGTAGGGGAAGCGCACGTGGCCGTAGCGGATCACCAGCACGGCCAGCGTGAGCAGGAAGATGGCGGCGGCGACCGCCAGCATGCGCCACTCGGTCATTTCCTTGATGTCGAGGATCAGGTAGCGGGCCAGCGCCACCATCGCGATGTAGAGGGGAAAGCGGACCGGCAACTGGCCGGACTTGAAATACTGGCCGATCATGGCCAGAACTTCCAGGTAGAGGAACATCAGCAGCAGGTCGGCAAGCTGGACGCGCCTGGCCTCGACCATCGTCGTCACCTCGTGGTACATCGCCACGGTCGTGGCCAGGGCGATCACCACCAGCCCGGCGTATTCCACGGCGTCGAGGCCGCCGGAAAAGAATTTCCGAAGACGGTCGAAGGCGTGGGATTGGATGTCCATGGATGAAAAGACCAGGGCCGCCGGTGGCTCCCGGCGGCCCTTCAATTTACCGCAAAAAGGCCCTTACTTCACGATCTGGTTGAGCTCGCCCTTGGCGTAGCGGGTGGTCATCGCGTCCAGGGACAGCACCTTGATCTTGGAGGCGTTGCCCGCCGTGCCGAATTGCCGGTAACGGTCCAGGCATATGCCCTTCATCGCCTTGGTGGCGACTGCCAGGTACTTGCGCGGATCGAACTCCTTGCGGTTCGTGTTGAAGAACTGGCGGATGGCGCCGGTGGACGCCATGCGCAGGTCCGTGTCGATGTTGACCTTGCGCACCCCGTTCTTGATGCCCTCGACGATCTCCTCGACCGGCACGCCGTAGGTCTCGCCCATTTCCCCGCCGTTCTCGTTGATGATCTTCAGCCAGTCCTGGGGCACGCTGGAGGAGCCGTGCATCACCAAGTGGGTATTGGGCAGGCGCTCGTGGATCTCGCGGATGCGGTCGATGCGCAGCACCTTGCCGGTGGGCGGACGGGTGAACTTGTAGGCGCCGTGGGAGGTACCGATGGCGATGGCCAGGGCGTCCACCCCGGTGTCCCTGACGAAGCGGGCCGCCTCGTCCACATCGGTCACCAGCTGGGAATGGTCGAGCACGCCCTCGGCGCCGACGCCGTCCTCCTCGCCGGCCATGCCGGTTTCCAGGGAACCCAGGCAGCCGATCTCGCCCTCGACGGACACGCCGCAGGCGTGGGAAATGTCCACCACCAGCTTCGTGACGCGGACGTTGTAGTCGTAGTCCGTGGGCGTCTTGCCGTCCTCGCCCAGGGAGCCGTCCATCATGACGGAGGAGAAACCGAGCTGGATGGAGCGCTGGCAGATGGCGGGCGACGTCCCGTGGTCCTGGTGCATGCAGACGGGGATATGGGGGAACTCCTCGATGGCGGCGACGATCAGGTGGCGCAGGAAGGGCGCGCCGGCATACTTGCGGGCGCCGGCCGAGGCCTGGACGATGACCGGGGAATCGGTCTCGCTGGCCGCCTCCATGATGGCCCGCATCTGTTCCAGGTTGTTCACGTTGAACGCCGGCAGGCCGTAGCCGTTTTCCGCGGCGTGGTCGAGCAATTGACGCATGGATACGAGGGGCATAGCGGTCTCCTTCGATGTGGTTGGTTATTCAGTGGGCGGGCCGGTTTTCGCCGACCTTTACAAGTTTCAGCGTGTTGGTTCCTCCCGCCTGGCCGATGGGCTCTCCGACGGTAAGGACGATCGTGTCCCCGGGCTCGACGGCCCCGGCCACGATCAGGGCCGTTTCCGCCTCCTGCAGCAGTTCGTCCCGGCTGTGGCCCACGTAGCGGATCAGCAGCGGATAGACGCCCTTGAATACGGTTACTTTGTAGCGCGTGCGGATGTCGGGCGTCAAGGCATAGATGGGGATGCCGCAATTGAGGCGCGACATCCACAGGGCGGTGGAGCCGGATTCGGTCAACGCCGCGATGGCCTTCACCTTCAGGTGCGACGCGGCGAAGAGGGCGGCCATCGCGATGGACTGGTCGATGCGCGTGAATACCCGATCCAGGAAGTGGGTCTCCAGCGCCACTTCCGCCGTCTTCTCGGCCTCGACGCAGATCCGCGCCATGGCTTCCACGGTCTGGACGGGATATTCCCCCGCCGCCGTCTCGGCCGACAGCATGACGGCGTCCGTGCCGTCCAGCACCGCGTTCGCCACGTCCGAGACCTCGGCGCGGGTGGGCACCGGGCTGTGGATCATCGACTCCATCATCTGCGTGGCGGTGATGACGAACTTGTTGTGCTCCCGGGCAGCCCGGATGATCCGCTTCTGCAGGCCCGGCACCGCCGCGTCGCCCACCTCGACGGCAAGGTCGCCCCGGGCCACCATGACTCCATCCGTGGCATCCAGGATCTCGTCCAGGTTGGCGATGGCTTCCACCCGCTCGATCTTCGCCACCAGCAGCGCCGTGGAGCCGGCCTCGGCAAGAAGGGCCCGCGCCTGGCGCATGTCGTCGCCGGACTTGGGGAAGGACACGGCCACGAAATCGACCCGCAGGTCGGCGGCGGTGCGGATGTCCTCCATGTCCTTGGGCGTCAGGGCCGGTGCAGACAGCCCACCGCCCTGCTTGTTGATGCCCTTGTTGTTCGACAGTTCGCCGCCGTGACGGACGGTGCAACGGATCTCGTCGTCCTCCACCTCGTCGATGTCCATGACGATGCGTCCGTCATCGAGCAGCAAAACGTCGCCGGCGACCACGTCGCCCACCAGTTCCGGGTAGTCGAGGCCGACCCGCTCCGAATCCCCCAGGCGGCACTCCGGGTCCAGGATGAAGGGCTGGCCCTTCTTGAGCAGCACCTTCCGGCCGGCGAACTTGCCGATGCGGATTTTCGGTCCCTGCAGGTCGGCCATGACGCCGACCGTGCGGCCGACCTTGCGCATCGCATTGCGCAGGGTCTCGACGCGCTCCCGGTGGTCGTCGGGGCTGCCGTGGGAAAAGTTGAGCCGGACCACGTCGATGCCGGCGGAGATGAGGTCCGTGAGGACGTGCGAATCGGAGGAGGCGGGGCCGAGGGTGGCGACGATCTTGGTGGAACGGGGCATGCGGATACCGGAAACGACGGGGGCCGCTTGCGCGGCCCCCTGGTGGATCAACCCTTGTAGCGCTGTTCGAGCATCGCCACCGCGGGAAGCTGCTTGCCTTCGAGGAATTCGAGGAAGGCACCGCCGGCGGTCGAGATGTAGGACACCTTGTCGTAGATGTCGTACTTCTGGATCGCGGCGATGGTGTCGCCGCCGCCGGCCAGCGTGAAGGCGGAGGTGGTCGCGATCGCCTGGGCCACCTTCTTCGTGCCGTCGCCGAACTGGTCGAACTCGAACACGCCCACGGGGCCGTTCCAGACCACCGTGCCGGCCTTGGCGATGATGTCCACCAGCTCCTGGGTGGCCTTGGGGCCGATGTCGAAGATCATGTCGTCGTCCGCGACCGCCCCGGCGTCCTTCAGAACGGCGGGCTCGGCGGCGTCGAACTTCTTGCCGGTGACCACGTCCATGGCGATCGGGATGCGGGCGCCGCGGGCGGCCATCTTCTCCATCAGGGACTTGGCGGTGGGCACCAGGTCGTCCTCGCACAGGGACTTGCCGACGTTGAAGCCGGCCGCCTTCAGGAAGGTGTTGGCGATGCCGCCACCCACCACGAGCTGGTCCACCTTCTCGGCCAGGGCTTCGAGGACGGTCAGCTTGGTGGAGACCTTGGAACCGCCGACGATGGCCACCATGGGCCGGGCGGGGTTGGCCAGGGCCTTGTGCAGGGCCTCCAGTTCCTCGGCGACCAGCAGGCCGGCGCAGGCGGCCGGCGCGAACTGGGCGACGCCGTAGGTAGTGCCCTCGGCCCGGTGGGCGGTGCCGAAGGCGTCCATGACAAACAGATCGCAGAGGGCGGCGTACTTGCGCGCCGTGGCTTCCACGTTCTTCTTCTCGCCCTTGTTGAAGCGGCAGTTCTCGAGCAGGACGACCTCGCCCTCGGCGACGTCGAAGCCCCCGTCCACCCAGTCGCGGACCAGCCGCACGGGACGGCCCAGCTTGGCGGCCATCACGTCGGCCACCGGCTTGAGCGAGTTCTCCTCGGTGAACACGCCCTCCTCGGGGCGGCCCAGGTGGGAGGTGACCATCACACGGGCGCCGGCCTTCAGGCAGTGCTCGATGGTGGGCATGGAAGCGGTGATGCGGGCGTCGGACGTCACCTTGCCGTCCTTGACCGGGACGTTCAGGTCGGAGCGGATGAAGACCCGCTTGCCCTTCAGGTCGAAATCGGAAAGTCGCTTGAATTGCATGTTCGACTCCTAATGCGGGGAGGAACGGAAACGGCCGCCCGCGGCCCCGAGCGGGGCCGGGCGGCCGGAACGGAGGTAAGGCTTACTTGGCGACGTGCTTGACGAAGCGCAGCATGTTGCAGGTATAGCCGTACTCGTTGTCGTACCAGGACACGACCTT
>JAEUNJ010000088.1 GCA_016791145.1 Rhodocyclaceae bacterium | reverse complement strand
AAGAAGGGCAACGGCGCGGCCGCCGCCGGCAAGCCCGCGAAGCCTGCCGCCAAGGCCGCCCCGGCCAAGCGGCCGGCGAAGAAGCCCGCTGCACGGCCCGCGGGAACCGCCAACGGCGCATGACCCGCCGTTCCATTCTTATTGCATAGTCCCGGCTCCCGGCGGCCCCGCGCCGCCGGGGCCCCAACCTCCGGTCCGGGAAACCCCCCATGAGTTCCGTCCGCCTGAATCCCCTTGACGCCGCCTGGCTGTTCACCGAATCCCGCGCGACGCCCAACCACGTGGGCGGGCTGCTGCTGTTCCGCCTGCCGGCCGGCGCGCCGGAGGACTTCCTCAGCAAGCTCATGAAGGAGTTCCGCGGCCACCGGACCTTCATGGCGCCCTGGAACCGGCGGCTCAAGCTGCCCTTCAACAAGAACCCGCTGGCTACCTGGATCGAGGACCCGGAGATCGACCTGGAGTACCACGTGCGCCACCTGGCCCTGCCCCGGCCGGGGGGCGAGCGGGAACTCGGCGAACTGGTGGGCCTGCTGCAGAGCCAGCCCCTGGACCTCTCGCGGCCGCCCTGGGAATGCACCATCATCGAGGGGCTGGAAGGCGGGCGGTTCGCCCTCTTCGTCAAGATGCACCACTCCCTGATCGACGGCGTCAGCGGCATGAAGCTGCTCCAGCGGGCCATGGCGACGGACCCGAAGAAGAGCCTCGCCATCCCGCCCTTCTGGGCCACGGGACTCGATTCCCCGGGCCGCGCGGAGCGGCCCATGCCGACCATGGCCGAGGCCATGGCGGGCGCCGCCGATTCCCTCAGCGTGCAGCTGAAATCGGTGCCCCAGCTCGTCGGCGCCTTCGGCCGCATGTTCCGGCGCATCGGCGATTCGCAGGACGGCATGGCCGTGCCCTTCGCCTCGCCCGGCTCCATCCTCAACGGCCGCGTGAGGGAGAAGCGGCGCTTCGCCACCCAGCAGTTCCCCATGGAGCGGCTGCGCACCCTCGCCCAGGCCGCGGGCGGCACCCTGAACGACGTGGTGCTGGCCATCTGCGGCGGCGCCCTGCGCCGCTACCTGCTGGAACGCGGCAGCCTGCCCGAAGCCTCGCTGACGGCCGGCATCCCCGTCTCGGTGCGTCCCCAGGACGACGAGGGCACCGGCAACGCCATCACCTTCATCGTCGCCACCCTGGGCACCGACGTGGAGGACCCGGCCGAGCGCATCGCCGCCATCCGCGGTTCCGTGCGCCACGCCAAGGAGCACGTGCAGGGCCTGCCCCGCCAGGCCATGCAGCAATACACGATGCTGCTGATGGCGCCTACCATCCTGACCCTGCTCACCGGCATGGGCGGCCGCACCCGGCCCATGTTCAACATCACCATCTCCAACGTGCCGGGCCCCGAGAAACCCCTCTACTTCAGGGGCGCCGAGCTGCTGGCCACCTACCCGGCCTCCATCGTCACCCACGGCCAGGCCCTCAACATCACCTGCCAGAGCTATGCCGGGTTCATGAACTTCGGCTTCACCGGCTGCCACACCTCGGTGCCCAGCCTGCAGAAGCTCGCGGTGTACTCGGAGGATGCCCTGCGGGAACTGGAATCGGCGATCCTGCCGCGCCCGAAGCGGGCCCGCGCCCCGCGCCGGAAGGCGAAGGCGGCCGCCGCGTAGCAGGACGTTTCCACGGACGCCTCGGGAACGAATCCGAAGCCCACCGACCGATACGGCTTCGTGGCAGCGTCGTCCCCGGCGCGATCGGGGCCCTTCAGGCTGCATCGCGGCGAGGACGCCACTCCCACCAAGACCGACCGGTACACCCCCTGTAGGAGCGCCCTCCCCGGCGCGATAAAGGCGGTTCCGGCCGCGTCGCGGCGGTCACGTCCCCGCGCGGCGCGTCGGGCCTGCGGACCGGCGCACGGACGCTATGTCCTTCGCCCGGCGTCCCCGAGGGCCTGCCGCAGGGCCTGGAACGGCAGGGACACGCAGCCGCGGCGGCTGGGATGTCCGCGCACCGGACGGAAGGCCTCCAGCTCCGGCCAGGCCGGCGCCGGCGGCGACTCAGCGGCCATCTGGGCTTCGGCGGAAGCGGCGGCGGCGGCGATCTCGGCCGGGGTCAGCCCCGGCGCCCGGCGCCCGATCGCGGAGGCGGCGGCACGGCACAGCAGGCAGCCCCGGGTCTCGTGGGCCACGGCGGCGACGCGGCCGCCGGCCATCCGCAGATGCACCGTGATCCGGTCGCCGCACAGGGGATTGTCCAGGCGCACGCGCGCGTCGGCGTCATCCAGCCGGCCGGCGCCGTGGGCCGCCTCGGCCAGGGCCTTGAGGGCCTGCTGGTACAGCGCCTCGCTCATGGGACCGCCCTCCCCCCGGCCCCCTCCCCGGGGGAGGGGGTGACGGCGGTTCGCCGCGGCGCGGCTCCGTGTCCTTGGCTGCGCCCCGCCGGGCGGCCGTTCGGGGCGCCGGTGGCCGCCCTCCCCCCGGCCCCCCCGGGAGGGGTGACGGCGGTTCGCCGCGGCGCGGCTCCGTGTCCTGGGCTGCGCCCCGCCGGGCGGCCACGCGGAGCGCTCATGACAATATCCTCACGGCCGCGGCGAGGCCCTCCAGGAGGGCATCCACGTCGGCCTCGTCGTTGTAGAGGGCGAGGCTCGCGCGGGTGGCGCCGTCGCAGCCCAGGGCCGCCAGCAGGGGCCGCGCGCAGTGGTGGCCGCCGCGCACGGCGACGCCCCGGTCGCCGAGGACCTGGGCGATGTCATGGGGATGCAGGCCCGCAAGCTCGAAGGAGACCAGCGGGGCGCGGCATTCCAGGTCCATCGGGCCGAGGAGGCGCAGCCCGGGGAAGCCGGCCAGGCCGTCCAGCAGCCGGCGGGCCAAGGCCGCCTCCCGGGCCCGGATGCCGCCCCAGGGCAGGCCGCCCATCCATTCCAGCACCGCGCCCAGGCCCACGGCGGCGGCCACCGGCGGCGTGCCGGCCTCGAAACGGGCCGGCGGCGCCAGCCATTCGGCGCCCTCCAGGCTTGCCTCGCCCACCATGCCGCCGCCGGTCATGAAGGGCGGCAGGCCGGCCAGCAATTCACCCCGCCCCCAGAGCACGCCGACCCCCGTCGGCCCGAAGGCCTTGTGGCCGGAGAAGGCATAGAAATCGACGCCCAGGGCGGCCACGTCCACCGGCCCGTGCTGGACCGCCTGGGCCCCGTCCAGCAGCACCCGGGCGCCCACCGCCCGGGCGGCCGCGACGATGGCCTCCACGTCCGTGACGGCCCCGGTCACGTTGGAGCAATGGGTGACGGCAAGGAGCCGGCAGCGGGCCGTCACCACCCGCTCCAGCGCCGCCAGGTCCAGCCGCCCGTCGGCGCCCACCGGCAGCACCCGCAGCACGATGCCGGCCCGGTCCCGCAGTTGCAGCCAGGGCAGGAAGTTGCTGTGGTGCTCGGCCACGGAGATCACCACCTCGTCGCCGGCCGCCAGCGTCTCCCCGAAGGCCCGGGCGACCAGGTTCAATGCCGCCGTGGCCCCGGCGGTGAACACCACCTCCTCCGCCGGGCCGGCGCCGAGGAAGCGGCGCACCCGCCCGCGCGCCGCCTCGAAGGCACCCGTGGCCGCCTCGGCCAGCGGATAGGTGCCCCGCTGCACGTTGGCCCGGGCCGTGGTGTCGAAGGCCTGCATGGCCTCCAGCGCCGAGGCGTGGATCTGGGCGGTGGCACCGCTGTCCAGGTAATGGAAGGGCCGCGGCACCTTCCCGAACAGCGGGAACTGGCCGCGCAGCGCCGCCGCGCCGGTCATCTTGCCGGCTCCCCCGGTGCCGCGCCGAGGGCCGCGAGGGCTTCCGGCGTGTCGGCGTCGGCGAAGATGGCGTCGGTTTCGAAGGGCACGGCCGTTACGCGATCCGCATGGCGTCCGATGAGGCCGCGGGCGCCCGCGTCGCCGGTGAGTTCCAGCATCTCGCGGAAGTAGCGGCGGGGCCACAGCACGGGATTGCCGCGCCGGCCCTCGCGCACCGGCACCACGATGCGGGGGTCGGCCGGGTCGAAGGCGGCCACCAGGCGGTCCACCGCGCCGGCGGTGACGCGGGGCATGTCGCCGAGCAGCACGACCGCCGCCTCCAGGTCCTGGCGCAGGGCCGCCAGCCCGCAACGGATCGAGGTCGCCATGCCCTGCGCAAAATGCCGATTGAAGGCGAAGGACACGGGCCGGCCGGCCAGCGCCGCCTCGATCCGTTCCGCCTCGTGGCCGGTGACCACCAGGACCTGGGCGACCCGGGCAGCCAGGGCCGCCTCCGCCACCCGGACCACGAAGGGCAGGCCGTCCAGGGTGGCGAGCAGCTTGTTGGCATCGCCCATGCGCGTCGAGCGCCCCGCGGCCAGCACCAGGGCGCCGACCGCCGGACCCGGCGCGGGAATGCGGCCCGCCTCCCCGCGCGCCTCCCGCGCGGGCCGGCCGCCGGCGCCGCCGCTCATGGGGCGCCCCGGTGGCGGACCTGGATGACCTGGGCCAGCACCGAGACGGCGATCTCCGCCGGCGAGCGGCCGCCCAGGTCCAGGCCCACCGGCGCGTGGATGCGGCCCAGCAGGTCGGCCAGTCCCTCGGCCGCCAGGCGCTCGATCCGCCTGGCATGGGTCCGCCGGCTGCCCAGGGCACCGACGTAGAAGGCCGGGCTGCGCAGGGCCGCCGCCAGGGCCGGGTCGTCCAGCTTGGGATCGTGGGCCAGCGTGACCACGGCCGTGCGCGCATCGGGCGCCAGGCGGGCCAGCGCCTCGTCCGGCCACTCGTCGGTCAGCGTCACGCCGGGGAAGCGGTCGGCGCTGGCGAAGGCCCGCCGCGGGTCGATGACCGTCACCTCGTAGCCGGCCATGCGGGCCATGGCCGCCAGGAACTGGGCGATATGCACCGCGCCCACCACCAGCAGGCGCGGCGCGGCGACGTAGGACCGCACGAAGAGGCCCGCGTCGGAGGCCAGGGGCGCACTGGTGCCGGCGGCGAGCAGGCCGGCGATCTCCGCCAGCTGCTCCGCCGTCGGCGCCAGTTCCCCGCTCGCCCCGTCCGGCGCCACCAGGGCCTGGGCGCCGTCCGCCAGCCGCGTCACCAGGGCGCAGGAGCGGCCCGCCGCCCGATGGGCGGCCAGGGCCTCGAAGCATTCCGTTCTCATCCCACCCGCTCCACCAGCACCTGCACGCGCCCGCCGCAGGCGAGGCCCACCGCCCAGGCCTGCTCGTCGCTGACGCCGAATTCCAGGAGCCGGGGCCGGCCGTCGGCGATGGCCGCCTGCGCCTCGCCGATCACGGCGCCCTCGATGCAGCCACCGGACACCGACCCGACGAAGGCACCCGTCTCCGCCACGGCCAGGTGGCTGCCGGCCGGGCGCGGCGAGGAACCCCAGGTGCGCACCACCGTCGCCAGGGCGACGCCCGTCCCTTCCCGCCGCCAGGCGGCGATCCTGTCGAAGATCTCGTCGAGTTCCGTGGCCACGTGCTCCCCTTCGTTTTCCGTCGCGACGCGGCGGCGGCGCGGGGCCGGCCCTTGGCCGCCCGCCGCCGGCTCCGCCGGCCGGTGCGGGCATGGTAATCGATCCGGGCCCGGGCTCGGCGGCGCGGCCTGCGCGCGCCGTCCGGCGCGCCACAAAGTCTTACAAAGCCTTGCCATCGTCCGGCGCGCGGGGCGCGTTATCCGGTCAACCCGCCGCCACGCCGTGGCCGCGGGCACAGGTACCAGAGAGGACACCACCATGAGATTCCCCCGCTCCGCCAGCGCCGCCTGCCTGGCCCTGGGCGTCGCCGCCATGGCCGCCTCCCCGATTGCGGGGGCCGACCCGTGGCGTCGCCACCACCACCACCACGGCCGGCCCGGCATCGTGGTGCATCCCTGGACGCCCTGGTACATGCCGCCGCCCTGGGCCCGGGCACCGGTGATCTACGCCCCGCCGGTGGTCGTCGCCCGGCCGGCGCCCATCTACATCGAGCAGCCGCCGGTGGCCGTGGCCCCGGCCCGGACCGGGTGGTGGTACTTCTGCGACTCGGCCGGGGCCTACCACCCCTACGTCCGCGACTGTCCGGGCGGCTGGCGCCAGGTGGCACCGCAACCGCCGGCCCTGCCGCAATGAGCGTCCCGCGCTCCCCGGCCGGCACCCGCCTGGCCCTGGCCCTCCTCGCCGCGCCGCTGCTGCTGGCCGCCTGCGCGACCCATCCGCCCGGGCCGCGGGTGACGACCCTGCCCGGCACGGGCCGCTCCTTCGACCAGTTCCGCCACGACGAGCACGACTGCCGGCGCTACGCCGGGGAGCGCGTCGCCGGGCGGGGCAATCCCGATGCCGCCCTGAAGGGCGCCGCCGTCGGCACCGTCGTCGGTGCACTGGCGGGGGCGGCCATCGGCGGCCGGGAGGCGGCCGGCGCCGGCGCCGGACTCGGCCTGGTCACCGGCACCCTGGCCGGCGCGGGCGAGGCCCGCCACGGCGACCGCGGCAGCCAGCGGGACTACGACGCCGCCTATGCCCAGTGCATGTACGCCCGCGGGCACCGGGTGCCGGTCGCCGGCCCGCTGCGGGCCTCGCCCACCGTGCCGCCGCCGGGGTCCGCCCCGGCCTACCCGCCGCCGCGCACGGCCTATGCGCCCGCCACCCCGGGCACCTATCCGCCACCCCCGCCGCCCCCGCCTCCCGGTTGGCGCCGCTGAAAGGAATGGACCCATGAGATCCGCGAACCGGGCCGCCGCCCTCTGCGCCCTGTTGCTCGCCTGGAGCGCCGGCGCCCTCGCCGACGAACCGCGCCACCGGGACGGCCGCAACGCCCGCGCCCCCGACCGGGTCGCCCCGGAGCCGCGCCGCGGCGACCATCGCGTCCGCGTGCCGCCGCCGCCCGTGCACCGCCACGCCGCCCCGCCGGCGCCGGCCTGGCGGGGCGACCTCCCCCGCTTCCGCGCCCACGACGCGCGGCCCTGGCGCGACGGCCGCTGGCACCACGGCTGGCACGACGGCCGCGTCGGCTGGTGGTGGATCGTCGGAAGCCTGTGGACCCTGTACCCCGAAAGCATCCACCCCTACCCGGAGCCCTACCCGCCGGCGGTGGTCGTCGAGCCCGCGCCGGCCGGCCAGTACTGGTACTACTGCCCGAGCCCGGCCGGCTACTACCCCGACGTGCCGGTCTGCGACCTTCCCTGGGAGCCGGTGCCGGCGCAGTGACCCGGACGCCCCGCTTCGGCCCCCGCCGCCGTCACGGGTCCACGTGGTAGCGCACGTAGACCGAGAGGGGCCCCGCCGGCGCCCGGGGCGTGACGAGGGCGTGCCGTTCGCCGGTCCTGCGCACGTGAAGCCAGTGCAGTCCGGCCCGGTCGAAGGCCAGTTCGTGCCGGTACTCGCCGTCGTTCGTGCGGATGGCGCCGGAAATCCGGCAGGGCCGGTCTACGTACAGCAGCGCGAACAGGTCCCGGGTGTCGCGCTCGACGAACCCGGCCTCGCGATCGCCATAGGGATACAGGAACGGGCTGCCCGCCGACAGGGTCAGCCGGACGAAGCGGGTATCGGCCGGCGCCACCCGGAAATCCCCGTCCCCGGGATGGGCGGCGTAGGCGGCCGCCCGCGCCGCCAGCAGGCCCTCGATGGCCGCCAGGCTGAAGGCGAAGTCCCCCTGGGTGCCCGCCTCCAGCCATGCGTGGCGCCGCTTCAGCCAGATCCGGTAGAAGCGCTCGGGCAATCCCGCCAGCCGCCCCGGCACGGCGTGGAAGCTGAGTTCGAGGGGATCGTCGAAGCCGATGTGCCGGTATGTCGCGCGCTCCCCCGGGGGTTGCTCGACGATGGCGTCCGGGACGGCCCGCAACCCGCGATCCACGAACTCGATCCGCGTGCGCAGGACGCGATCCTCCGCCGGCGCCCGGGCGGCGTCCCGCCTGTCCACCTGCGGGCCGGCGCACCCGGCCAGCGCGAGGGCCAGCAGCGCCCCGCGCGCCCAGCGAAGCCCCGTGGCGCCGCCGCCGGCCACCCCGCGCCGCCGCCCGCTCATGGCTCCGGGTTCCTGCACGCCTGGATATTCCGCTTGCACAGGTAATAGGCGAGCCCGTAGGGGGCATTGGCGAAGTCGGTAGCCTGGGGCATGGGCGGGGCGGGCCTGCCCGTGGTCAGGTTCACCGGCGAGAACAGGGTGCGCAGTTCCTGCGCCGTCAGGACGTCCAGGGCGGCTTCCGTGTGGATGTTCGGGATGCCCTCCCGCCGGTATCCCGGCCGGAACCAGCTTCCGGGGCCGTCCGTGTAGGACCGGTTCGCGCCGAAGATCTCCGCCGCGGCATCCGACGCCGCATCGAGCCGGGCCCCCAGGTCGACCAGTTCCCTCAGCAGGCGCGGCGCGGCCAGCGCCTCGCTGGCGAAATCGTGCAGCGGCACCACGCCGCCGCGCCGCGCGAAGGGCGTGTTGAGCTCCCGCGCGTCCGGCAATCCGAGGCGCCGCGTGACGCTGGCATTGAGCTCCGCGTTGTCCGACAGGCGGGGCCATTCGCGGGCACTGGGGTTGCGCACCTGGTGCCGGCGCAGGAGCCAGAGCAGGCGGGCCGAGTAGTTCTCCCAGCCCGGCTGCGCGCTGGTGGCCGGATCGGCCCGCTGGGCCGGATTGCAGCCGGCATCGAGCCAGGCCGCCAGGTGCTCCACCGTCCCGCCCACCACCGCCCGTTGCCAGACATTCGGGCCGGCCACCGGCTGCGCGCACACCGGCACCTTGTGCTCGACGAGCAGGCGGATCCACTCGATTTCCCGCGCCAGTTCCTCCGGCGCGGTGTGCGCCGGGGAGCGCGGCTGCAGGCCCTCGCGCCAGGCGCCGCCGGTGGGGGTTGCGCAATCGATGGGCAGCCCGGCCCGGGCCAGCGCGCGCAGGCGATCCACGGCGAGGCCCCGGTGCAGGCCACGCAGGGCCGAGCAATGCATCGCCTGGTCCTCCGGGTGGACCACCAGGCGTTCGCCGAGGACCTCGAGCATTTCCGGGCGGCGCCTTTCCTCCATGCAGCGCATGGCCATCGCGTAGATCGGCTGATGGGGAATTCCATGCGCGACCAGCTCGCGCAGCGGGTCGATCCCATCCGCGCAGAGCATCGCATGGAGCACCTGGCTCGCCTCGCCCGGCGGCAGCCTGTTGGCGAAGAAGGCATCCATGCGCGCCCGCAGGCGGGCCGCCTCCAGTGCCGCCTGACGCGCCTCGCAGGTGGGCAGCGGCAGGGAATCGAAACCGGCGAGCCAGGCGCTGCCGTCGATCCGCAGGTCCAGGGGCGCCGAACGCGCCTGCCAGATCACGCCGCCCGACCGGTAGATGAGGGAATTCCCGGAGTCCGCGTGCGCGGCGGCGACCACCCATCGGACCGCGTCGGCCGCGGTCACCGATTCGCGCCGATGGGCCGCCGCCGGTTCCTTCGCGTCGGTGCAGGGCGCCTCGTCGCCCGCCAGCGCATGCACGCCGACCAGCCAGCGCACCTGGGTCGCCCGGTAGCGCCCCGCCGGCAGCAGCGTCCCGCCAACGGGCTGCCCGTCCCGCGTCACCGCCACCGGTTCCTGGTGATGGGAGAAGGGATTCGCGAACACCTTGGGGTCGGCGACCTCGATCCGCAGGCTGCGCATGGCCTCGGCGACGGGGGCGCCGACCCGGTCGAGCGCCACGTCGCGGGCCAGGGCGAACTCCGCCTCCAGTTGGACCCCCACCAGCGTCCCGCCCACCTCGATCGGCACCGCCCGCGCGTGCGCCAGGCTGAGGTTCGCCAGCCGGTGCTCCACCTGAAGGCGGTTCCACCAGGGCTCCCCCAACTGCTTCCAGAGCGCGAAGCCGGAGAGGCCGAGCACGGCTGCAAGGCCCAGGGCCCCCAGGCCGTGCAGGAACCGCACGAGACTGCCGGGGCCGCGATCCGGCACGAAGACCAGCATCGGCAGGCCGACGGCCAGCACGCCGACCGCCAGCACTCCCCCCAATGCCTGGCCCACGGCCTGCCCGCTCGCATGCCGCGCGCCGCCCAGGATGGCGACGAAGGCGATCAGACCGATGAGCCCGGCCGCCACCACGGCCGGCAGGTAGAGGATGCGCAGGACCGTGAGGAACCGGGCGTAGGGCGTGCGGCGGGAGGGGGGATCGGAAGAGGGACTCATCGGGATCGGGCGTTCGAGGATTTCACGTTGGCCCCGCGGCGCGACGAAACGCACGGCGGACCCTAACGGAAAAGGCCATCATCGTTTCGAAGTCACGAGACGGTAAGCACATGGACGCGCCGGAAACGGCCAAGGTAACACCGTCGGATCGGATGCTCGGGTTGCGACAAATGCCGGGATTCTAGGCCGACACCACGGAGTCCACACGCGCCCATACCACCTCGAGGCAACGAATCGGCACGCTCTTCCACTTGGAGTGGTATTGGTCTCTTCCCCTTGTGCGTAACGACCGCAGCGGAATATCTGCGCCGTTCATATTGCGAGCGATGAAAGACGGCTGTATTCCTACGCCTTCAACGCCCGCAGCAAGCTGCGCCGCAATGAGCGAAGCGAGTAGAGGACACCGACCCGGCACGCATTCGGGTCGGTGTCACCGGCCACTTTGGCGACAGTGTGGGTGAAGCGCTCACCTGATCGCGTACTCCTTGTGAAGGGCGGTGACCACACGTTCGATCAACGCCATCGGCAGGGGCTGGCCGAGGGGGAATGCCAGGTTCCCCTTGGGACCTCGAAACTGCGCCAGTTCCTGAATCAACGCTGCGTCCCGGGCAACCGGCGGATAGATCCCGATGTGCTTCTTGAATGCGGCAAAGTATAGGAACACGCGTCCATCCCGGAATGCCGGCATGCTGTAGCTGATGCATTTTGTCGCGCCAGGAATAAGCGACAAAACGCTTGCCTGGATCTGTTGCAGGCGAACCTTCACGTCGCCGGGCAAGGTTTCAAAGTAAGCTTCTTGTGACGCGTACGCCATGACCGTTCCTCTGTTGGCTGATCGGGATAGGACGAAGCCTGGCGGACCCTCCGTCCCACACCACCGGACGTACGGACTGCGCCACGAATCCGGCGGTTTGATGAATTGAATTCCTACGGTGACGGATGGCCGGGTAGTCCCGAGGTTTCGAAGCAACACAATGGCCCATCCGGTCGCCTTCGGCAGCCCCCATCGACCATGAGGCATGATTCACTCCGACCCCTTCGGATCTCACCCCTTCGGATCTCCATTCCAGGAGGCCAGTGCGCCAGTGACCGCTACCGTCCTGAGCATGGCTTCATCCGGCGGCCACCGCCTGAATTCATCGACGCACGGCCGACCGCCGAGGCACCTCCCGAACGAAGGTCGGGAACTCATCGAGATACGCGCCGCAGCGGACCCATACAGGCGTCCAGGGACGGTCGCTGGCATATCAGCATCTCGTCCCGCCTGGGATGGAAAAGAATGTAGATCGTCGCTTCATGACCCACCGGCGTCCCGCCCGGCTCGCCATCGCAGCCCATCCGACCATTGCTCTTGGTCACGACGTCCGTCACGCGATAGAACCCCACGGGGTCCGGCTTTTCCGCGATCGTGAATCGGCTCTCGGCGACCTCCTCGCCACTCGTGATTACGGCGGTGTTGTCCATGCGATAGTCGTACACCTCAGTGCAGTCGTTCTTCGCATACGTCCAAGTCCATTTCCCGTACAACCGATGCGTCGACGAAGCGCCAACATTGGCGCTGGCGACAGTTGCCGCAGATAAGGCGAGAAGCGTCACAAGAATGGTTTTCATCGTGTAATGGGTCATCCGTTTGTGCTTGAATCCTCAAGGCCCGATTCAACCGCGTCGCGGCGCAGCGTCGCCTTGAACGAATCGTCGGGCCGCACCTCCCGCGCCATATCAGTACCGCCCTCAGGACCGTGGATCGAACCCGAATACGCGCAGTTCCTGCGCGCACCGGCAGGCCTTCGCAATGCGCGCCGCCCACGCGACGGCCTCCTCCCGCGACGGCAGCTCGAGCACGGTGAAGCCGCCGTCAAGCGGGCGCGCCCACGGGTAACCGCCCCCGGCGACCAAACCGTCCGCCGAGACGAGCACGGGCGGCACGTCTGCGTCGATGCCGCCGGCGAAGACGTACACACCCGCGGCCTTCGCCTCATCGATCACTGCGTGCGCGTCACGGCCCACCGCCTCCCACTCGCCGTCGGGCACGACCATCGCGGCGCTGGGAAAGGAGATCAGGTACTTGGCCATGGTGCGCTTTCCTTGGAGTTTGATTGAACTGGTCTAGTTATTTTCCGACACTCGCGGGATAGCGAGGAATGCTCACTCTTCCGCCTGCGGAAGACCCGACGCACTTTCGTTTCCTTCTTTCGTCGCAATACTCATAAGAAACTCGAACCTGGCCCCTTTTTCCGGCCCCTTTTTCCCGCTTTTTCCCGCTTTTTCCGTTTTTCCCGCCTTTTTCCCGCCTTTTTCCCGGCGCCTTCGAATTCGCCGTCGACTGGATCGTCGACCACCACCTCGACCTCTCGGGAAAAAAGGGGCCAAGACAAATCGATTCCTGATTACCAATGAACCTCAGCCAGCTTAACGAGCCGATGCGGCATAGGCGGCGTGTGTGCGGCAGCCTTGCCGAGTCGTGCCACCATGCTGGCCAGATCGAAACGCCGGTTGAAGCGGTAGGTGAATTCGGCAAGGT
>JAEUNJ010000122.1 GCA_016791145.1 Rhodocyclaceae bacterium | reverse complement strand
CGGCGCTGCAGCACCTGCTGGCGCGGCGCCCGGGCCGCGGTCGGGAGGGCTGAGCGCTCTCCAGCGAGCGCAAGCGCCCCGCCCGCTCCCTCGCCGTGGCGAGAGAGCGGGCGGGGCGGAGGGCCAGCGCCCTGCGCGCAGGCGTCAGGAGAGGATCGACGTCACCACCCCGGAGCCGACAGTGCGGCCGCCCTCGCGGATGGCGAAGCGCAGGCCCGCCTCGATCGCCACCGGCATGATCAGGTCCACCCGCATCTCGACGTTGTCGCCCGGCATCACCATCTCCATCCCCTCCGGCAGCGTGATCGACCCCGTCACGTCCGTCGTCCGGATGTAGAACTGCGGCCGGTACCCCGGGAAGAACGGCGTATGACGCCCTCCCTCCTCCTTCGACAGCACATACACTTCCGACGTGAAGTGGGTGTGCGGCGTGATGGACCCCGGCTTGGCCAGCACCTGGCCACGCTCCACTTCCTCACGCTTCGTGCCGCGCAGCAGCACCCCCACGTTGTCGCCCGCCTGACCCTGGTCCAGCAGCTTGCGGAACATCTCCACGCCGGTGCAGATCGTCTTCGCCGTCGGACGGATGCCGACGATCTCGATTTCCTCGCCAACCTTGACCACGCCACGCTCGACACGACCGGTCACGACCGTGCCACGCCCGGAAATGGAGAACACGTCCTCGATCGGCATCAGGAACGGCTTGTCGATCGCCCGCTCCGGCGTCGGAATGTAGCTGTCCAGCGCCTCGGCCAGCTTGATGATGGAACCTTCGCCCAGCTCGCCCTTGTCGCCTTCCATGGCCTTCAGGGCCGATCCCTTGACGATCGGAATGTCGTCGCCCGGGAAGTCGTACTTGGACAGCAGCTCGCGCACTTCCATCTCGACCAGCTCGAGCAGCTCGGCATCGTCCACCATGTCGCACTTGTTCATGTACACGATGATGAACGGCACGCCCACCTGCCGCGCCAGCAGTATGTGCTCCCGCGTCTGCGGCATCGGACCGTCCGCAGCCGACACCACCAGGATCGCACCGTCCATCTGCGCCGCGCCCGTGATCATGTTCTTCACGTAGTCGGCATGGCCCGGGCAATCCACGTGCGCGTAGTGACGGTTCGCCGTCTCGTATTCCACGTGCGCGGTGTTGATCGTGATGCCACGCGCCTTCTCCTCCGGCGCCGCATCAATCTGGTCGTAGGCCTTCGCCTCACCACCGAACTTCGACGACAGCACCGTCGTGATCGCCGCCGTCAACGTCGTCTTCCCATGGTCCACGTGACCAATCGTCCCCACATTCACGTGCGGCTTCGTACGCTCAAACTTCCCTTTTGCCATGTCGATTCTCCTGGGATCTCAAAGAACGGTTACTTCTTGTTGATGACAGCCTCGGCCACGTTCTTGGGCGCTTCCGAGTAGTGCTTGAATTCCATCGAGTAGGTAGCGCGGCCCTGGGTCAGGGAGCGCAGCTGGGTCGAGTAGCCGAACATCTCCGCCAGCGGCACTTCGGCCTTCACGACCTTGATGTTGCCCGGCAGGTCGTCCATGCCCTGGACCATGCCGCGACGGCCCGACAGGTCCCCCATGACGTTGCCCATGAAGTCCTCGGGGGTCTCGACCTCGACGGCCATCATCGGCTCAAGCAGCACGGGCGAGGCCTTGCGCATGGCGTCCTTGAAGGCCATGGAACCCGCCATCTTGAAGGCGTTTTCGTTGGAGTCCACCTCGTGATAGGAACCATCGAACAGCGTGACCTTGACGTCCACCACCGGGAAACCGGCCAGCACGCCGTTGGGGAGCGTGTCCTCGATTCCCTTGTTGACCGCCGGAATGTACTCGCGCGGCACCACGCCACCCTTGATGGCGTCCACGAACTCGTAACCCTTGCCGGTCTCGTTCGGTTCCAGCTTGATCCAGACGTGGCCGTACTGGCCGCGGCCGCCGGACTGCTTGACGAACTTGCCTTCCTGCTCGGCGGACTTGCGGATGGTCTCGCGGTAGGCCACCTGGGGGGCGCCCACATTGGCCTCGACGCTGAATTCGCGACGCATGCGGTCGACGATGATCTCCAGGTGCAACTCGCCCATGCCGGAGATGATGGTCTGGCCGGATTCCTCGTCGGTACGGACGCGGAAGGAGGGATCTTCCTGGGCCAGGCGGCCGAGGGCGATGCCCATCTTTTCCTGGTCGCTCTTGGTCTTCGGCTCCACCGCCACGTGGATCACGGGCTCGGGGAATTCCATGCGCTCGAGGATGATCGGCTTTTCCACGTTGCACAGGGTATCGCCGGTGATCATCTCCTTGAGACCGACGGCGGCAGCGATGTCTCCGGCGCGCACTTCCTTGATTTCCTCGCGCTGGTTGGCGTGCATCTGCAGGATGCGGCCTACGCGTTCCTTGCGCTGCTTGATCGGGTTGTAGATGGTGTCGCCGGAATTCAGCACACCGGAGTACACGCGGAAAAAGGTGAGCTGGCCGACGTAGGGGTCGGTCATGATCTTGAAGGCCAGCGCCGCGAAGGCCTCGTCGTCTGCCGGCTTGCGCGAATCTTCCTTGCCATCGTCATCGGTCCCGGATACCGGAGGAATGTCGATGGGCGACGGCATGTACTCGACGACGGCGTCGAGCATGGCCTGGACGCCCTTGTTCTTGAAGGCCGAACCGCAGAGCATCGGGACGATCTCGCCCGCGATGGTCCGCTGGCGCAGCGCCTGCTTGATTTCCTCCTCGGAGAGGTCGCCCTCCTCGAGGTATTTGTTCATCATCTCCTCGGAGGCCTCGGCGGCCGCCTCGAGCATCTTTTCGCGCCATTCCTTGGCGGAACCGGCCAGTTCGGCCGGGATGTCGACGTACTCGAACTTGGTGCCCTGGGTGGCATCGTCCCAGACGATGGCCTTCATCTTGACGAGGTCGATGACGCCCTTGAAGTTTTCCTCGGCGCCGATGGGCACCTGGATCGGGATCGGGTTGGCCTTCAGGCGCTCCCGCATCTGGTCATGGACGCGGAAGAAGTTCGCGCCGGTGCGGTCCATCTTGTTCACGAAGGCCAGGCGCGGCACGCCGTACTTGTTGGCCTGGCGCCAGACCGTCTCCGACTGGGGCTGGACGCCGCCCACGGCGCAGTAGACCATGCACGCGCCATCCAGGACGCGCATGGAGCGCTCCACCTCGATGGTGAAGTCCACGTGCCCCGGGGTGTCGATGATGTTGATCCGGTGTTCCTGGAACTGCATGCCCATGCCGTTCCAGAAGCAGGTCGTGGCGGCGGAGGTGATGGTGATGCCCCGCTCCTGCTCCTGCTCCATCCAGTCCATGGTGGCGGCCCCGTCGTGCACCTCGCCGATCTTGTGATTGACGCCGGTGTAGAACAGGATGCGCTCGGTCGTGGTGGTCTTGCCGGCGTCGATGTGCGCTGAAATTCCGATGTTTCGGTAGCGCTCGATGGGAGTCTTGCGGGCCACTTTGTTTACCTGCCTTATCTAAGCCAAACCGCCGTGGCACCCGCCCGGACGGGCAGGAAAACCAAGGCGGCGGATGAAAACGACAGGCGCGCGGTCGTCCCGCGCGCCTGCATGATCTTCAGAAACGATAGTGGGAGAAAGCCTTGTTGGCTTCCGCCATTCGGTGCACTTCCTCGCGCTTCTTCATCGCCGCCCCACGTCCTTCCGCGGCTTCCATCAGCTCGCTGGCCAGGCGCAGGTCCATGGACTTCTCGCTGCGCTTGCGGGCCGCCTCGC
The DNA here is from genome assembly GCA_016791145.1 of Rhodocyclaceae bacterium. Classification (GTDB taxonomy): domain Bacteria; phylum Pseudomonadota; class Gammaproteobacteria; order Burkholderiales; family Rhodocyclaceae; genus JAEUNJ01. Next base: position 12,899 of record JAEUNJ010000122.1, on the reverse strand, counting down.
GCAGCCAGCGCATGGAAAGGGCCATGCGGCGGGAAGGACGGACCTCGACGGGCACCTGGTAGTTGGCGCCGCCGACGCGACGGCTCTTCACCTCGACGATGGGCTTCACGTTGTTGATCGCCTGACCGAAGACCTCGAGCGGATCCTTGCCGCTCTTCGACTTGATCTGATTGAAGGCGCCGTAAATGATGCGCTCGGCCACGGACTTCTTGCCGCTGACCATCAGCACATTGACGAACTTGGAGACATCGACGCTGCCGAACTTGGGGTCGGGCAGGATGTCACGCTTCGGTACTTCTCTGCGACGTGGCATGGTGACCTCTTATCAAGCCTTCTTCGGACGCTTGGCACCGTACTTGGAGCGGGCCTGCTTCCGGTCCTTGACGCCCTGGGTATCCAGGCTGCCGCGGACGATGTGGTAACGGACGCCGGGGAGATCCTTCACCCGGCCGCCGCGGATCAGGACCACCGAGTGCTCCTGCAGGTTGTGGCCTTCGCCGCCGATGTACGAGATGACCTCGAAACCGTTGGTCAGGCGCACCTTGGCTACCTTCCGCAGCGCGGAGTTGGGCTTCTTCGGCGTCGTGGTGTAGACACGGGTGCAGACACCGCGCTTGGCCGGGCAATTGGCCAGGGCGGGCACCTTGCTCTTGCTCACGGGCGCCTGGCGCGGCTTGCGGATGAGCTGATTGATGGTGGGCATTGTCGATCTATCCTGAAACAGGCGGCCCCCTGCCGGGAGCAAAGAGGCCGGATTATATGGTTGCTCTAAGTCGACGTCAAGCCGCCGACGTCCCTTCCTCCGCGCCTTCGGCCACGGCCGCCGGCTCGGCTTGCTGCTCCTCGAAAGCGCCTGCGGCCACGTCCTCCCCGAGGGCCTGCATGCGGCGGGTCCGGTGGTACGCGAGGCCCGTGCCGGCCGGGATCAGGCGTCCGACGATCACGTTCTCCTTCAGGCCGCGCAGTTCGTCGCGCTTGCCCATGATCGCCGCCTCCGTCAGCACCCGCGTCGTCTCCTGGAAGGAGGCGGCGGAGATGAAGGAGTCGGTGGAGAGCGAGGCCTTCGTGATGCCGAGCAGCATGTACTGGTACTCGGCCGGACGCTTGTCCTGGGCGATCATCTTGTCGTTCTCGTCCAGCACCTCGGCGCGTTCCACCTGCTCCTCGCGGATGAAATGGGTGTCGCCGGGCTCGGTGATCACGACGCGGCGCAGCATCTGCCGCACGATCACTTCGATGTGCTTGTCGTTGATCTTCACGCCCTGGAGGCGATAGACGTCCTGCACCTCGTCGATGATGTAGCGGGCCAGTTCCTCGACGCCCTTCAGGCGGAGAATGTCGTGGGGATCGGCGGGGCCGTCCACGATCACCTCGCCCTTGTTCACCACCTGGCCGTCGTGGGCCATCACGTGCTTGTCCTTGGGAATCAGGTACTCGTGGGCAGTGCCCGCGTTCGCCCCGGAATCAGGCTCCGTGATGATCAGGCGCTGCTTGCCCTTGGTGTCCTTGCCGAAGCTCACCGTGCCCGTCACCTCGGCCAGCATGCCTGCATCCTTGGGTGAACGGGCCTCGAACAGTTCGGCCACGCGGGGCAGGCCGCCGGTGATGTCGCGGGTCTTCGAGGATTCCTGCGGGATGCGCGCCAGGACCTCGCCCACCGCCACCGGCTGGCCATCCTTCACGGTGATGATGGAACCCACCTGGAAGGTGATCGCGACGGAATGGTCGGTGCCGTGGATCTTGACTTCCTGGCCGGCCTCGTCGATCAGCTTGACCTGGGGCCGGAGTCCCTTGGCCTGGGCCTTGCCGCCCCGCTTCGGATCGATGACGACCAGCGTGGAAAGGCCGGTCACGTCGTCGATCTGCTTGGCGACGGTGACGCCCTCCTCCACATTCTCGAACTTCACGGTGCCGCCGTATTCGGTGACGATCGGGCGGGTGTGCGGGTCCCAGGTGGCGAACTGGGCGCCGGCCTTGACCTGCTTGCCGTCCTCGACCAGGAGCGTGGCACCGTAGGGCACCTTGTGGCGCTCGCGCTCGCGGCCGTTGTCGTCGGTCACCATGACCTCGCCCGAACGGGAAATGACGACCTTCTCGCCCTTGGGGCTGGTGACGTAGCGCATGGTGGCCGTGAAGCGCACGGTGCCGGCGCTTTTCGCCTCCACGTGGCTCTGGGCGGCGGCCCGGGAAGCAGCGCCACCCACGTGGAAGGTACGCATGGTGAGCTGCGTGCCTGGTTCGCCGATGGACTGGGCAGCAATGACACCAACCGCCTCGCCGGCGTTGACCAGGGAGCCGCGGCCGAGGTCCCGGCCGTAGCACTTGGCGCACAAGCCATAGCGCGTATCGCAGGACAGGGGGGTGCGCACCCGCACCTCGTCGATGCCGAGGGCCTCGATGGTATCCACGGCGTCCTCGTCCAGCAGGGTGCCGGACGGGTAGAGCACTTCCTGATTGTCGGGATTGACGACGTCGGCAACGACCACGCGGCCGAGGATCCGCTCGCGCAGGGGCTCGATCACCTCGCCCCCCTCGACCAGGGCCTTCATGGCGAAACCGTTCTGGGTGCCGCAATCCTCTTCCGTGACCACCAGGTCCTGGGTCACGTCCACCAGGCGCCGCGTCAGATAACCGGAGTTGGCGGTCTTCAGCGCCGTATCGGCCAAGCCCTTGCGGGCACCGTGGGTGGAGATGAAGTACTGGAGGACGTTCAGACCCTCACGGAAGTTGGAAGTGATGGGGGTCTCGATGATGGAGCCGTCGGGCTTCGCCATCAGGCCCCGCATGCCGGCCAGCTGGCGGATCTGGGCGGCGGAACCCCGCGCGCCGGAATCGGCCATCATGTAGATGGAATTGAAGGACTCCTGGCTCTTGGCGGTACCGTCGGCCAGCGTCACCTGCTGGTGGGCAAGCTGGTCCATCATCGCCTTGGCCACCTGGTCGCCGGCGCGGCCCCAGATGTCCACCACCTTGTTGTAGCGTTCGCCGACCGTCACGAGGCCGGAGGTGTACTGCTTCTCGATTTCCTTCACCTCGTGCTCGGCTTCTTCGATGATCTTGTGCTTCTGGGGCGGGACGAGCATGTCACCGACGCAGATGGAGATGCCGGCGCGGGTGGCGAGGCCGAAGCCGGCCTGCATCAGCTTGTCCGCGAAGACCACCGTTTCCTTGAGGCCGCAACGGCGGAAGCTCTCGTCGATGAGACGGGAGATCTCCTTCTTCTTGAGCGGCTTGTCGATGACCTTGAAGGGAAGGCCGCGCGGCAGGATCTCGGAAAGCAGCGCCCGGCCGGCCGTGGTCTCGTAGCGGGAGATCTTCTCCTGCCATTCGCCGTCCGGCCCGGCTTCGTATTCGCGGATGCGCACCGTGACGCGGGAATGCAAGTCGACCTGCCGCGTCTGCACCGCGCGGGCCACTTCCGCCACGTCGCGGAAGAGTGTACCGGTGCCCTTGCCGACAGCATCCTCGCGGGTCGCGAAGTAGAGGCCCAGCACGACGTCCTGGGAGGGAACGATGATGGGGCTGCCGTTGGCGGGCGAAAGGACGTTGTTGGAGGCCAGCATCAGCGTGCGGGCTTCCATCTGGGCTTCCAGGGACAGGGGCACGTGGACGGCCATCTGGTCGCCGTCGAAGTCGGCGTTGAAGGCCACGCAGACCAGCGGATGCAACTGGATGGCCTTGCCTTCGATCAGGGTCGGCTCGAAGGCCTGGATGCCGAGGCGGTGCAGCGTCGGGGCGCGGTTCAGCAGGACCGGGTGCTCGCGGATCACCTCCTCGAGGATGTCCCAGACCACCGGGGTCTCGCTTTCCACTTCCTTCTTCGCCGCCTTGATGGTGGTGGCGATGCCCATCTTCTCGAGGCGCTCGAAGATGAAGGGCTTGAACAGCTCCAGGGCCATCTTCTTCGGCAGGCCGCACTGGTGCAGCTTGAGCTGCGGGCCCACCACGATGACCGAGCGGCCGGAATAGTCCACGCGCTTGCCCAGCAGGTTCTGGCGGAATCGGCCGCCCTTGCCCTTGATCATGTCGGCGAGGGACTTGAGCGGCCGCTTGTTGGCACCGGTCATGGCCTTGCCGCGCCGGCCGTTGTCGAGCAGCGAGTCGACGGCCTCCTGCAGCATGCGCTTTTCGTTGCGCACGATGATGTCCGGCGCCTTGAGCTCGAGCAGGCGCTTCAGGCGGTTGTTCCGGTTGATGACCCGGCGATAAAGGTCGTTCAGGTCGGAGGTCGCGAATCGGCCGCCGTCCAGCGGAACCAGCGGGCGCAGGTCCGGCGGCAGCACCGGCAGGACCTCGAGGATCATCCATTCGGGCTTGATGCCGGACTGCTGGAAGCCCTCCATGACCTTCAGGCGCTTGGCGATCTTCTTGATCTTCGCCTCGGAGCCGGTGTGCTCCAGTTCCTGGCGCAGGGAGTCGATCTCCCGGTTCAGGTCCAGGGTGCGCAGCAGTTCCCGGACGCCCTCGGCGCCCATGACGGCGGTGAAGTCGTCGCCGTACTCCTCGACCTTGGCCAGGTAGTCATCCTCGGTCAGCAACTGGGCGCGGTTCAGGGGCGTCATCCCGGGGTCCACGACGACGTAGGCCTCGAAGTAGAGCACCCGCTCGATGTCGCGCAGCGTCATGTCCAGGACCATGCCGAGGCGGCTGGGCAGGGACTTCAGGAACCAGATGTGGGCGGTGGGCGAAGCCAGCTCGATGTGGCCCATGCGTTCCCGCCGCACCTTGGACTGGGTCACCTCCACGCCGCACTTCTCGCAGATGACGCCGCGGTGCTTGAGGCGCTTGTACTTGCCGCACAGGCACTCGTAGTCCTTGACGGGACCGAAGATCTTGGCGCAGAACAGGCCGTCCCGCTCGGGCTTGAAGGTCCGGTAGTTGATGGTCTCCGGCTTCTTCACCTCGCCATAGGACCAGGACCGGATCTTCTCCGGCGAGGCCAGGCCGATGGTGATGGCATCGAATTCTTCTTCCTGAGTAACCTGCTTGAAGAGGTCGAGCAGTGCTTTCATCGCTTATCTCCTATCGGGTTCTCAGTAGCGTTCCAGGTCGATGTCGATCGCCAGGGAGCGGATTTCCTTCACCAGCACGTTGAAGGATTCCGGCATGCCGGCATCGATCTTGTGCTCGCCCTTGACGATGTTCTCGTAGACCTTCGTCCGGCCCGTGACGTCGTCCGACTTGACCGTGAGCATTTCCTGCAGCGTGTAGGAGGCCCCGTAGGCCTCCAGCGCCCAGACTTCCATCTCGCCGAAGCGCTGGCCGCCGAACTGGGCCTTGCCGCCCAGCGGCTGCTGGGTGACCAGGCTGTACGGGCCGGTGGAGCGCGCGTGCATCTTGTCGTCCACCAGGTGGTGCAGTTTCAGCACGTGCATGTAGCCGACGGTCACGGGACGCTCGAAGGCCTCGCCGGTGCGGCCGTCGTACAGGTTCGCCTGGGTCTTGGCCGCGGTGAGCTTCAATCCGCGGGCCACCTCGTCGGGATAGGCCTGGTCCAGCATGGCCTTGATCTCCTCCTCCTTGGCGCCGTCGAAGACCGGGGTTGCGAAGGGCACGCCACCGCGCAGGTTGCCCGCCAGTTCAACGACCTCCGAATCCGTCAGTTCGGCGAGGTCCTCGCCGCGGCCGTTGGCGTTGTAGATGCGGTCGAGGATCTTCCTGACCTCGGCCAGGTTGGCCTGCTCGCGCAGCATGGCGTCGATTCGCCGGCCCAGGCCCTTGGCCGCCCACCCCAGGTGGGTCTCGAGGATCTGGCCGATGTTCATCCGGGAGGGCACGCCCAGCGGATTGAGCACGATATCGACCGGCATGCCGTCGTCCATGTAGGGCATGTCCTCCACCGGGACGATCTTGGAGACGACGCCCTTGTTGCCGTGGCGGCCGGCCATCTTGTCGCCAGGCTGCAGGCGGCGCTTCACGGCCAGGTAGACCTTGACCATCTTCTGGACGCCCGGGGGCAGCTCGTCGCCCTGGGTCAGCTTCTTGCGCTTCTCCTCGAAGGCCACGTCGAAGTCGCGCCGGGTATGGTCGAGGCTGTCGCGCAGGTTTTCCAGCTGCTGCTGGGCGTCCTCCTCCACCAGGGCGATGTCGAACCAGTGGTAATGCTCCAGGGAGTCCAGGTACTCCTTGGTGATCTTGGTGCCCTTGACCAGCTTGCGCGGACCCTTGGCCGCGGCCTTGTTGACCAGCAGCTTCTCGATGCGGGCGAAGGTGTCGCGCTCGACGATGCGCATCTGGTCGGCCAGGTCCTGTTTGTAGCCGCGCAGCTGATCGTCGATGATGCTCTGGGCACGCTTGTCGCGCTGGATGCCCTCGCGGGTGAATACCTGGACGTCGATCACCGTGCCGGACATGCCGGAGGGCACGCGCAGGCTGGTGTCCTTCACGTCGGACGCCTTCTCGCCGAAGATCGCGCGCAGCAGCTTCTCCTCGGGCGTCAGCTGGGTCTCGCCCTTGGGCGTCACCTTGCCGACCAGCACGTCGCCGGCTTCCACCTCGGCCCCGATATACACGATGCCGGACTCGTCCAGGCGCCCGAGTTGGGCCTCGCCCAGGGTGGCGATGTCGCGGGTGATCTCCTCGGGGCCCAGCTTGGTGTCGCGGGCGACGACCGTCAGTTCCTCGATGTGGATGGAGGTGAAGCGGTCGTCCGCGACTACCCGCTCGGAGATCAGGATGGAGTCCTCGAAGTTGTAGCCGTTCCAGGGCATGAAGGCCACCAGCATGTTCTGGCCGAGGGCCAGTTCACCCAGGTCGGTGGAGGCGCCGTCGGCCACCACGTCGCCCTTGGCGATGATGTCGCCGACCTTGACCACCGGCCGCTGGTTGATGTTGGTGTTCTGGTTGGAGCGGGTGTACTTCGTCAGGTTGTAGATGTCGACGCCCACCTCGCCCGGAACCGTCTCGGCGTCATGAACGCGGACCACGATGCGGTTGGCATCGACGTAATCCACGACGCCGCCACGCAGGGCCTGGACGGCGGTGCCCGAGTCGACGGCCACCGTGCGCTCGATGCCGGTGCCGACCAGGGCCTTTTCCGGGCGCAGGCAGGGGACGGCCTGGCGCTGCATGTTGGCGCCCATCAGTGCGCGGTTCGCGTCGTCGTGTTCCAGGAAGGGGATCAGCGAGGCGGCCACCGACACGATCTGTCCCGGGGCCACGTCCATGTACTGGACTTCCTGGGGCTCCTTCAGCTCGAATTCCCCCTTGAAGCGGCAGGAGACCAGCTCGTCGGTCAGCTTCCCCTTCTTGTCCAACTGCGCGTTCGCCTGGGCGATCACGTAGTTGCCTTCCTCGATGGCCGACAGGAACTCGATCTCGTCGGTCACGTGGCCGTCCGTGACCTTCCGGTAGGGGGTCTCCATGAAACCGTACTGGTTGGTGCGGGCGTAGAGGGCCAGGGAGTTGATCAGGCCGATGTTCGGGCCTTCCGGCGTCTCGATCGGGCAGACTCGGCCGTAGTGGGTCGGGTGCACGTCGCGCACCTCGAAGCCGGCCCGTTCCCGGGTCAGGCCGCCGGGGCCCAGGGCGGACACGCGGCGCTTGTGCGTGATCTCCGAGAGCGGATTCGTCTGGTCCATGAACTGGGAGAGCTGGCTCGAGCCGAAGAACTCCTTGATCGCGGCCGAAATGGGCTTGGCATTGATCAGGTCATGGGGCATCAGGTTGTCCGACTCGGCCTGGTTGAGCCGCTCCTTGACGGCGCGCTCGACGCGAACCAGGCCGGCACGGAACTGGTTCTCGGCCAACTCGCCGACGGAACGCACGCGGCGGTTGCCCAGGTGGTCGATGTCGTCGATCTCCCCGCGGCCGTTGCGCAGTTCGACCAGGATGCGGATGACATCGACGATGTCCTGGTTCGACAGCGTGCCGGAACCCTCGAGCTCGGGACGGCCGACACGGCGGTTGAACTTCATGCGGCCGACGGCGGACAGGTCGTAGCGCTCCTCCGAGTAGAACAGGCCATGGAACAGGGTTTCCACTGCCTCCTCGGTGGGCGGTTCGCCGGGACGCATCATGCGGTAGATCGCCACCCGGGCGGCCCACTGGTCGGCGGTCTCGTCCGTGCGCAGGGTCGAGGAAATGTAGGCGCCCCGATCCAGGTCGTTGACGTAGAGGGTGTTCAGGTTCTGGACCCCGCCGTCGATGAGCTTCTTGACGAGGGTCTCGGTGATCTCCTCGTTGGCGTGGGCCAGGATCTCGCCGGTTTCCGGCGCCACTACGGCGCGGGCGTTGATGCGGCCGACCAGGAAGTCGTCCGGCACCGGAATCTGCTTGATTCCCGCATCCGCGAGCTCGCGGATGTGCTTGGCGGTGATGCGCTTGTCCTTGGCGACGAGGACCTTCCCGTGGGAATCGAGGATGTCGAACTTGGCCGTCTCGCCGCGCAGGCGCTCCGGCACGACCTCGAAGCTCGCGCCCCGGGCGGACAGGTGGAAGGTGTCGAACTCGAAGAAGGTGGACAGGATCTGCTCGCTGTCCATCCCGATGGCCTTGAGCAGGATGGTGACCGGCATCTTCCGGCGGCGGTCCACCCGGAAATACAGGAAGTCCTTCGGATCGAACTCGAAATCGAGCCAGGAGCCGCGGTAGGGGATGATGCGGGCCGAGAACAGCAGCTTGCCGGAGCTGTGGGTCTTGCCCCGGTCATGTTCGAAGAAGACGCCCGGCGACCGGTGCAGCTGGGAGACGATGACCCGCTCGGTGCCGTTGATGATGAAGGAGCCCGTGGTGGTCATGAGCGGGATCTCGCCCATGTAGACCTCCTGCTCCTTCACTTCCTTGATCTTCTGGTTGCCGGTTTCCCGGTCCAGGATCACCAGCCGCACCTTCGCGCGCAGGGGAGAGGCGAAGGTGAGGCCCCGCTGCTGGCATTCCTTGACGTCGAAGGCCGGCTCGCCCAGCTTGTACTCGACGAATTCCAGCCGGGCATTGCCCGAGTGGGAGACGATGGGGAAGATGGAGCCGAAGGCCGCCTGCAGGCCCTGGACGCGGCGATGCCCCGGGGGCACGTCCACCTGCAGGAACTGGGTATAGGACTCGAGTTGGGTTGCCAGCAGGAAGGGTACGTCAAGCACGTTCGCGCGCTTGGCGAAGCTCTTGCGGATGCGCTTTTTCTCGGTGTACGAGTAGGCCATGTTCGCTCCGACGTTCAGGAATCAAAGATCAGGAACCGCTTGTCGCGCGGGCCCTGGTCTGTGGTCCCTGGAAAGGGAAAAGGCTGGCGGCCCGGAAAGGCCGCCAGCCCCGTGGTCCAGGACCGATTACTTGACTTCGACCTTCGCGCCGGCGTCCTCGAGCTGCTTCTTGAGGGCTTCGGCATCGGCCTTCGGAATGGCTTCCTTGACGGCCTTCGGCGCGCCGTCGACCAGGTCCTTGGCTTCCTTGAGGCCCAGGCCGGTGGCGGCACGGACGACCTTGATGACCTCGACCTTCTTCTCGCCGGCAGCCAGGAGCATGACGGTGAATTCGGTCTTCTCCTCGGCGGCCGGGGCGGCGGCACCGGCGGCCGGAGCGGCCACGGCGACGGCGGCGGCGGCGGCGGAGACGCCGAACTTCTCTTCCATGTCCTTGATCAGTTGGGACAGCTCCAGCACGGTCATGCCGGCGATTGCGTCGAGGATTTCTTCCTTGCTAACAGCCATGATGTGAAACTCCTGAATGAATGATTGGTTCTGGATGCGTGGCGATCGCTCGCCGATACTCGTCGGTCAGGCGGCTTCCTTCGCGTCGCGCACTGCAGCGAGGCCGCGGACGAACTTCGTCGGCACCTCGTTGAGCGTACGGACGAACTGGGCAATCGGCGCCTGCATGGTGCCGAGGAGCCTGGACAGCAGCTCCTCGCGGCTCGGCATCGTGGCGAGGGCCTTGACCCCCTCGGCGTCCATGACGTAGTTCGGCATGGCGCCCGCCTTGATGACGAGCTTGTCGTTCCCCTTGGCGAACTCGTGGAGCGTCTTGGCGGCCGCCACGGGATCGGTGGAGATCCCGTAGATCAGCGGACCCACCATGGCGTCCTTGAGCCCTTCGAACGGCGTGCCGGCGACGGCACGACGCACCAGGGTGTTCTTCAGCACACGCAGGTAGACCCCCGACTGCCGGGCTTGCGCCCGCAGGACGGTGATCTTGCCCACCTCCAGACCACGGTACTCGGCGACGATGATCGACTGGGCGCCCGCGACCTTCGCGGACACTTCGGCGACTACCGCCTTCTTGTCGTCAAGATTGAGACCCAAGGTCAACTCCTAGTCAAACTGCCCCGGCACCCTGCGGCACCGGAACCGGAACGGCGACCTTCATTCAGGACCTGCCATCCGCTGGGGACGGCAAACCTGCCTTCGGGTGACGCCATCTGCGTAGGGGGTCGCCCATTAAATCCTCGCCCCAACTTCGGCCCGGATCCCTACGGTCTTTGATAACCCGCCGTTCGAGACAGCAACGGCGGCCCAAAGTTCTGTCTTACTGCTGCTGCGGCGCTGCCAGGCTGGCCTGTTCGATCCGCACGCCGCCTCCCATGGTGCTGGAGACGGAGATCTTCCTCAGGTACTGGCCCTTGGAGGCGGCCGGCTTGGCCTTCTGCAGGGCCTCGAGCAGCGCGGTCATGTTCTGCTGCAGGGCCTCGACCGTGAAGGAAGCACGGCCGATGGTGCAGTGGATCAGGCCCGCCTTGTCCGTACGGTACTGGACCTGACCGGCCTTGGCGTTCTTCACGGCCGTGGTCACGTCCATGGTCACCGTGCCCACCTTCGGGTTGGGCATCAGGCCCCGCGGTCCGAGGATCTGGCCCAGCTGGCCGACCACCTTCATGGCGTCCGGCGTGGCGATGACCACGTCGAAATTGATGGTGCCTCCCTTCACTTCGGCGGCCAGATCGTCGAAGCCGACCACGTCGGCGCCGGCTGCCTTGGCCTCCTCGGCCTTGCCGCCCTGGGCGAACACCGCGACGCGGACGGACTTGCCGGTGCCCGCAGGCAGCACGACCGAACCGCGGACGACCTGGTCGGACTTCTTGGCGTCGACGCCCAGGTTCACCGCGATGTCGATGGACTCGTCGAACTTGGCGGTTGCGCATTCCTTCACCAGGGACAAGGCCTCGGCGGCCGGATAGGCCTTGGTGCGATCGATCCTGGCCCGCAGGGCCTGGACGCGCTTGGAATGATTGGCCATGTCAGAGTCCCTCCACGGTGATGCCCATGCTGCGGGCGGAACCCGCGATGGTCTTGACGGCGGCATCCAGGTCGGCGGCCGTCAGGTCCTTCATCTTGGTCTTGGCGATCTCCTCGGCCTGGGCCCGGGTGATCTTGCCGACCTTGTCGGTGTGGGGCTTCGCCGAGCCCTTCTGCACGCCGGCGGCTTTCTTGATCAGGACCGTGGCCGGCGGGGTCTTCATCACGAAGGTGAAGGACTTGTCCGCGAAGGCGGTGATGACGACGGGAATCGGCAGGCCCGGCTCCAGACCCTGGGTCTGGGCGTTGAACGCCTTGCAGAATTCCATGATGTTGAGGCCGCGCTGGCCCAGCGCGGGACCGATCGGAGGCGAGGGGTTCGCCTTCCCGGCCGGCACTTGCAGCTTGATGTAGCCGACGATCTTCTTTGCCATGATGGCTCCTGACTGGTTGAGTCGTAACGCGCTTTCGTTGCCCTACTCGCGCTCCTCTTGCCGGTTGCTTCCTGCGGGCGCCCGGCTCGCGCCCTGCTGCGGCTCAGGCCTTCTCGACCTGGGCGAATTCCAGTTCCACGGGCGTCGCGCGGCCGAAAATCGTGACCGACACGCGCAGGCGGCTCTTCTCGTAATTCACTTCCTCGACGCTGCCGTTGAAGTCCGTGAACGGGCCTTCCTTGACCCGCACCATCTCGCCGACCTCGAAGAGCACCTTGGGACGGGGCTTCTCCACCCCCTCCTGCATCTGCTGCATGATCTTCTCGACCTCCTTCTCGGAGATCGGCGTCGGCTTGTTGGCGGTGCCGCCGATGAAGCCGGTGACCTTCGGCGTGCTCTTGACCAGGTGCCAGCTGTCGTCGTCCATGTCCATCTCGACGAAGACGTAGCCCGGAAAGAGCTTGCGTTCGGAGATCTTCTTCTGGCCGCTCTTCATCTCCACCACCTCCTCGGCGGCGACGAGGATCTGGCCGAACTTGTCCTGCATGCCGGCGCGCGTGATGCGCTCCTGCAGCGCCCGCTGGACGGACTTCTCGAAGCCCGAGTAGGCATGCACGACGTACCAGCGCTTTGTCATAGTTTTTTCCACCCCAGCACGAGGTCGTACAGTATCCATTCCAGGCTCTTGTCCGTGATCCACAGGACGATGGCCATCACCAGGACGAAACCGAACACGATGCCCGTCGTCTGCATCGTCTCCTTGCGGGTCGGCCAGACCACCTTGCGCGCCTCGAGCTGGGATTCCCGCGCGAAGACGAAGAAGCGCTGCCCGGGCTCGGTGAACCACGCCACCGCCGCCCCGGCCGCGACCCCCGCCAGGACGGAGAGGACGCGCAGCACCATGGGCTGCTCGCCCAGCAGGTAGAAGCCCGCCACGCCGGCGATCAGCAACAGGAGCGCCAGCGCGAATTTGATCTTGTCGGCCATTTCTCAGGTGAAGCGGTAGGAACGCCTAACGTCCGGGTTCGGTGGCAGGGGCAGAGGGAATCGAACCCCCAACCTGCGGTTTTGGAGACCGCCGCTCTGCCAATTGAGCTATACCCCTGCGGCAGAGACAGGGCGCGGCACCCGCGGGCACCGCGCCCTGAACACAAACGAACTTACTCGATGATCTTGGCGACGACGCCGGCGCCGACGGTGCGGCCGCCCTCGCGGATGGCGAAGCGCAGGCCCTCCTCCATGGCGATCGGCGCAATCAGCTTCACCGTCATCTGGATGTTGTCACCGGGCATCACCATCT
>JAEUNJ010000019.1 GCA_016791145.1 Rhodocyclaceae bacterium | reverse complement strand
TACATCGCCGGCCTGATCCTGCTTGCCGCCGCGCCCTGCACGGCGATGGTCTTCGTCTGGAGCCGGCTGTCCCAAGGAGACCCCCTCTTCACGCTGTCCCAGGTGGCCTTGAACGACACCATCATGGTCTTCGCCTTCGCGCCCATCGTCGGCCTGCTGCTGGGCATCTCGGCCATCACCGTGCCCTGGGACACGCTGGTCACCTCGGTGGTCCTCTACATCGTCATCCCGCTCGCCCTGGCCCAGCTCTGGCGCCGGGCGTTGCTGGCCAGGGGGCAGGCCCATTTCGAGGCGGTGATGGCGAAAATCGGCCCCTGGTCCATCGCCGCGCTGCTCGCCACCCTGGTGCTGCTCTTCGCCTTCCAGGGCAAGGCCATCATCGACCAGCCCCTGGTGATCGCGCTGCTCGCCGTGCCCATCCTGATCCAGGTCTTCTTCAACTCGGCCCTGGCCTACTGGCTGAACCGGGTCCTCGGCGAGAAGCACAACGTGGCCTGCCCGTCGGCGCTGATCGGCGCCAGCAACTTCTTCGAACTCGCCGTGGCGGCCGCCATCAGCCTGTTCGGCTTCGAATCCGGCGCGGCGCTGGCCACCGTGGTCGGGGTGCTGATCGAGGTGCCGGTGATGCTGCTGGTGGTGCGGGTGGTGAACGCCAGCAAGGGGTGGTACGAGGCGGCCTGAAGCGGCGCCCGCGGCCGGTCAGGGCTCGCTGCGGGCCCTGATGCCCAGGCGGCGCAGCTTTTCCCAGAGGGTCTTGCGGGTGATGCCGAGGGCCTCGGCGGCGTGGGTCATGTGGCCGCCGTGCCGCTCGAGGGTCAGCGTCAGGTAGTCCCGCTCGCAGGCCATCAGGTATTCGGCCAGGGACTCGGAGGCCCGGGGGACGACGGCCCGGTCGTCCAGGCCGTCGCCGAAGAAGGCCTCGGCGTCCAGCACGGGCCCGGTGGACAGGATGCAGGCCCGCTCGACGGCGTGTTTCAGCTCCCTCACGTTCCCCGGCCAGCCGTAGGAAAGCAGGGCCTGCTCGGTGCGGGTCTCCAGGCGGCGCTGTTCCTCCGGATGCTGCCGGTTGAACTCGGCCAGGAAGTGGCGCACGAACCAGCGGATGTCCTCGGGCCGTTCCCGCAACGGGGGGATGCGCAGGTGGATCACGTGGATGCGGTAGTAGAGGTCCTCCCGGAAGCTGCCGGCCTCCACGAGATTCTTCAGGTCCCGGTGGGTGCCGCAGACCAGGTGGAAGGCCGACCGCTCCGGCCGCTCGGCGCCCAGGCGGACGAAGCTGCGATCCTGCAACACGCGCAACAGCTTGGCCTGCATGGAGAGCGGCATCTCCCCGATCTCGTCCAGGAACAGCGTGCCGCCGTCGGCCTGGGCGAAGTAGCCCCGCTTCGCCTTGACCGCTCCCGTGAAGGCGCCGCGCTCGTAGCCGAACAGTTCGGCTTCCATCAGCGGTTCCGGGATGGCCGCGCAATTCACGGCCACGAACTCGCCGGCCGCGCCCGCGGCGTGCTGGTGGAACAGGCGGGCCACGTGCTCCTTCCCGGCGCCCGATTCCCCGGTGATCAACAGGGCCGCCGCATGGCGGGCCAGCCGCGGCAGCGACTCGGCGATCCGCCGCATGGCCGGGGAAACCCCCAGCGCCGCGTCGCCGCCGTCGGCGATGGCGCCGTAGTTCTCGGCGAGGGCGCGCACCTTCTGCACCAGCACGTCCACGTCGAAGGGCTTGGTGACGTAATCGGCGGCGCCCGCCTTGAGCAGTTCCACCGCCCGGTCGATGGTGCCGTAGGCGGTCATGAACAGCACCGGCGGGAGCGCCCCGTGGCGTTTCCGCATCTCGAGGAAGAGGTCTCCGCCGTCCCGGTCCGGCAGGCGGATGTCGCTCACGATGACGCTGTGCCGATGGGCATCCACCGCCTCCAGGGCCTCGGCGGCGGTGCGGCACCAATCCACGGCGAAGCCTTCCAGGCGCAGCAGCCGGAGCAGGGACTCGCCCATGATCTCGTCGTCCTCGACGAGGCAGAGGCGGTGGCAGGGTTCAACGGTCGGCATAGGGGATCTCGACGCGGAAGGTCGTGCAGCCCGGCTCGCTGTCGACGGACAGGCCGCCGCCGAGTTCGCGCACGATCTGGTAGACCACCCACAGCCCCAGGCCGTGTCCTTTCTCGCGGCCGGTGGCGAAGGGTTCGAACAGGTAGGCCATCTGCGCCTCCGGGATGTGCTCGCCGTCGTTGCAGACCGAGGCGCGCAGCATGCCGTCGGCCGCCGCGAGGCCCAGCCGCACGCGGCCGCCTTCGGCGGCGGCGGCAACGGCATTGAGCAGCAGGTTGAGGAGGATCTGGCGCAGCAGGGTCGCCGGCAGCGGAAGCGACTCCTCCAGCCGCCCGGCCACCTCGATGCGCACGCCGCGCGCGTGGGCCTCCCCCTCGACCAGGATCAGCAGGTCGTCCACGTCGGCCGCCTCGAAGCGCCGGTCCTGGGTGCGCGTCTCGACCAGCAGGGCGGCGACCGTGTTGCGGATCTGCGAGAGGCCCCGCTCCAGCAGCGACAGGGTCTGCACGGCGAGGGGATCGCCGTCCCCGTGGCGCTGGTAGGTCTTGATGGCCGTCAGCATGCCGCCGAGCGGGTTGTTGATCTCGTGGGCGATGCCGGCCGACAGCCGTCCGACGGCCGCCAGGCGCTCCGAGGCGAGCATCTGCTGTTCCAGATCCTGCCGCTTCTTCAGTTCGCCGACCATGCGTTCGAAGGAGACGCCGAGACGGCCGATCTCGTCGCCGCCGCGGGGCAGATCCAGGCCCACCGCCGCAGGCTGGCTGGGGACCGTTTCCATGGCCTGGGCCAACTGGAGCAGGGGCCGCGCCGTGCGGCGGGCCCAGAACCAGGACACCGGCAGCAGCACCGCCAGGGCCAGCAGCGTGATGGCGCCGGCGCGCAGCGCGATGTCCAGGTAGCGGGGGAGGAAGGCCTTCTTCGAGTAGCCCAGCGCCACCTGGCCGAGCAGGACGCCATCGGCGACGAGGGGTGACACGACGAAATAGAAGGCGCCGTCCCGGGGTTCGAAGACGCGCTGTTCCACGGGTCCTTCCGGGTCCAGCATCCCCGCCAGGCTGCCGAGGATGCCGCCGCCTTCTCCCAGGCCCGAGCCGATCGGATATTCCCGCGGCCGGCTGGACACGAACACCCGCCGTTCGGCGTCCAGCACGACCATCACCTGGGCCTCCAGTTCCGGGGCGGCCGGGACGGCCTGGCGGGCCGACTGCAGGATCTCGAAGGCGCGCCAGAGGTCGTCGTGGAGCATCGGCGTGACCAGGGTGTTGGCCAGTACCCGCCCGAGGCTCTTGGCATGGGATTCCAGGTTGGCCTTCATGTCGTCGTAGTCGCGCACCAGCAACGCGATGGTGACCGCGAGGGCGGTCCCCACCACCGCACCCATGACCCGCAGCGGGATCTTCCAGCGCAGGGAGAGGTCCTCGAAGCCCTTCACGCCCGCCCCATCCGTTCGATCATGCGCGCGATGCCGTCGAAGAGGTCGGGTGTTCCCGGCGAGAAGCCGTCCAGTCCCAGGCGGCCGAGCAGTTCCACGCCGCGCGGGTCCGAGGCCATGCCGAGCAAGGCCGCGCGGACGGCCCGGAACTCGGCCTCGGGGAGGTCGCCGCGGGCGACGAAAGGCGGGAAGCCGAGCAGGGGTGAGCGCTCGACGACCCGCGTTCCGGCGGTGAGGGTGGGCCGGATGCGGGCGAGCATCTCCCAGACGTAGCCGTCCACGGCGCCGCCGTCGGCCAGGCCGACGCTCACCGCTTCCACGACGTTGCGGTGCGACCAGGTGAAGAAGGTCCGCGAGAAGTACCGGGCCGGATTCTCCCCGCCGTTGCGCAGCGCATACTGGGGGTAGAGGAAGCCCGAGTTGGAATCGGGATCGGAATAGGCGAAGACCCGGCCGCGCAGTTCGGCGAAGCCGCGCACCGCCGCCTCCGCCGCCGGCACGATCAGGTAGGACTGGTAGAGGGGCTTTCCCTGCCAGAGCGGCACGGCGGCCAGCCGCAGGTGCCGCCGGTGGCGCACGTAGGGGTAGCCGCACAGCCAGGCGCAGTCGATCTTGCCGGCCACCAGCAGGTCCACCACCTCGCGGTAGTTGCCCCGCTGGACGAAGGTGACCGGCCGCTCCAGCTTATCCTCGAACCAGCGTCGCCAACGGGCGTTGAAGCTGATCTGGTCATCCAGGAAGACGGGCGTCAGCCCGATCCTGAGGCCCGCGGCCGCCCGGGCGCTCCGGACGGGAAGCAGGCCGAGGGCGGGCGCGGCGGCCAGGAACCGGCGCCGGCTCGCCGAGAAGGTCGGGTGGCTCGGGAACCCCATGAGCCGATGATAAGCCCGCGCGAAGGCCGGGATGGCGTGCCCGGAGGAGGGCGTTACGCCGGCGTATCACCCTGCGCCGCAGCAATTCGCCACAACGTTACGGCGGCGTAATGTCCCGGCGCCGCCCTGCCGGCCCGCCGCCGGACGGAAACCCTTGCGCGGCTTGGGTTTCCTGCTCCCGCCACCCTCCTTGGTCCGGTTGTTGCAGTTGTGCAACGCCATCATGGACATCCGCACACATTCCGCCGAGGCCGTACGCCGGGCCTTCGACGCCCAGGGCCGGGTCGAGTTCGCCCCTGGCATCTGCCTGCCCGTTCGCTATCCCGGCGAGGACTGCGGCCTGTGCCGCGATGCCTGCCCGGCGGGCGCGATCGCGATCGATGCGGGCGTGCCATCGGCGGCCGGGGATTGCATCGGCTGCGGGCAATGCGCCGCCGCCTGCCCGACGGGTGCCCTGGGCATCGAGGGATATGCGCTGCCGGCGTCGGTGCCGCCCGAGCCGGCGGAAATCGCCGTGGAATGCTGGCGGGTGCCGGCGGCCGAATCGCCGGCCGGCGCCTTGCGGGTGCCCTGCCTCGGCGGCATCGGCGCCGGCTGGCTGCTGGCCCTCTGCGACCTGTCCGGCGAGCGGCCGATCCACCTGCTCGACCGCGGCCACTGCGCGTCCTGTGCCGCCGGCGCCGGCATGGCGGAACTGCTGCGCCGGGTCGCCGAGGTGCGCATGATGCTCTTCGAGAGCGGCGTGGATCTGGAGAACCTTCCTTCCCTGCTGCACCTGCCGGCGCGGCTTCCGCCCGCCCCCGCGATACCGCGGGCCGCCGCCGAGGCACGCAGCGACCGGCGCGGCTTCCTGCGCGGCCTGCTCGGTGGCGTTGCCCGGGGCGCGGAAAGCCTGTCGTCGGCGGCCAAGTCGGCGCAGGCGGCGGAGGCGGCGCCGGTCCTGCGCGAAACCGCGGTCCCGGTGGAGCGGATGCGCATCGCCGCCGCCCTCGGCAGCATCGCCCGCCGCCACGGCCGGGCGCTGCCGGCCTCGGCGCTGCCCCGGCTGTTCCTCGGCGAATGTTCCGGCCACGGCGTCTGCGCCCGGGTCTGTCCGACCGGCGCCCTCCTCCGCCAACCGGCGGGCGAGGTCCAGGAGCTGCGCTTCCTGGCGGCCCGCTGCATCGCCTGCGGCCAGTGTGCCCGCAGTTGCCCGGACCGGGCCCTGCGCGTCGAGGCCGGCGGGGGCAGTGCCGGGGTCGCGGTGCTGGCCCGCTGGCGGAGTGCCGAATGCGATGCCTGCGGCGGGGAATTCTTCGGCGGCACGGGCAGGACCTGCCCGGACTGCCTCAGGCAGCAGCAAGTTGTCCAAGGCATGGCGGCCCTGTTCCAGCGGTCGCCGGCGTGATTCACCACGAGAAGGAGGAGACGAGGATGGAGATCCTGAAATCGAAAGTGTCGCGGCGCCGCTTCCTGCAGGCCACCGGTGGCGCCGGGGCGGCGGGTGCCGTGATCGGCGGCACCGGCATCGGCGGGCTGCAGACCCTGGGCGAGGCCCAGGCGGCCGCGGGCGACGGCCAGACCAAGATCAACACCAGCATCTGTGGCCAGTGCCCGGCCCGCTGCGGCATCCACGTCTACACCACCAACGGCCGCGTGCATGCCATCTACGGCAACCCGGAGCATCCGATCGCCAACGGCAAGGGCTGCCCGAAGATGTTCCTCGGCACCTACATCCTCTACGATCCGGACCGCTTCAAGGGACCGATGAAGCGCACCAATCCCAAGAAGGGCCGCGACGAGGATCCCAAGTTCGTGCCCATCAAGTGGGAGGAGGCCTACCAGATCGTCGCCGACCGCCTCAACGCCCTGCGCGACAAGGGCGAGTCCCACCGCTTCGGCCTCTTCTTCGGCCGCGGCTGGGGGGCCTCCGACGTCGGCGTGAACATCGTCCCCTTCGGCAAGCTGTTCGGCTCCCCGAACGTGCCCATCGGCCATTCCTCCATCTGCTCCGACGGCTCCGTGGTGGCCAAGCAATGCACCGACGGCAACGCCTCCTACAGCTCCTACGACTACCGCAACGCCAACTACCTGCTGATGTTCGGCGCCAACTTCCTGGAGGCCTTCCGGCCCTACAACAACAACCTGCAGACCTGGGGCTACATCCGCGGCGAGAAGGTGCCGAAGACGCGCGTCACCTACGTGGACGTGCACATGAACCAGACCGCCGCCGCCGCCGACCGGGCCCTGCTGCTCAAGCCGGGCACCGATGGCGCCCTGGCCCTGGCCATCGCCCATGTCATCCTCACCGAGGGGCTCTGGGATCGGCACTTCGTCGGCGGCTTCAAGGACGGCGGCAACCATTTCAAGAGCGGCGAGACCCTCGATCCGGCGAGCTTCAACGAGCGGTGGACCAGCGGCCTCGTCGAATGGTGGAACGCCGAACTCAAGGACCGCACGCCCAAATGGGCGGAGGGTGTCACCACCCTCCCGGCCGACCTGATCATCAAGACGGCCATGGAGTTCGGCACCACGCGGCCGGCCATCGCCCTCTTCGAGCGCGGCGCCCACACCCATAGCAACGGCCTGTACAACGGCATGGCCATCCATTCGCTGAACGCCCTGGTCGGCTCGCTGTATGCCGAGGGCGGCCTGGCCTACCAGATGGGCCCGGCCTACGGCGCGGCGCCGGCCAACCCCGACGACTTCCTCGACGAGCACGCCAAGAACGGCGCCTGGAAGAAGTTTCCCCGCATCGACCTGCAGGGCCACGACGACGGCTACAAGCTGGCCAAGAACATGATCCAGGAGGCCGGCGCCAACCAGCTCTCCGGCAAGGCCGGCTACAAGCTCGATACCGCCCTGTTCTACATGACCAACCCGGCCTTCTCGACGCCCAACGCGCGGGACTGGGAGAAGGCCATGGAGACGATGTATGTCATCGACACCTCCCCCTTCCCCGGCGAGACGGCCTGGCTGGCGGACCTGATCCTGCCCGACAACACCTACCTGGAACGCTGGCAGGATGCGCCCACCTATCCCTTCCAGGGCTGGCCCCTGGCGCAGATCCGCACGCCGGCGATCAAGCCGCTCTACGACACCAAGACCTTCGGCGACGTGCTGATCGAGATCGGCAAGCGCATCAAGGGACCCACCGGCGAGTACTACAAGAAGCTCGACAACGTCGAGAACATCCTGCGCCACCTGGCCAAGGGCTTCGAGCAGACGCCCGGCGACAACGGCGTGAACAGTTTCGAGACCTGGGTCGAGAAGGGCAGCTGGTACAAGAAGCCCTATCTTTGGCGGCAGGTGCGCGGCGAGTTCTTCGAGTGGGACGGCAAGGGCTACAACAAGCCGATGAAGGCGGACGAGGTGAAGGCCAAGCTGCTGAAGACCGACTCGGGCAAGTTCGAGTTCAAGTCCTCGAAGCTGGAGCACGAGGCGGCCTGGATCGCCGCCAAGACCGGGCGGGATCCGAAGAAACTGGCCTTCCCCCAGTGGGAGGAACCCAAGCACACGGGCAGCGGCGACCTGCACTTCGTGACGCCGAAGACGGCCCTGCACTGCGAGGGACGCGGCGCCAACCTGCCCAACTGCATCGCCATCTTCCAGCCCACCGTCGGCGGCAGGACCCAGGCCATGGCCGAACTGCATCCCAGCGTCGCCGGCGCCAAGGGCATCCGGGACGGCGACCGCATCAAGATCAAGAACAACCTGGGCGAGATCGAGGCCGTCGCCCGGGTGACGGAGCTGACCCGGCCCGACGTGGTGGTGCTGCCCTTCGAGTACGGCCATTGGGCCATGGGGCGCTGGGCGAAATCGCGCGGAGCCCACGTGGACAGCATCGTGGCGCAGCAGTCCGACCGCGTCACCGGCATGGCCAACTACTACACCGGCAAGGTGTCCGTCGAGAAAGCTTGAGGAGACGACAAATGGCGAAATGGGGAATGGTCATCGACCTGGAGAAGTGCACCGGCTGCCAGGCCTGCAGCACGGCCTGCCAGATGGAAAACAACCGCCTGCCGGGCGAGAACTACCAGGATGTCATCTACTACACGGAGGGTCGGCAGCCGACGCCGTCGCTGAAGTGGTTCCCGCGGCCCTGCATGCACTGCGAGGAGCCGTCCTGCATGCACGTCTGCCCGACCAAGGCCACCTTCAAGACCGAGGACGGGGTAGTCCTGATCGACTGGAACAAGTGCATCGGCTGCAAGTACTGCATGGTCGCCTGTCCCTACGGCGTGCGCTTCTACACCGACGAGAAGGCCCTGCTGGAGCCCAACCTCAAGGACGTGTTCAAGGGCGAAGGCGAGTTGTCCTGGAACCCGCCCTACAAGGGGCCGCAGCAGGATCCGGCCCATGGCGTCGGCATCCAGCCGGCCGGCGTCGTGTCGAAATGCACCTTCTGCTACCACAAGATCAGCAAGGCGCCCAAGGGCGTGCCGGACCTGGACGAGGACGTGGCGGAACTGCGCGAGTTCGTCCCGGCCTGCGTGCGCTGCTGCGCCCCCAAGGCCCGCTACTTCGGCGACCTGGACAACCCCGCGTCGAAGGTCAGCCGCCTGATCTCGGAAAAGGACGGCACCCGCCTGCTCGACCACACGGGCAACAAGCCGCAGGTGTACTACCTGACCGGCGCCGGCGCCGCCGGCAGTGCCGTCCCAAGCAGCCGTTCCACGACCAGCAAGGCATGAGGAGATCGCCATGAGCAACAGCAAACCCGCTTCGGTCAACCAGGTCTGGCTGGTTTCCCTGGCCGCCCTCGCGGTCAGCGTCGCCGTCGTCGGCATGAACCTGATGGGCCAGGGCCACGCCGCCTTCAACACCACCAGCCACGGCCCCCTGGCCTGGGGCATGCCGGTCGTCACCTACGACTATTTCGTCTCCTTCTCGATCGGCATGGCCTTCGTCGCCGGCGCTGCCCTCGTCTTCGACGTCGAGGGGCTCTACGCTTCGATGAAGCGGGTGCTCTGGATCGCCATGGCGGCCCTGGCCGGGGGCATCCTCGTGCTCGGCCTCGAACTGGGCCACCCCTTCCGGGCCACCTACGCCATCCTGCTCAATTTCCAGACCAGTTCCCCCCTGTTCTGGAAGCCGATCCTGGTCTTCCTCTACATCTGGGTGCTGCTCGCCGCCTACGCCAAGGTGGCCAGGCCCGGCTGGTCGCCGGCCGCGGTGAAGCCGCTCGGCTATGCCCTGTTCATCACGGGGGGCCTGCTCGCCGCGGGGTCCGCGGCGGTGTTCGGCCTGATGTCCATGCGCCCCGTCTGGTATGACCCGATGCTGCCGGTGTTCTCGATCTTCGAGTCGATGATCCTCGGGCTATCGGGCATCATCGTCGCCGTCTCCATCGGCCATGGCGGCGTCGCCAACGCCCCGGAGCCGACGCGCAAGCTCCTCGAGGGCCTGGGCCGCAACGGCATGGCGCTGTTCACCGCGGTCGTCCTGCTGTCCGTGGTGGTGCGCGCCTGGGGAGGCGTGTGGAGCAACCTGGACGGGCTGCAGGTCTGGCAGACCATCGTCCGCGGTCCGCTCTTCTGGGCCGAGATCGTCGCCCTCGCCCTTGCCCTGGCCTTGCTGCTGCGCGGCGGCGGCCTCCTCTCGGCGGCGGTCCTGGTCATCGTCGCGACCTTCATCGGACGCTACGAGTTCGTCATCGCCGGCCAGATGGTGCCGTTGTTCAAGGGCTCCTGGGTGCCCGGACTGGTCTCCTACGCGCCCTCGATCACCGAGTGGATGGTGGCCGTCCTGGGGCTCGCCCTCAACTTCGCCATCTATGCCTATGGCGAGAAGCGGCTGGACCTGTCGGCCGCTCCCGGCAACTGAAAGGCTTGGCCGCCGCGGCGCGGGGGCGGGGTTGCCCTCCCTCCGGCCCCGTCCCCGGCCGCGGCGCCTCCTTCGGCGGGCTGGTTCCCTGTCCCGCCTTTTTTTACTCGGGTAGGAAGCACATGGACGCACGAGCGAACGACCTGGACATTCTGCGCAGCGATTTCTATCTTTGCCTGGCGCGGGCCTTCATGACGCCCGACGCACCGCTGCACGAAGCGATGAGCGCCCACCTGGCCGACGAACTCGGCGAATTGTCCGACGCCATCGGATACGGAGCCGATCGGGAGGTCGACGCCTATCGGGAATGCATGGCGTCGATTCGCGGCGCCGACGAACTGCTCCAGGTCTACAGCCGGCTTTTCCTCCAGCCTCCGAGGGCGGTGCACATCAATACCGGCGTGTATCTGGACGGGACCCTGCACGGCGGTTCGGTGCAGGAACTGGACGACTGGTACCGGGAATGCGGCGTGCAGCGGGCCGGCGGATTCCCGGATCTTTCCGACCATGCGGCGGTGCAACTCGAATGCGCGTCCTATCTCTACGCCCACTCCCCGGCGGCCCCGGAGGCGGCCTCCGCCTGCCGGGTGCGCCACGCCCCGGCGTTCCTCGGCCGGTTCGCGGCACGCTGGATGCACGCTTTCGTGGCCGACCTGGAACTGGCGCAGCGCATGCTGGGCATGGCGCCGACCCCCTACTGGGCCCTGGCCCGGATCCTCGCCGCGGCGGTTGCCCGGGACGCCGAGGCGCGGACCGATCTGTCCCCTGCCCAGGAACGCCGGGAAAGGGCCCTTGCCCTGGCGCGCCACAAACAGGCGGCCAAGGGGGTCACGGCGGAAGAACTGGACGGGATTCGCCAGCGCCTGGCGGAGCGCGGCCTGGCCACGGACCACCTGGACCGGGCCTACGCCGATCGCGACCAGGCTCGCGGCTGGCATCGCATGACCCCCCCCGCACCCCGGAGAACGTGAGTCGGCGGGCGGCGGGCACGGCGATCGCACTGGCGCTCCTCATTGCATCCGCGGCACGGGCCGATGTGGACCCCTCGGAATACGGAACCCGGAGTTCCCTCCGCTCCGAGGCGGAGCGGCAGCGCCTGCAGCGGGAGTTGTCCCGCGAGCGGGCGGTCGAAGCGGGCCGGGACGCGGAGCGCCGGGCCGAGGCGGCTGGCCGCCTGGCGGCCGAGCAGGCCAGGCTGGAAGGTCGGCCGTGGCCGGTGCGGCTCACCGAGGCCCGCTGCACGGCCTGCCATCCGGCGACCAACTACAGCCTTGCCGACCATGCCCTGCCCGGCTGGTGGATGGTTGCCCTGCGCATGCGCTTCATGAACGATGCGCCGGTCACCTGGGGGGAAATGCGGATCATCGCGCGCCACCTCGCCGAGACTTATCCGGCCCGGCGCGAAACAGCCCTCATCGAGTGGGGCCTGGCCGGCGGCGCGCTCGCCGCCGGCACCTGGCTCACCCTGCGGCGGAGGCGCCGCGCCATGCAATCTTCAGACAAGGAGTCGTGACATGAAGCGGAATCTCTTGCCCGGCCTGATGCTCGCCGCCACCCTCTGCTGCGCCCCCGCCCTGGCGGCCAAGCAGGACGAGACCGAGGGCATGGCCGGCATGTCGGGCCAGACGCGGGACATCTACTCGAAGACGGACCGCAAGGCCGCCGCCCGGCCGGGCCAGACCATCCAGGCCCAACCCATCGCGCCGGCCAAGGGACCCAAGGGCGACGAGAAGGCGACCCGAGGCGAGGAGACCGCCGGGACCGCGCCGGCCGCGGGACAGGCCACGCGGGCGAAGTGAGCCGGTCGCCGCGGCAGCGGCTGCCAATCCTGCGCATCGTGATGGCCGGCGGCCTGGCCCTGCTGGCCGCAGCCGACCTGGCCGCCGCCGAACCGCCGGCGCCCGGCGAGGGGGGTGCCATGTGCGACGGGGCTGCGCCGGCGCCGGTCGGCGTTCACGCCGACGCGCCGAGGCGGGAAAAGGCACGCCGGCCGCCGGGCGCGGCCCCGCGCCGGGACCCGCACCCGCGACGGGCATTGCCCTCCGCGCCGGAGGAGAGGCGGCGGCGCCCGGCTTCCGCCCCTTGAGGCCGTGACGTGGCCGCTCAGCGGCCGCGCGCGAATTCCATGCCGACGAAGCGCCGGGTCAAGGCGGCCAGCTCGCGATAGAAAGGCGTTTGCGCGTGGGCCGACACCGCCTCGGTGAACGGCGGGATCCAGCGTGCAAGGTGCCCGCCGAGGAAACGCTCCCGGATGTCGCGGGTTCGGGCCATCCCGTCCGAATCCCCGGCCAGCGCGGCTTCGTTCTCCCGGAAATTCAGCAGGTAGAGGAATTCCAGTTCGACGGCGACGTGGTCCGGCAACTCCTTGAACTCCTCGTTCATCTCGAAGTCGGCCTCGCCGAAGATCTCCAGCAGGGCCATCGTGCTCTCGCCCATGAGCGTCTTTTCCTCGTCCAGCCACACCGAACCGTAGGGCTTGGCGAGGATCTCCGTCGGGCCGAGGAACAAGCGGGTGTAGTCGAGGAGCAGGGTTTCGACGGGTGTCGTCCGGAACTGCTCCGCCAGGCGCCGGGCGGCGGGAACCAGCGCATCGTCGAGACGCTGCGCCGCCCCCACGAGGGAATCGAACAGGCCCTCCTCCTCGAAGGCCGCCTCCGGCTCGTAATAGCAGGCGGCGAGATAGCGGCACACCTCCTCCCGGGCGATGGCGGCTTGCATTTCCGGCTGCATCATTTCCTTTCCCCCAAACGGGGAGGCGGGAAAACTCCCTGCCCCCCGGTTCCGGCGCCCCCGGCGATCAGGCGCGCGGGCTGTACTGGTTGACGTAGAAGACGTTCGGCTTGGTGCCCTTGTCCTCCTGCAGCCGGAAGAACTTTTGGCTCTTCAGGATCTTCGCGATCTCGGACTTGGGATCCTTCTGGTCGCCGAAGATGCGTGCCTTGGAAGGGCAGACCTCGACGCAGGCCGGCAGCAGCCCGTGGGTGACGCGATGGTTGCAGAAGGTGCATTTCTCGACCACGCCGCGCGGCCGCAGGGCAACCGCATCCTCCGATTCGTACTGGTTCATGGCCGGCGTCGGCGCGCCCGCCGCCTTCGCCGCTTCGGCGCCGGAGGAGGTGCAGCCGGGGATCATCGCCGTCTTGTCCTCCCACCGGGGCTGCGCCGGCTGCCGCTTGTTGTTGAAGCTGATGACGCTGTAGGCCTCGCCGCCGAGACTGCGCTCGTCCAGCACCGGATTGCTGTAGGGGCAGGACTGCTGGCAGGCCTTGCAGCCGGTGCAGGTCTCGTGGTTGATGAGGACCGTGCCGTCCGGCGTCTTGAAGATGGACGTCGGGACCACCGGGCACTTTGGGATGCAGGCGGGTTCGTCGCAGTGATTGCAGAGCACCGGCAGCACCACGTGCCGGGTGTTGGGAAACACGCCCTCGGTCCGGGTCAGGAAGTCCGCCCAGTTGTGCGCATTGTCGTTGCCGCGATCCCGGGTGTTGTTCTCCGCCTTGCAGGCAAAGGCACAGGCACCGCAGCCGACGCACCTTTGAAGGTCGATAACCATGCCGTATTTGGCCATTTTCTTCTCCTAGATTCGTGCGTTCCGGCTCAGGCCTTGTCGATCCGGACGCCGGTGAAGCCGCCGTTGCGCGCGGTGGCACCGCTCAGCCGGTCGTAGTCGTCGACGAGGATCTCGTTGTTGTTGCCGCCCCGCGGCAGCGCCTTGGCGTAGTCCTGGGCTGCGACGCGGCCATAGGCCCAGTGGCCCTGGCCGAAGCACTTGGTCACGGTGCCCGGGCGCACGCCCTCCCACAGCTTGAGCTCGACGGTGATCGCGCCGACGGGCGAGGTGACCTTCACCATGTCGCCGGACTTGAGACCCAGCCTGGCGCCATCGGTCGGGTGCATCTTCAGCACGTCCTTCCAGGAAACGTCGCCCGGGTCCACCTTCTTGAATTCCTGGTACCAGGGCAGGTTGGCCGAGCGGCCCTCGCGATTCAGGCGCGACTTGTAGTCGATGAAGGTGAAGGGGAACTCCTGGACCGACCCGTGGCGCTTCGGGGCCTCGTAGTGGGGCACGTAGGCGAGCTCGCCCTGGGCGAGGTAGCCGCTGGCCTTGAGGATCTCGTCGGTTGTCGTTTCGTGCTTCTTGGCATGCTCCTCCAGGCCCTTCTTCAGCGTCTCGCTGTAGAACTCGAACTTCTTGGTGGCCGTGGCGAACTTCCCGCCCCAGTTCTTCTTCAGCGGGTATTTCGGCCCGCTGAACATGCCCTTCGCCTTGAAGTCGGCCCAGCCATTGACCGGCGCGTCGCCCTTCAGCGGCTCCTTCGGCATCCACAGGGGAGCGCTGGTCATCTTGGCGGCGATTTCGGCGAACTCGAGGGCGCTGGCCGGCGACTTGCCGGTCTCCGGGTCCTTGAATTCCGTGGCGTAGTAGTCGAACAGGTTGGGGAAGCCCTTGGCCTTCAGCTTCTCGGCCAGCAGCCACATGACTTCGGTCTCCTCCTGCTTGACGTCCCAGAGCCGCTTCACCGCCCCCTGCTGGATCGACGCGTAGGCATGGCCGTTGCCCATGTTGCCGACGATCGACCAGCCCTCCGCCGAGTTGAACGTGGCGGGCAGGACGATGTCCGCGAACTGGGTCATCTCCGAGGCGTTGGTCACCATGTGGACGAAGAAGGGCACCTGCGCCATGGCCTTGTCCCAGCGCACGGGGTCGGTCGCCGAGAAGTTGAAGTTGCTCCAGGAGGAGATGAACACCTTCACGGCGCCGGGATCCTTGAGCATCCCGTTGGCCACGTTGTTGGTGACCACGCCGCTGCCGGGCTTCGCATTCATCATCGCCGGCATGTCCTTGGCGCCGCGGCCGTCCAGCTTCCTGCCCTTGCCCGAGGACTTCGCCAGGTCGTCGACGTACTTGTCGGCGCTGGGGAACTTGGCCAGGGGCGGGCTGCTGGGGGTCTGCCAGACGCCACCCTCGGCGTCGATCGAGCCGAGCAGGCCGTTCAGGGCATGGACGGCCATCGCGGCATAGGTCCCGCGCGGCATCATGGCGGCCCCCGGCCCCATCCAGACGGCCACCCTGGGGGCGGCCTTGCCCATCGCCCGGGCGACGCGCAGGGTCTGCTCGGCCGGGATCAGGGTTTCCTGCTCCGCCCAGGCCGGCGTCTTGTCCTTCAGCGCCAGGTTCCACCATTTCACCAGGCCGTGGGTCTCCTTCTCCGCGAAGGCGGCCTCGTCCACCGTCGCCCCGGCGATGAAGAGGTTCCTGCCGTCCTTGAAGTCGCCGACGAACTCGCGGTTCCACAGGCCCTCGGTGAGCAGCACGTGGGCGATGGCGCTGGCCAGGGCGCCGTCGGTGCCGGGGTTGATCGGCAGCCATTCCTGGGCCTTGGCGGCCACGTTGGAAAGCCTCGGGTCCACGGCGATCACCGTCCCGCGGGCGACGATCTCGTGGAAGCGATGGATGGTGTTCGGCACCATCCGGTTGGAGGCCAGCGGGTCGGTGCCCCAGAGCACCAGGCAGTTGGTGTGCTCCAGGTCGTAGTCCCGGTAGCCGAAGAAGCCCTGGGTGAGCCCCGGCCCCATCTTTTCCGCCTCCGCGCAGAGCGCGCTGTGGGAGAAGTAGTTGGGCGTCCCGAAGACCTTGGGCAGGGTGCCGTACAGCAGGTCCGTCGAGGTGGACGAGTAGCGGCCGCGCATGTAGGTCAGCTTCTGCGGCTCGCCCGCCTTGCGCAGTTCGACCATCTTCTCGGCGACGATGTCCAGCGCCTCGTCCCAGCTGATCGGCACGAACTTCGGATCGACGCCGCGGCCCTTGGCCGGGTTGGTCCGCTTCATCGGCATCTTGACCCGGTCCGGATCGTAAACCTGCTGCGGGATCATGTGCCCGCGCGGGCAGACATAGCCGTGGTTGGTCCTGGACAGCGGGTTGCCCCGCACCCGGACGGCGCGGCCGTTCTGGACGAAGATCTGCACGGCGCACCACTGGGTGCAGCCCTGGCAGGTGCTGGCCACCCACTCGCCCCTGGCCGGGGAGGCCGGCCCGGCCTTGCGCACCTTGATGGCGCTCGACTTCGGGGACCTCGGCGTGGCAGCGTTCACGCCTTCGATCAGGACCAGGCCGCAGGCAGCGACCGACCCCTTGATGAATTCGCGTCTGGTCAGTCTCATGACAGTTCCTCCGGAAAGGCGTCCGACTACTTCTGGAATTTGAGGATCAGTGGTTCCTGGACATAGGCGTGGCGAACCTGGGCATTGTCGAACAGGCCGATCCCGAATGCATAGGACTTGCCCAGGTCGCTGAAATCGACGTCGAACTTGGAGCCTGTGACCAGCTTGCGGGCGATCTCGACCGTCCACTTCCCCTTCTCCCACCGGGCGCCGACGGAGACGTCCCCGCGGTCGCCCTTGAATGGCGCCACGATCACCGAAGCAACCTCGTCGCCGGCCTTGAACCTGGCATCGTCGAAGGGGGCCTTGTCCTCGACCTTGACCCAATAGGTGCCGCCCTTGTTGGCCGCCTTGGCATCCTTGTTCATGAACTCCGGCTTGCCATTGACCAGCTTGATGTCCTCGTAGCCGCCGCCGGCGTTGGGATCGGACTTGCGACCGGCGTTCGGCGACTTGGCCGGATCGAACCGGGTGTGGTCCAGGTACTGGTCGTCCATCTGCCCGATCGCGCCGCCGCGGACGTACTTCAGGTGCCACATGTCGCCCAGTTCACCCTCCTCTTCCGTGTACTTGTTGCCGTAGGGCTTGCCCGGTTCTCCCCCGTGGCACACCGATGCGCAGGAGAACTTTTCACTGAAGCCGAAAATGCTGTCGTTGATGTTCCAGATCACGGCGAGCTTGTCCTCGTAGTACTTGTTGTCGTCGCCGCCCTTGTCTTCCGGGTCCTTCAGTTTTTCCCACTTGCCGTCGGCCTTCTTGACGTAGGGGCCGCGCCGCACGGAATAGGTCGGATCCTCGTAGACGACCAGCATGTAGAGGGTGTCGGCCGTGTAGACGACCTGCAGGGTTCCCGAGGTGTTGCCCTTGTTGTTCTTGAAATTGACGCCTTTGACGGCATTGAACTGCAGGACTGGCGCACTCTTCCATGCCTCGTCGTTGGCGATGCCGTCGAGTTTCGGGGGGGTGGCGACCTTGACCGCGGTGACGGGCACGGGCTTGTGGGCCTTGGGCTTTTCCTTTTCCTGGGCCACGGCGGCGCCGCCGGCGATGGCCATCATGACGGCGAAGGCGATGGAATTCTTGGCGAGGTTCATCTGGTTTCTCCTAGGTGGAATCGGGCGGAAGGAATGTCGTGCGTGGGGATCGGCCCTAGTGCTCGTG
>JAEUNJ010000212.1 GCA_016791145.1 Rhodocyclaceae bacterium | reverse complement strand
CGGCGCCGATGCACTGGACGATGTTTCCGTTGCTCATGGTCATTTCCTTAATGCAATAAATTCGTTACGTGGCGAAGGGCGTCAGACTGCCGCCGCGCCGCCGACGATCTCGGAGATTTCCTTGGTGATCGCGGCCTGGCGCGCCTTGTTGTAGACCAGCTGCAATTCCTTGATGACGTTGCCTGCGTTGTCCGTCGCCGACTTCATCGCCACCATGCGCGCGGACTGCTCGGAAGCCATGTTCTCGGCCACCGCCTGGTAGATCAGCGCCTCGACGTAGCGGACGAGGAGGTCCTCGATCACCACCTTGGCATCCGGCTCGTACAGGTAGTCCCAGTTGCTGTCTGGCGTGCCCAGCCGTTCGCCGGTCAGGGGCAGGAGCTGCTCGAAGCGCGGCTCCTGCTTCATGGTGTTAACGAACTTGGTATAGGCCACGTACACCGCGTCCACCTCGTTCTTCTCGAAGGCGTCGATCATGACCTTCATGGGGCCGATCAGCTTCTCGAGGTGGGGGGTGTCACCCAGATGGACGACGTTGGACACGACCTTGGCGCCCATGCGTTGCATGAAGCCCAAGCCCTTGTTGCCGACGCAGGTCACGCGGATGTCGGAAACGCCGTCCCGCTCCCACTGGCGCATCTGGTTCAGCGCCATGCGCAGCACGTTGGTGTTCAGGCCCCCGCAGAGTCCCTTGTCCGTCGTCACCACGATCAGGCCCACGCGCTTCGCATCGGCCCGCTTCTCGAGGAAGGGGTGACGGAACTCGGTGTTGTTGGCCTGGGAGAGATTGGCCGCCAGCTGGCGGATCTTTTCCGAGTAGGGGCGGGCGGCCCGCATCCGGTCCTGCGCCTTGCGCATCTTGGATGCGGCCACCATCTCCATGGCCTTGGTGATCTTCCGGGTGTTCTGGACCGACTTGATCTTGGTCCGAATCTCTTTGCCGCCTGCCATGGCGTTTCTCCTAGCGCGCCCGCGACGGGCCGCCCCGAGCGGGCGCCCGCCCCCCCGTGGGGGGCAGCGAACTATTGTGAGCGTGGGGGGCCATGGCGTCAGGCCCAGTTCTTCTTGAACTCGGCCACCGCGGCGTTCAGCTCGGCCTCGGTGTCCTTGTCCAGGTCCTTGGTGGTCTCGATCTTGGTCATCAGGGCGCCATGCTTCTGCCGCATGTACTGGTGCAGGGCGGATTCGAAGGCCAGGATCTTGCTGTTGTCGACATCGTCCAGGTAGCCGCCGTTGACCGCGAACAGGGAGACACCCATCTCGGCCACGGACAGCGGCGAATACTGGGCCTGCTTCATCAGTTCCGTAACCCGGCGGCCACGCTCCAGCTGCTTGCGGGTGGCATCGTCCAGGTCGGAGGCGAACTGGGCGAAGGCCGCCAGTTCCCGGTACTGGGCGAGGGCGAGACGGACACCGCCGCCGAGCTTCTTCACGACCTTGGTCTGGGCGGCGCCGCCGACCCGCGACACCGAGATGCCGGCGTTGATGGCGGGACGGATGCCGGCGTTGAACAGGTCGGTCTCGAGGAAGATCTGGCCGTCGGTGATGGAGATGACGTTCGTCGGCACGAAGGCGGACACGTCGCCGGCCGCGGTTTCGATGACCGGCAGGGCGGTCAGGGATCCGGTCTTGCCCTTGACGGCGCCGTTGGTGTACTTCTCCACGTACTCCTCGTTCACCCGGGCGGCACGCTCGAGCAGGCGGGAGTGGATGTAGAACACGTCGCCGGGATAGGCTTCCCGGCCCGGCGGACGGCGCAGCAGCAGGGAGATCTGGCGGTAGGCCCAGGCCTGCTTGGTCAGGTCGTCATAGATGATCAGGGCGTCCTGTCCGCGGTCGCGGAAGTACTCGCCCATGGTGCAGCCGGAGTAGGGGGCGATGAACTGCATCGCGGCGGACTCGGAGGCGGTGGCGGCAACGACGATGGTGTAGGCCATCGCGCCGTTCTCCTCCAGCTTGCGCACCACGTTGGCGACGGTCGAGGCCTTCTGGCCGATCGCCACGTAGATGCAGATCATGTCCTGGCCCTTC
>JAEUNJ010000190.1 GCA_016791145.1 Rhodocyclaceae bacterium | reverse complement strand
TCCTGGGCCACGGCGGCGCCGCCGGCGATGGCCATCATGACGGCGAAGGCGATGGAATTCTTGGCGAGGTTCATCTGGTTTCTCCTAGGTGGAATCGGGCGGAAGGAATGTCGTGCGTGGGGATCGGCCCTAGTGCTCGTGCCAGCCGTTGACCATGGTCTTGAACATGCTGGTGGCGGTCTTGCCGGTGGTGCCGAGATAGATGTGGGCGATCATGAACATGATGATGACTGTCCCGGTGAGGTAGTGCAGGATGGCCACCGGCAGCAGCCCGTCGAAGCCGAAGAAGCGGTCCGGGGCGAACTCGGGCATCAGGAAGGTGATTCCGGTGAGCAGCATCACCGGCATGACCATGTACATGATCACCCAGTAGCTGATGGCCTGCAGGGCGTTGAAGTTGGCCTCCTCGGAGACCCGGTAGGGGTGCGGCTCCCCCCGGAAGATGCCGAACATGTACCACTTCCCCTGGACGATGCAGCGTTCCAGCACGCCCGGTGGCTTGGGCACGTACTGCCACCAGTTGCCGGTCACGATGTTGGCGACGACGAAGCAGGCGTACAGGGTGGCCAGGGCGATGCCGGCCATGTCGTGGATGCGCGCCGCCAGCGAGAACTCGACCAGGGGCAGCTTCGGATCGGCGAAGTGCAGGCTGACGCCGGTGACGGTCAGCGTGATGATCAGCAGCGCGTTGGTCCAGTGCCACAGGCGGATCCAGAGGGGCAGCAGGTAGATGCGTTCGCTCATTGCTTTCTCCCCTTGCGGCGGATGGCGAAGATGATCCGGATGGCGCCGTGCAGCAGCACGCCCGCCAGCGTCAGCCCGACCAGGGCGATCACGATCGTGTCGAGGGTCGGATTGCGGGTGGCGCCGATGACGTAGGAACTGGAAAGGATGACGCTGTTGGTGAAGCCGAACTGGGCCACCTCCTCCTTGACCAGGTGGCGATAGAGCCGGGTCCGGAGCGAGCTGTTGGCGGAATGGCAGCTCAGGCAGTTCTTCTCCGCCTTCTCCTTGTC
The DNA here is from genome assembly GCA_016791145.1 of Rhodocyclaceae bacterium. Classification (GTDB taxonomy): domain Bacteria; phylum Pseudomonadota; class Gammaproteobacteria; order Burkholderiales; family Rhodocyclaceae; genus JAEUNJ01. Next base: position 19,012 of record JAEUNJ010000190.1, on the reverse strand, counting down.
GAGGATTTCGTGGGACAGGGGACGGTTGGCCTTCACCTCGGGGGTGTGGCATTCGACGCAGCGGACCGCCTTCCAGTGCAGCTTGGTGTTCGGCAGCCAGTCGTGGATGGTGTCGATGTCGGGCCGCGCCTTCTTGATCCCGGGCTTCTTCTCGTCGTCCGGCGCGTACTTCGCGAAGACCCGGTCGGAGTCGTGGCACTCGAGGCACGCCTGGTTGTCCTGGACGGCGATCTTGAGCGGATCCTTGAGCAGGGTGGCGCCCAGATTGACGTGCGGATCGTGGCAGGTGGCGCAGGTGAACTTCGCCTTGACGCCCTCCAGGCGCGCATGCACCGATTTGTCGTACTGGGGCTCCAGCCGGGCGACCCGGGTGGCATGGCATTCCGAGCACGGGCTGATCTCGTTCTTGCTGCCTTCCGAGTGCGGATAATCGTTGTAGCCCTGGCCGTGGCACTGGCGGCAGTCCATGGTGCCGTGGTTGGAGCCGGCGAACACCTTGGGATCGCGCAGCGTTTCGGCCAGCTTCTTCATGTCCATGTCGGTGCGCGGCGGATTCTTGAGGCCGGCCTCGGTGTGGCAGGCGAAGCAGGCCTCGTTGGCCTTGCGGTTCTTCTCCGCCACCGCCGGATCGATGGCGGCCGCCTCGGTGCCCCCATGTGCCGCGAGCGCCCGGGTCAGCCCGAGGATCAACAGCGTCAGGATCGTCTTGCGCCAGGACTGGAACACGTTTTCCCCCACGACTAAGGTTGCTGGTGTCCGCCGGACGGGTGCCGGCGGCGCTCTCTTGCCCTTGATCTCCGCACATCGCGTGCCAACCGAGGGCGTGGCCGCCCACCAGGGCGGCTGTCGCGGCGCAACGCAGCGCGGACGGGGGTTTGGCGGGCCGCCGGCCGGCCGGCGGCGCCCCTATAATCCGTTACCGATCCGTAACCAGGGAGGCCCGATGACCCCAATCGCGTTACCAGCCGGTAACCGCCGCCGGCGCCAGATCCTCCAGGCGATCGGCGCGGGCCTTGCGGCCGCGGCGTGGCCCGCGGCGCGGGGTGCGACCGATCCCGCCGCGTCCCGTACCCTGCGCATCGGCCTGACCCCGGCCTTCGTCCATGACCAGCATTCCCTGATGGCGGACTGGCGGCGCTACCTCGAATCCCGGCTGGGCACGAACGTGGAGTTCCTGCCGCGCAACAGCTACCGGGAAACCATGGACCTGCTCCACCAGGGGCGCCTCGATTTCGCCTGGTTGTGCGACTACCCCTTCCTCTACCTCAAGGATCTGGTGCGCCTGCTGGCGGTGCCCCTGAACCAGGGGCGCCCCTATTACCGTTCCTACCTGATCGTCGGCGCCGAGAATGCCCGGCCGACGGGGATGGCGGACCTCAAGGGCGCCGTGTTCGCCTATTCGGACCCGTACTCGAACACCGGCTATCTGGTGCCGCGCTACCACGTGCGGCAACTGGGCGAGAACCCGACGACCTACTTCCGCAAGACCTTCTTCACCTGGTCCCACCGCAAGGCGGTCGAGGCGGTCGCCACCGGGATGGCCGACGCGGCGGCCATCGACAGTTTCGTCTGGGACACCCTGACCCGCGTCAAGCCGGAACTTACCGGCCGCACGAGGATCATCGACCGGTCGCCGGAATACGGCTTCCCGCCCTTCGCCGCCCACCGGGCGGTATCGGCGAAGGACTTCGCCGCCCTGCAGGGGGTCCTCCTCGGCATGGGGCGGGACGAGGACGGCCGGCATCTCCTCGAACGGCTCAACCTGGACGGCTTCGTCGCGGGCGACCGCTCGATCTATGACAAGGTCGTCACGATGATGCGGGCCTTCGGCGAGTACTGACGGCGGCCGATGCGCATCTTCGACCGGAGCCTGCGGCACAAGATCCCCCTGTGGGGAGGCGCGCTCATCGTGGCCTCCGCCGTCGCGGTCTCCGGGGCGCAGATGGTCCGGGCCTACGCCGACCTGAAGCGGGACACGATCAACAGCTCCGAGGGGCTCGGCCACACCCTGGCCAAGACGCTGTTCCCGGCGCTGCTGCACGACGACGCCTGGCGGGCCTTCGAACTGATCCGGGCGCCGTTCCACGAAGGCCGCCCCGAGCAGCCCCTGGAGGCCCGGGCGATCTTCGTCGTGGACGCGGACCTGCGCGTGCTCGTGTCCTCCGCCCCGCGCGCCATGCCCCTGCTGGCGCCCCTCGACACCCTGGGCGCCGATTATCCGCAGCTCGCGACCGGCCTGCGACTGGGCAACCGCGATGCCACCGCCACCTACGAGTTCGCCGATTCGGGCTTCCTCCACGTGACCATACCCGTGGCAGAGGATGGCGCGCGGGTCGGCACCCTGGTGATCACCCATTCAAAGGATGCCTTCCTGCCCCGCTTCTTCTCCATCGCCCTGGGCGGCGCCGGCATGGGCGCGCTGGTCCTGGCCATCCTGCTGCCCATCAACTGGTACTGGGGGCGGCGCATGGCCGAGCCGCTGGTGGAACTGGCCAAGGGCATGGGCGACCTGGGCAAGGGCCAGCCGGCGGAACTCCCCGCCAGCCTGTACGCCTACCGGGACGAACTCGGACAGCTCTACGAGGCCTACCGGGATGCGGCGCGGGGATTGCGGGAAAAGGCGGCCCTGGAGCAGGAGATGTTGCAGTCGGAGCGCCTGGCAGCCGTGGGCCGGCTCGCCGCCGGCATCGCCCACGAGGTCAACAATCCCCTGGGCGGCATGCTGATGGCCCTCGACAACCTGAAGCAACGGGGCCGCATGGACCCGGCGGTGGCCAAGACGGCCGCGCTGCTGGAACGCGGGCTGCAGCAGGTGGCGGAAACCGTGGGCGCCCTGCTGGTCGAGGCCCGGGTCGTCAGCCGGCCGCTGACCCGCCACGACCTGGACGACGTGCATACCCTGCTGGAGCCCCAGGCGGTGAAGAAGCAGGTGGGCTTCGACTGGCAGATCCGGGTGCCCGAGCAGGTCGGCATTCCCGCCGGCTTCGTCCGGCAGATACTGATCAACCTGCTGCTCAACGCCGTCCATGCCACCGAATCCGGCGGGCGGATCCGCGTCGAGGCGGGCACCGGCGAGGGCCGCCTGCTCCTCTGCGTCGCCAACACCGGTGCCCCGCTGCCGGAGGCCGTGCGCGAACACCTCTTCGAGCCCTTCGTGTCCGGGCGGGAGGGAGGGCACGGACTCGGCCTTTGGGTGACCTACCAGACGGTGACCCAGCTCGGCGGCCAGATCGCGGCCGACTGGCGGGACGGCGAGGTGCGTTTCACCGTGTCGCTGCCGCTGGAAGGGGATGCCGCATGAAGCCGCGCATCTGCCTGATCGAGGACGATTCGATCATGGGCGAGGCGCTCGCCGAGCGCTTCGACATCGAAGGCTACGACTGCGACTGGTACCAGCGCGGCCGGGAGGCCCTGGGGCCCCTGACCCACAAGCGCTACGACCTGGTGGTCAGCGACATCCGCCTGCCGGACATCCAGGGCGATGCCCTCTTCGAGGAGCTGCGCGGCACGGGCCAGGCGCTTCCGCCCTTCCTGTTCATCACCGGGCATGGCGCCATCGACCAGGCGGTGAAGCTGCTCAAGCTGGGCGCCGCCGACTACCTGACCAAGCCCCTCGACATCCCCGTGCTGATGGAGAAGGTCCGCAGCCTGTGCGCGCGCGCCGGCCCGGCCGCCGCGGGGGAACCCCGGCTCGGCCTTTCCGATGCCATGCGCCGCATCGAGGCGATGCTGCCCCGCCTGGCGGCCAACGCGCGCACCATCCTGATCACCGGCGAGTCGGGCGTGGGCAAGGAGGTGGTCGCCCGGGCCATCCACGAAGTGGCGGTGCCGGACGGCGACCGGCCCTTCGTGGCGGTGAACTGTGGCGCGATTCCCGAGGCGCTGATCGAGGCCGAGCTCTTCGGCCACGAGAAGGGGGCCTTCACGGGGGCGGCCCGGGAACGCCGCGGATGCTTCGAGCAGGCGGCGGGGGGCACCCTCTTCCTGGACGAGATCGGCGACATGCCCGCGGCGATGCAGGTGAAGCTGCTGCGGGCCATCCAGGACCGCTGCATCGTCCGGGTCGGTGGCGAGCGGCGCATTCCGGTGGACATCCGGCTGATCTGCGCCACCCACCGGGACCTGAAGCAGATGGTGCGGGAAGGGCATTTCCGCGAGGATCTCTATTACCGGGTCCATGTGGTCCAGATCGAGGTGCCGCCCCTGCGCGAGCGGCGGGAGGACATCCTCTGGCTCGCCGACCGTTTCCTGGCGGAATGGCAGGGCGACGGCACGCCGCGCCGCCTCGATCCCGGCGCCGAGCGGGTCCTGCTTGACGCGCCCTGGCCCGGCAATGCACGGGAACTCCACCACTGCCTGGAGCGGGCCTGCATCCTGAGCGGCGGTTCCGTGCTGACCGCCGACGACCTGTGCGGCAACCCCGGACAGGGGGGAGCCGAACCGCCCCGTACCCTGGCGGACCACCTGGCCGCCAGCGAGCGCCGTTACATCACGGAAATCCTGGCGGGCAACGGGGGGCGGATCAGCGAGACCGCCACCCAATTGGGCATCAGCCGCAAGAACCTCTGGGAGAAGATGCGCAAGCTCGCGATCCAGGCGCGAACGGCGGAGGACGGAGACCGTCCTTGAGCCGCGAAGCGGCGCGGTTCGTCCTGCGCGGCATCCTGACAGGGTTCGTCGCCGGTCTCCTGGCGTGGGCCGCCGTCGCCGCGACCGACCCGGCACCGGCGGCGGGAAGCGTCGAACTGCACTTCTTCTGGAGCCGCGGCTGCCCCCATTGCCAGGCGGCAAGGCCCTTCGTCGAATCCCTGCCCGGCAGGCTCCCCTGGCTGCGGCTGCACAGCCTGGAAGTCGGCGAGGCGGCCAACGGCGCGCTGTACGACAGGATGGCCCGGGCCATCGGCGAGGACGCGAGTTCGGTGCCGGCCTTCCTGTTCTGCGGGCGCATGATGGTGGGATTCGATGCTCCGGAGACCACCGGCGCCGAGCTGCTGGCGGCCCTGGAGGACTGCCGCGCCGGCGTGGCGGCCGCGCGCCCGGAGACCCTGCGCGTTCCCGTGTTCGGCGAAGTGCGCCGGGACGCGCTTTCCCTGCCGCTGCTGACGCTCGTCATCGCCGGCCTCGATGCCTTCAATCCCTGCGCCTTCTTCGTGCTGCTCTTCCTGCTCTCGCTGCTGGTCCATGCCCGCAGCCGGGCCCGCATGCTCTTCGTCGGCGGCACCTTCGTGCTCTTCTCGGGGCTGATCTATTTCATGTTCATGGCCGCGTGGCTGCACGTCTTCCGCTGGGCCGGCGAACTGCGCGCCGTGACGGTGGCCGCCGGCCTGCTGGCCGTCGCCGTCGCCGCGACCAACGTGAAGGACTACTTCCTGTTCCGCCGGGGGGTGAGCCTCTCGATCCCCGAGGCGGCGAAGCCGGGCCTCTTCCAGCGCATGCGCGGCCTGCTGCGTGCCGACAGCCTGCCGGCGCTGACAGCCGGCACGGTGGTCCTCGCCGTCGCGGCCAATTCCTACGAACTGCTCTGCACCGCCGGCTTTCCGATGGTCTACACGCGCATCCTGACCCTGTCGGAGGTCGGGCCGGCGGCCCATTACGGCTGGCTGGCCGCGTACAACGTGGTCTACGTGCTGCCGCTGCTGGCCATCGTCCTCGTCTTCACCCGGACCCTCGGCGGGCGGAAGCTCGGCGAAGCGGAGGGGCGGCTGCTCAAGCTCCTCTCGGGCCTGATGATGCTGGGCCTCGGCCTGGCGCTGCTCCTGGTCCCGGAGGGGCTGTCGGACCCCTGGGCGGCGGCCTTGCTGCTCCTCGGGACGGGCGGCGCGGCGGCCGCCATCCACCACCTTTGGCCCCCGCCGGCCGACGGAGATCCACGATGAAGGAATTCAAGGTTTACGGCAGCGGCTGCAACAAGTGCGAGGCGACGGTGCGCCTGATCAACGAGATTGCGGCGGAACGCGGCGTGCCGGTCCTCCTGCGCCGGGTGGAAAGCATGGAGCGCATCATCCGGGAAGGCATCGAGCGCACGCCCACGGTGTTCGTGGATGGCGTCAAGGTCCATGCCGGGGGAATGCCGGAGCGGCAGGCGGTGGAAGCCTGGTTCGGACCGGCGGAGCGCTGACTGCCTTGGCGGCAGGCGCAGCGGCGGAAGGGAGAAGGATTCCACCGCGGAGGCGCAAAGGCGCAGAAGGTCGCACAGGAAGGCGCACCCATGGGAGGCCCTGCGCTCATGGTCGGAAGCGGCGCGTTCGCTGCGCTGCGGCATGCATTGCCTGAATCGCGCCGGGGGCGTGCTCGCGAGGCACCGCCCCGGTCGGTCGCGCGCCGAGCGGGATTCCCGGAGCATGCATGCGGAATGCACTTTCCTCCCTGGTGCTTTCCGACCTTCCCGGTGCCCTGATGGTTCGAAAGGGGCCGCCAGCACGCCGAGCACGCCAATGACGCCGGCGCGCCATCGGGTTATCCTCGGACGCCATGACCGCCCTCTCCCGCCTCACCGCCGAGGAAGCCCTGGCGAGCCTCCGCTCCGGGCCGGATGGCCTCGCCGCCGGCGAGGCGGCGCGGCGGCTTGCCGAGTTCGGGCCCAACCGGGTGGAGGGGGTCGCCCGGGAGCCCCTGTGGCTGGCCTTCGGGCGGGAATTCACGCATTTCTTCGCGCTGATCCTGTGGCTCGCCGCGGGGCTGGCCCTGTTCGCGGAATACCGGAATCCGGGCGAAGGCATGCTGCAGCTCGGCATCGCCATCGTCGGCGTCATCGTCGTGAATGGCGTGTTCTCGTTCTGGCAGGCCTACCGGGCCGAGCAGGCCCTGGCCGCGCTGCGCCGCCTGCTGCCCCAGCAGGTGGAAGTGCTGCGCGGCGGGTCCGTGCTGCGCCAGTCCGCGGAGGCCCTGGTGCCCGGCGACGTGGTGCTGCTGGCGGAGGGGGACAAGGTGCCCGCCGACTGCCGCGTCGTCGAGGCGGAGGAACTGCGGGTGAATCTCGCCACCGTCACCGGCGAGTCCCTGCCCAAGGCCCGCGGACCGGGGCCCGACGCGGAGGCCTCCCCGCTGCGTGCGCGCAACCTGCTGCTCGCCGGCACCCTGGTCGTGGCGGGCCAGTGCCGGGCGGTGGTCTACGCCACCGGCATGCGATCGGAATTCGGGCGCATCGCCCACCTGACCCAGACGGCGGGCAGCACGGATTCGCCGCTGCAGCGCGAGATCGCGCGCCTGTCGCGGATCGTCGCCGCCCTGGCCGCGGGCCTCGGGCTGCTCTTCTTCCTCATCGGCCAGGCCATCGGGCTGCCCTTCTGGAGCAACCTGATGTTCGCCATCGGCATCATCGTGGCCAACGTGCCGGAGGGCCTGCTGCCGACGGTCACCCTTTCCCTGGCCATGGCGACCCAGCGCATGGCCCGCCGCAATGCCCTGGTCCGCCACCTGACCGCGGTGGAGACCCTGGGCGGCACCACGGTGATCTGCTCCGACAAGACCGGTACCCTCACCCAGAGCCGGATGAGCGTGAAGCGGGTGTTCGCCGACGGCGACTTCCGCGACCTGCACGGCCACCTGCCGGAGGCGCTGCTCCGGGTGGCGGCCCGCTGCCACACCCTGCGCTTCCCCGGCGGCCGGCCCGAGGGCGACCCGATGGAGGCGGCCCTGTGGCAGCTGGCGTCGGCCCGCGGCGCCGCTGAGCCACGCCGCACCTGGGCCCGGGAGATTCCCTTCGAGGCGGAGCGCCGGCGCATGTCGGTGGTGGATGCGCCGCGGGCGGGCGAAGTCCCGGGGCTCCACTGCAAGGGGGCCCCGGAAACCGTGCTGCCCCTGTGCACCCACCTGACGGTGGGCGGGCAGACCCGGCTCCTCGACGCGACCTGGCGCGCGGCCCTGGTGGCCGCCCAGGAGGAGATGGCCGGCCAGGGGCTGCGGGTGCTCGCCCTGGCCTGGCGGCCCCTGGCGGCGGGCGAGTCCGCCGCCAGGGCGGAGGAGAACGAGCTGGTGCTCTGCGGCCTGCTGGGGCTGGAGGATCCGCCGCGGCCCGAGGTGCCCGCCGCCATCGCCCGCTGCCGGTCGGCGGGCGTGCGGGTGGTGATGGTGACCGGCGACCATCCGCACACGGCGCTCGCCATCGCCCGGGAGATCGGCCTCGTGCGGGGCGAGGCGCCCCGCGTGCTGCGCGGCGAGATGCTGCCGGCCATGGCCCCGGCTGAATTGCAGCTCGCGCTGGAGGCGGAGGAGGTGATCTTCGCCCGGGTCACCGCCGAGCAGAAGATGCTGATCGTCGAGGCCCTGCAGCGCAAGGGCGAGGTGGTGGCGGTGACCGGCGACGGCGTGAACGACGCGCCGGCCCTGAAGACCGCCGACATCGGCATCGCCATGGGCCTGGCGGGCACCGACGTGGCGAAGGAGGCCGCCGACATGGTGCTGCTGGACGACAACTTCGCGAGCATCGTCGCCGCCATCGAGGAAGGGCGCGCCGTCTACGAGAACCTGCGCAAGTTCCTCACCTACATCCTGACCTCGAACATTCCCGAACTGGTGCCCTACCTCGCCTTCGTGCTGTTCCGCATACCCCTGCCCCTGACGGTGATCCAGATCCTGGCCGTGGACCTGGGCACCGACATGCTGCCCGCCCTGGCCCTGGGCGCCGAGCCGCCCCATTCCGGTGTCATGAAGCAGGCGCCGCGGCCGCGCGGCGAGCGGCTGCTCTCCTGGCGGCTGCTGGCCCGGGCCTACCTGTGGCTGGGGCCGCTGGAGGCGGGCATCGCGATGGCCGCCTTCTTCCTGGTGCTGCAGGCCTCCGGCTGGCAGCACGGCGAGATGCCGGCCCCCTCGGCGCCCGCCTACCTGGCGGCCACGGGCGCCTGCCTGGCCGGCATCGTGGTCGCCCAGATGATGAACGTCTTCCTGTGCCGCCACCCGCGGCGCTCGCTGTTCGCCTTCGGGTTGATGTCCAACCGGCTGCTGCTCGGCGGGCTGGCGCTGGAACTCCTGCTGCTGCTGGCGATCCTCTACACGGACTGGGGCAACGCCCTGTTCGGGACCGCCCCGCCCCCACCGGCCGTCTGGGTCCTCGCCGGGGGCCTCGCGCTGCTGATGGGCCTCCTGGAGGAGGGGCGCAAGGCCGTGCTGCGAAGGCGCCCCGAGCCCTGAGCCTGGGCCTGGGCGGCCGGTGCGCGGCCCGCCTCAGGGCATGATGAACACCGCCTTCTCGCGCAGCGTCACTTGGGCGTCATCCACGTCGGCGATCTGCAGGGCGATGGGATGCGACCCGCGGCCCGCGGCATCGTTGCGGACGCGCAGCGCGACGGAGACGGACTTCGTCGTGGCGGCCGGGACGGACACCTCGCCGGCGGTGGCCAGGGCGAGTCCCTCGAGGCCGGACGGCAGGATCCGGTAGGTGTGCGGCCGCTCGTCGGTGTTCATGAAGCGCAGGGTGTAGATGTTCTCGATCTTCTCGTCCTCCACCTCGCGGGCCAGGGTGGCCCGGTCGCGGATCACGTCCACCTTCAAGGGCAGCCGGGCGGCGATGCTCCAGGCGGCCGCGATGCAGATGATGGCGAGGATGGTGCCGTAGATGAAGATGCGCGGCCGGAAGACGTGGCGGACGATGTCGCGGTGGTTCCAATGCTTCTCGAGGGCGTTCTCCGTCGAGTAGCGGATCAGGCCGCGCGGCGAGCCGACCTTGTCCATGACCTGGTCGCAGGCGTCGATGCAGGCCGAGCAGCCGATGCATTCGTACTGGAGGCCGTCGCGGATGTCGATGCCGGTGGGGCAGACCTGGACGCAGATGCCGCAGTCGACGCAATCGCCGCGGGACGGGGCGCCTGTCGCCGGGGCCTTCTTGAGCTTCGGGCCGCGGGGTTCGCCGCGCTCGGTGTCATAGGTGACGATCAGGGTGTCCGGGTCGAACATGACCCCCTGGAAGCGCGCGTAGGGGCACATGTACTTGCAGACCTGCTCACGCAGGAAGCCCGCCATGCCGTAGGTGGCGAAGGCGTAGAAGAGGATCCAGAAGGTCTCCCAGGGTCCCAGGGCGAGGGTGGCGACGGAGGCGGCGAGGGTCTTGATCGGGGAGAAGTAGCCGACGAAGGTGAAACCGGTCCACAGGGCGACGGCCAGCCAGGCGGCATGCTTGGTGGCGCGCAGGGCGAACTTGCGGCCGCTCATGGGGGCCTTGTCGAGCTTGATCCGGGCATTGCGGTCGCCCTCGATCTTCTCCTCGATCCACATCAGGATCTCCGTGTAGACCGTCTGCGGGCAGGCGTAGCCACAGAAGAGGCGTCCGCCGACGGCGGTGAACAGGAAGAGGCCGTAGGCGGAGACGATCAGCAGGATGGCCAGGTAGAGCACATCCTGGGGCCAGAAGACCAGGCCGAAGAGGTAGAACTTGCGCTCGACGATGTCGAAGAGGACCGCCTGGCGGCCATTCCAGGGCAGCCAGCAGAGGCCGTAGTAGAGCGCCTGGGTGAACCACACCAGAGCCCAGCGCCACTTGCTGAAGAAGCCCGAAACCGACTTGACCTGGAGCTTGCGGCGCCTGGCATAGAGGGAGACTGCCTGCCCCGCGTCCGGGGCGGCCGGCGCGGCGGGGGCGGTGACTTCGTGCGCACAGGGCTGGTTCATGCGGATCTCCGGCCATCGTTCATGGAGGGGGGAATCAGGGCCGCCTGCCGGGCACGGGCCCGGCGGGCGACGAACTCGTCGCGGCTGGCGCCGGTCAGCGCCGGACTGGCGTCCCGCTGTTCGCCCACGCAGGTGACCCGCCGGCCGGCGGTGCCATGGGCGGGGTAGACCAGGGTCTCGTCGGGCAGGGCCAGCAGCCGGCGCACCAGGCTGTCGTAAAGGCTGCCGGGGTCCTCGTCCGCATGTTCCGCGGGAGCGGCGGCGAAATCCGGGAGCAGGTCGCCGACGAAGGCCCGGTCGCGCCACAGGTAGGTGATGCAGCCCCGGGTATGACCCGGCGTGGCCCGGCAGGCCAGGACCTCATCGCCGAAGACGACGAAATCCCCGTCCCGGACACGGCGCAGGGGGACGGCCGGGTCCAGGGGACAGCGGTCGCCCAGCACCAGCCGGGCGCCGGCGGCCTCGCGGAGGTCCAGGGCGCCCGTGGTTTCCGGCCCATGGACATGGGTCAGCAGGACGTGGCCCACGGTGCAGCGCAGTTCGTCGGCCAGGGCGAGCAGCAGGGTGGCCTGCCCGGGGGCGGGGTCGATGGCCACCGCTTCGCGCCGGTCCGTGTCGGCGATCAGGTAGGCGAGGCGGCCGCTGGGGCGGTCGTGGAGCTGGCGCAGGACGGTCATGTCCGGCCTCCGGTGACGGGCAGGGGGCGCATGGTGGAACTCCCGGCAATGGGGAAGGGCCTGGGGATGTATCAAGCACCGTGCCAGCTAGGCGGACCCCCATGAACTTGCGGAAAATCAGCGAGTTGCGTGATTTCGCGCGGGGGCGGGTATCGGCTGCCGGTGCCGAATATGGCACTTGATCCTGGCGTTGTTTCAAAATCGTGCCATTCATGGCATTCTCGGGGCCGTGAGCCTGCCCGCCCGCAACCTGGCCGAACTGCTCTCCTATCTGGACGAGCTCCCGGAACCGCGCATCGTGATGGACGCGGAATACCGCATCGTCGGCGCGAACCGCGCCTACGCGCGGGAGTTCGGCCACGGGCAGGCGGTGGTCGGCCGGCGCTGCTACGAGGTCTCCCACGGCTACACCGTCCCCTGCGACCAGGCCGGGGAGTCCTGCCCGTTGCGGATGAGCCTCGACAGCGGCCAGCCCGGGCGGGTGCTCCACCTGCACCACACCCCCCGCGGCGAGGAGCACGTGGATGTGGAGACCACGCCGATCCGGTCCCCGGGCGGCGGGATAGCGCTTTTCGTGGAGACGCTGCGCACGGTAAGGCACGCCTCCAGCCGCCCGGCGGCGGCGGGCCTGGTGGGCCGGTCGGCGCCCTTCAATGCCATGCTCGCGCTGGCCACCCGGGTGGCCCCCACCGATGCGGCGGTCCTGCTCCTGGGCGAGACCGGCACCGGCAAGGAACTGGTGGCGCGCCTGATCCACGAAACCAGCCGGCGCGCCGACGGACCCTTCGTCCCGGTGGAGTGTTCCGGCCTCACCGAAACCCTGTTCGAGAGCGAACTGTTCGGTTACGAGAAGGGCGCCTTCACCGGTGCCACCCACCGCAAGACCGGCCTGGTGGAGGCGGCTTCCGGGGGCACCCTCTTCCTCGACGAGCTCGGGGACATCCCGCTGCCGCTGCAGGTGAAGCTGCTGCGCCTGCTGGAGTCCGGCACCTACCGGCGGGTGGGCGGCGTGGACGTGCTGCGCTCGGACTTCCGCCTCATCTGCGCGACCCACCGGAACCTGCCCCGCATGGTCGAGGCGGAGACCTTCCGGCGCGACCTCTACCATCGGGTCGGCGTGTTTCCCATTCCGGTGCCGGGACTTGCCGAGCGGCGCGACGACATCCCGCTGCTGGCCGACTCGCTGCTGCGCCGGGTGGCCGCCGGGCGGGGCCTGCGCCTGTCGCCGGAGGCCCTTGCCGGCCTGGCGGAACGCCGGTGGCCGGGCAACATCCGGGAGCTGCGCAACCTGCTGGAGCGGGCGGCCATCCTGGCCGACGGCGACGAGATCCGGGCGACCCACCTCGGGGCGCCGGGGGAGGCCGCGCCGCCCCCGCCGGGAGCGGACGACGCGTTCCGGGTGGCCGGCGCCGTATCCCTCGCCGACCTGGAGCGGGCCTACCTGGCATGGCTCGACCGCCGCTTTCCCGGCGACCGGGACGCCCTGGCGAAGGTCCTCGGCGTCGCCCGGCGGACCCTGTTCCGCAAGCTCCGGCTGGCGCAGCCCGCGAAGGGGCCGGGGTGACGGCGCCGCCGGCCCGCGCGCGGTTGCGCGGGCCCCCGTGGCGGTGTCGCTGCCATCGTGGCAGTATTGGCAGACTGCCGCGCCACCTGGACCGACCATGCACCCGCCGCCCCCGGAACTCGTGTCCTTCATCGAGTCCCTGCCCGAACCCCACATCCTTTGCGACGGCAGCTACCGCATCCTCGCCGCCAACGACGCCTACCGGCGCAGTTACGGGGCCGACGGGGATTTCGCCGGGCGCACCTGCTACGAGGTTTCCCACCGCTTCCCCGTCCCCTGCGACCAGGCCGGCGAGACCTGCCCCCTGAAGCAGAGCCTGCGTTCCGGGCAGCGGGAGCGGGTGCTCCACCTGCACCACACGCCGCAGGGCGAGGCCTACGTGAACATCGAGCTGTCGCCGCTGCGCGACGGACGGGGCCGCATCTCCTGGTTCGTGGAGAAGATGGAGCCGCTGGCCGTGGCGCGCGGCCTGTCCCACGCCCAGGGCCTGGTGGGCCGCTCGCCGGCCTTCCAGCGCATGCTGGAACTGGTCGCCCGGGTCGCCCCTTCGGAGGCGACCGTCCTGCTGCTCGGCGAGTCGGGCACCGGCAAGGAACTGGTGGCCCGGGCGATCCACGACGCCAGCCGGCGGGCGGACCGGCCCTTCGTCGCGGTCGATTGCTCCGGCCTGCCGGAAACCCTGTTCGAGAGCGAGATCTTCGGCCACGAGCGGGGCGCCTTCACCGGCGCCACGAGCCGGCGGGCCGGCCTGGTGGAGGCCGCCCGGGGCGGCACGCTGTTCCTGGACGAGGTGGGCGACATCCCCCTGGGCATGCAGGTGAAGCTGCTGCGCCTGCTGGAGACCGGGGCCTTCCGCAGCGTGGGTTCCGTGGAACCCCGGCAGGCCGACGTGCGCCTGGTCTCGGCCACCCACCGGGACCTGCGGCGCATGGTGGCGGAGGGCAGTTTCCGCCAGGACCTCTATTTCCGCCTGAACACCTTCCCGGTGGAGCTGCCGGCGCTGCGCGCCCGGCAGGCCGACATCCCGCTGCTCGCCCGCTCCCTGCTCGCCCGGGTGGCCCCGGACCGGCGCCTGGCCATCGCCGACGAAGCCCTCGCCGTCCTGGCCGGATATGCGTTCCCGGGCAACGTGCGGGAATTGCGCAACATCCTGGAGCGCGCAACCCTGTTCTGCGATGGCGACACCCTCCGGCCGGAACACCTTCCGGGCGATGTGCTGCAGCCGCGGCCCTGGTCGCCCGCCGGGGAACCCGGCGCCACCGGCGACGATGCCCTGCGCGCCGCCCTGGCCCACCACCGGGGCAGCCGCAAGGCCCTGGCCCGTGCCCTGGGCCTCAGCGAACGGACCCTCTATCGGCGGTTGCGGGTGCTGCGCGACGCGGGCCGCCGGGCGGACTGACACGGCGCTGCCAATTGGCAGCGCGTCCGGCCGGACCGGGACCCGGGCGGGCCGGGGGCCGGGGGCGGCGCGAATGGTGTTTCTTCAACCGATTCATAGGCTTGTCCTGACGGCGGCGGGGTTGGCACGGGCCTTGTAAGGCCTTCCGCATCGTTCCTGCAGGAGCCTGGCCGTGGCCCGCGAAAATCCGATCCGCCGTCGCCCCGCCGCCACGCGGGTGCCTGCCGGAAACCGGCCGCCGGCCGGCCGGCCCTTCCGCCGTTCCCTTCCTTTCCATGCGCCATGAGGTGATCTGCATGTCCATCCCGACTCCGAAGCAGCCGGCAATCGTCACGCTCCAGTACCTGAGCGCCGCCCCCATCCTGCTGGCCTACCTGGCCGCCGCCCTGCCCGTCCTGCTTCCGCTGCTGCTCTGGAAGGTCCTGAGGCAGGCGGCGGGCTGAGTCGGCCCGGGCGCCGCCGGGCTGGCATCGAACCTCCCGGTGCGCTACCCTAGCGAGACGCGCCGCCCGGCCGCCGCTGGCGGCGCGATGACAAGCCCAATCGCATCGCCCAGGGGAGCCGCATGTCCGAAAGCGTCCAGGAGCGCGATGCCAGCTACATCTCCGGCTGGCTCTTCCTACCCGTCTGGCTCGGCGGATTCGCCTGGGCCCTGTGGCACATCATCGGCCCGGTGGTGTTCTACGCGGCGCCACCGTCGATCCCCGCGATCATCGCCCTGCCCGTCCTGGGCTTCCTCGGCAAGGGCTTCACGATCCTGCAGCCGAACATCGCCGGGGTGTTCGTGTTCTTCGGGCGCTACGCCGGCACGATCCGCGCCGATGGCTTCTTCTGGACCAACCCCTTCTACACGCGGCAGACCGTGTCGATGCGGGTGAACAACCTGAACACCCCCACGCTGAAGGTGAACGACCGGGCGGGAAACCCGATCGAGGTGGCGGCCGTGGTGGTCTGGCGCGTGGCGGATTCCGCCCGGGCCACCTTCGACGTGGCCGACTATGGGACCTACGTGACCATCCAGAGCGAGTCGGCCCTGCGTGCGGTGGTGAGTTCCCGCTGGTACGACGGCGATCCGGAGGGGCGGCATTCGCTGCGCGGCGACCTGGACGCGGTCGCCCAGGTGCTGGCGGAGACCATCCAGAACCACGTGCTGCTGGCCGGCGTGGAGATCGTCGAGGCGCGCATCTCCCACCTGGCCTACGCGCCCGAGATCGCCAGCGCCATGCTGCGCAGGCAGCAGGCCGAGGCCGTGGTGGCGGCCCGCGTGCGCATCGTCGAGGGGGCGGTGGGCATGGTGAAGCTGGGCATCGAGCACCTGGAGCGGGAGGGCGTGGTCCGCTTCTCGGATGCGGACCGGGTGAAGCTGGTCACCAACCTGATGACGGTGCTGGTCTCGGAGAACGAAACCCACCCCGTGCTGTCCGTGGGCAAGGAGTAGGCGATGGCCGGCCCGTCGCGGCTGCAGGAGCGGATCCGCCTGCCGGTTTCCTTCTTCGTCATGTCCGTCGGCGCCACCCTGTGCCTCGCCGCCGGCATCCTCGGGCTCGTGGCGCCCCAGGCCTTCCCGCCGCTGGCGCCGCGGCCGGTGGCCGTCACCTTCCTGGGCTGCGGCCTGTTGCTGGAGTTCTGGTCCATCGCCATCCTGGTCGGCGCAGCGCGGCGCAGGCCCCCCCAGGCCTGACCCGGCGGCGGCGCATCCGCCGCCCGCCCTTCATTTCCGGATCACCCCCGCGACCGATCGCGCGCCGCTGTCCTGCCCTCACTCCTCGGGCACGCAGATTTCGCCGCGCAGGACCGCCAGGGCCGTGCGCCCGAACAGGATGGCCAGCAGCAGGCTCAACAGGGCGAGGAGTGCCACGGCCAGCCCGTGCAGGAAGGGCTCGCCCGTGGCGTGGGCCATGGTCAGCGTCGCCGCCGTGATGGCGGCCACCGGGAACGAATAGGCCCACCAGGACAGGAAGAAGCGCAGGCGCAGGAAGCGCGGCGCCTGGACGGCGAGGAACAGGGTCAGGAACAGCCCGAAGTAGTAGAGGACCCGGGCGAAGGCGTCGATCTCTCCGGCGAGCCGCACGTAGGACAGGAATCCGACGGCGGGCGGCGCGACCAGGATGAACAGGGTGGGCAGCAGCTTCGCCGGCAGCGGGGGGTGGAAGAACAGCCGATAGACGATCACCGTCATCAGCACCGGCCAGAAGACCAGCCCGAGGCTGAAGAAGAACCAGGAGACCTCGGGATGGCCGTGGGGCACGCCGGCGAGGGGCACCAGGATGTTGCCCACGACGGGGATGAACCAGGCGGGATTGCTGTGCTGGATCTGGAAGCGGTCGTGGAACACCCAGGCGTTGATCACGTACAGGGTGAAGGCCAGGTGGGCGGCGGTTCCCGACCACCAGAGGGCCAGGGAGAGGTCCGGCGCCACGGGGCGGGCCGCCGTGGCGAGCAGGATCAGGCCGATGGAAATGGTCGGGAAGAAGGCCAGCCGCACCGGATGGTTCAGCTCCGCGGCGACGGCCGCCGGGTGGCGGACCAGCTTGGTCCCGTAGGCCAGGCAGAGCAGCACGAAGACGGCCGCCGCGAGCAGGAAGAGGGCGGCAGGCACGGCGGGCGGCGTGCCCAGGGTCTCGGCCGATTTCTGCCAGGCCAGGGTGAGGCCCGAAAGCCCCATCACCATGGCGAAGATCGACACGGGCAGATGGGCGAGGCGGGGGTGGTCGTTGGCGGCGGGGTTCATGGCGGCGTGGCGCGGAGGGGCCGGCGGGTGTGGTTGGAGCGGCCGATTGTCGCCGCAGACGGGGAAAAAAAGAAACCGGCGTCCGGTGGTTCCGCGCCCGTGGGGTTGGGGTGCTGCTCCCGAGCCGGGGAGGAGAGAGAGACTTCCCGGCGCGGGCCGCCGGACGGGCCGGCGGCGGGGCGGAACCGGCGTCGGGACACGGATGAGGAGGACTCCGGGGCGCCGGTTTCAAGCATCTACATCCAAGTTCCGTGCCAAGGTCCCGGAGGCCCGGCGGGCCCGCAATACCGGCTGGTTTCCGCGGGGGGGAGGTGTTTCCGCCCGGGAATGCGCCATAATTGGCGGACAACGATCTCCGGAGCGCCAATTATGGCAGACGCCCATCCCAGTCCGGCCACCGGGCCCCTGCAGGCCCTGCGGGAGTTCCTGGACCATCTTCCGGAGCCGCGGATCGTCATGGACAGCCGCTACCGGATCGTGGCGGCCAACCGGGCCTACCTGGAGGCCTACGGGACGGACCGGGACATCCTCGGCCGGACCTGCTTCGAGGTGTCCCATCGCTTCGACGTGCCCTGCGACCAGGCCGGCGAATCCTGTCCCCTGGCCAAGGCCCGGCGCAGCCACACCCCCCAGCGGGTCCTCCACCTCCACCACACGCCGCGCGGGGAGGAACACGTGCTGGTGGAGACGGCGCCGGTGGCCGACTGCGAAAGCGGCCAGACCTTCTACGTGGAAACCCTGTCGGTGGTCCGCCACGCCAGCCCGCGCCCGGCCGCCCAGGGGCTGGTGGGAAAGGCGCCGGCCTTCCGGGCGATGCTCGACCGGCTGCTGCGCGCCGCACCGGCCTCGGCCAACGTCCTGCTGCTGGGCGAGACGGGTACCGGCAAGGAAGTGGCGGCCCGGGCCCTCCACGAGGCGAGCGGCCGGGCCGGCAAGCCCTTCGTGCCCGTCGATTGCTCGGGGCTCAGCGAGACCCTCTTCGAGAGCGAGCTGTTCGGCCACGAGAAGGGTGCCTTCACCGGCGCCAGCCACCGCAAGACAGGCCTGGTGGAGGCCGCTGCCGGCGGCACCCTGTTCCTGGACGAGGTGGGCGACATCCCGCCGCCCATGCAGGTGAAGCTGTTGCGCCTGCTGGAGACGGGCACCTACCGGCGGGTGGGCGGGGTCGAGGTCCTGCCGGCCGATTTCCGGCTGGTCAGCGCCACGCACCGGGACCTGGCGGGCATGGTGCGCCAGGGGGAATTCCGCCGGGACCTCTACTACCGGATCAACACCTTCCCGGTGCATGTGCCCGCCCTCGCGGAGCGGCGCCAGGACATCCCGCTCCTGGCCCAGTCCCTGCTGTCGCGGGTGGATCACCGGCCGGGCCGGGTCTTCAGCCCGGAGGCCCTGGCGGCCCTGGCGGAGCGCGAATTCGAGGGCAACATCCGGGAGTTGCGCAACCTGATCGAGCGGGCCACCCTGCTCGCCGACGGGGACCGCATCGAATCCTCCGACCTGGAAGACGACCTGGCCGGACCCGCCAGGGCCCCGGCGGCGGGTCCGGCCTTCGTGGTGACCGCCCCGATGGCGCTCGACGAGCTGGAACAGGCCTACCTGCGCTGGGCCGCCGCCATCCTTCCCGGCGAGCGCAGCCTCCTCGCCGCCACCCTCGGCATCAGCGAGCGCACGCTTTACCGGAAGCTCAAGTCCGCTTTGCCGGATTGACCGACCGACCTACCCGTGCCGCGCGGTGTTCGATTGGCGCCAAATCGGACCGCCAAGGCACCACAGCGCACAAGGAAAAGCGATAGCGGATGAAGCGGCGCAGCGTGGCGACTGAATGAATGCGCACAGTTGGTAGGCGAACGCAGCGCCAAAGAAGCTCATTCATGACGAGGCAAGTGGTGCCGTCGGGTGGACGTGCCGCACGGCGGAGGTGAGGGGGCGGCGGACGCCGTACCCGAACACTCGACGGCGGTACCCCTCCCCGGCTTCGCCGCCGGGCCGCCCCAAGGCGAAGCGGCACGCGGCGAAGCGGCAATCTGCTCATGCGCTGG
>JAEUNJ010000166.1 GCA_016791145.1 Rhodocyclaceae bacterium | reverse complement strand
CGAGCTCCAGCGGCACTACCGCAACAAGGCGGAGTACGACGCCCTGACCGGACTGCGCAACCGGGCCTGGCTCGACGAGATATTCCCCAAGCAGCTCGAGCTCTGCGAACGGATCGGCCAACGCGTCTCGCTGGTGATCCTGGACATCGACCATTTCAAGCGCGTGAACGACACCTGGGGCCACGCGGCCGGTGACCAGGCCCTGCGCCACCTGGGCGCGCTGTTGCGCCAGCATTTGCGTTCCACGGATCTCTCGGCGCGCTACGGCGGCGAGGAAGTCGTCATCCTGATGCCTGCCACCGAGGCTCCCCTGGCGGTGCACACGACCCAGCGGCTGCGCGAAATCCTGGCGGCGGCCCCCGTACCGCTCGCCGACGGCAAGCGGATTTCCCTGACCTTCTCGGCCGGCGTGGCCGAGTGGTTCCCGGGCATGAGCCTCGAGGCGCTGTTCAGCGCCGCCGACGCCGCCATGTACCGCGCCAAGCAGGCCGGGCGCGACCGGGTGGAGATCAGCACCCTCTCGGGTGCGCTGGCCGGCGCCGCCGACCGGCGCTGACGCGCTCGCCGCCGGCCGGCGGGGCGGCCGCGAGGGGGCTGCTAAGATGCTCGAATGGCACTTCCCCCCTGGCTCGCCGCGTTGCTCACGCGGCGGATGCTGATCTGCGTCGTCACCGGCTTCACCTCCGGCCTGCCACTGTTCCTGATCTTCAATCTGCTGCCGGCCTGGCTGAAGACCGAGGGCATCGACCTGAAGATCATCGGCGCCTTCGCGCTGATCCAGTTTCCCTACACCTGGAAGTTCCTCTGGGCACCGTTTCTGGATCGTTACCGGTTGCCGGTGCTCGGCCGCAGGCGAGGCTGGATGCTGCTCGCGGCGGCGGGCGTGCTGCTGGCCATCGGAACGCTCGGCGAACGCTCACCCAGAGACGACCTGGGGGCCGTCATCGGGCTGTCCGTGACCCTGGCCTTCCTGTCCGCCACCCTAGACATCGTGCTCGACGCCTACCGGCGGGAATTGCTTCCCGAATACGAGCTGGGCCTGGGCAACGCGGTGCACGTGAACGCGTACAAGGTTGCCGGTCTCGTGCCCGGATCCCTGTCCCTGATCCTGGCGGAGACCCTGCCCTGGGATCTGGTGTTCTGGATCACCGCGGCCTTCATGGCGCCCGGCCTCGCGATGGCCCTCCTGGTGCGCGAGCCCACGGCCGACTCCCATGTTCCCCGAACCCTGCGCGACGCCGTCGTGGAGCCGTTCCGGGAGTTCGTCGGCCGGCGTGGCTGGGGTTCGGCCCTGCTGATCGTCGCCTTCATCTTCCTATACAAGCTCGGCGATTCCCTTTGCACGTCGCTGGCGACGCCCTTCTACCTGGAGATGGGTTACAGCAAGCTCGACATCGGGCTGGTGGCCAAGCACGCCGGCCTGTGGCCGTCGGTGGCGGGCGGCCTGCTCGGCGGCCTCTGGATGCTGCGCCTGGGCATCAATCGCGCCCTGTGGGTTTTCGGATTCGTGCAATGGGCGGCCATTCTCGGCTTCGCGCTGCTGGCCTGGCTGGGACCGCGCGCCGCGGTAGATGCGGGGGACCGGCTGCTGCTTGCCCTGGTGATCGGGACGGAGGCCCTGGGCGTCGGACTCGGCACGGCTGCCTTCGTGGCCTTCATCGCCCGTGCCACCCACCCTGCCTATACGGCCACCCAGTTCGCGTTGTTCACAAGCCTGGCGGCCGTACCGCGCACGTTCATCAACGCGGCCGCCGGCTGGATGGTCGAGCAATTGGGCTGGCCTACCTTCTTTGTGCTCTGCACCATCCTGGCGGCGCCGGGCATGGCCCTCCTGGTGCGGGTCGCGCCGTGGCGGGAAAGCAACAGCGACGTGAATTAGCGCACGACCCTTCCCTCCGGCTGCAACCGATTTCCACATCCATCGTTACACTGAAACCGTCCCCCTGCCGCATCGGAAAGGAGACGGACATGATCGTGGTGATGGACATGAGCACGGGAAAAATCTACGAGGACGAATTCGGGCGCTACGAGGACGAGGTGCTGAACGCCGGCTGGCTGCCGCCGCAGCCGGAACTGCAACTCGGCGTCCAGGAGGCCGTCCCGGCTTCCACCGAGCGCGAATTCGATCCCGACGCCTACCTGGCGACCATCTACAAAGCCCAGGCGTAATCGCGCTTGGTATCATCGTGCGCTCCGAGGTCCGGATGCGCACGATGAGTCACAACCCAGCTTCCCTCACACCCCACATCCCCGCCGAGCCCCGCGCCGAAACGCGGGAGAGCTTCAGGCATTTCCTCGTCATACCGACCCGCTGGATGGACAACGACGTGTATGGGCACGTCAACAACGTCGTCTATTACAGCTATTTCGACACCGTCATCAACGAGTACCTGATCCGCGAGGGCGGTCTGGACATTCACGACGGGCGCGTGGTGGGCTACGCCGTCGAGACCCAGTGCCGCTTCCATCGGCCCATCACGTTCCCCGAGTCCATCGACGCCGGCATGCGGGTCGGCCACCTGGGAAACTCGTCGGTCCGCTACGAGATCGCGCTGTTCCGCCAGGACGAGGACAAGCCGGCCGCCACCGGGCATTTCGTCCATGTGTTCGTGGATCGGGAAAAGGACAAGCCGACCGCCATTCCGCCGGCCATCCGCGCCTGCCTGGAAAAGCTGAAGGGCTGACATGAGCGCCGGGGGGGCGCAACCACTGCCGTCCGCCCGTCCCGTCGCCGTGCTTTGCGCGGCCGAGGTGCTCAGCATGACGGGGTTCGCCACCTGGCCGGCCCTGCTTCCCGAACTGGAAAAGACCTGGCGGCTCTCCGGGACCGAATCCGGTGCCATCGGCGGCGCCTATTTCGCCGGATACATGCTGGCCGTTTCGTGGCTCTCCGGCCTGACGGATCGGGTGGATGCCCGGCGGGTGTATTTCCTCTCCTGCATCCTCGCGGCGCTGGGTACGCTGGGCTTTGCCCTGTTCGCCGGAGGCGTGTCGGGCGCCATCCTGTTCCAGGCCCTTGCCGGAGCGGGCCTTGCCGGCACCTACATGCCGGGATTGAAGGCCATGACCGACCGGGTCGGAGGGCCGCGCCAGCCCCGCTACATCGCCTTCTACACCGCCACATTCGGGATCGGGGCCAGCCTTTCCTATGCCCTCACCGGCGCCGTTGCCGCGCGCCAGGGCTGGCAGGCCGCGGTGCTCGTCGCCGCGGCCGGCCCGATCCTGGCCGGTTTCCTCGCCCTGCACGGACTCGCACCGGTCGTTCCCCACGGCGGGGGCCACCGGGCATCGATCTTCAGCCAGTTTCGCGTGCTCCGGGAGCCGGCCACTCTGGGTTACGTGGCCGGCTATGCCGTCCATTGCTGGGAACTCTTCGGCCTGCGGTCCTGGATCGTTGCCCTGCTGGCCTATTCGGTGTCGATCGGGGCCGGCGGGGAACCGCTGGCCGCCGCAAACGCCGCGGCGCTGGTCAATCTGGTGGGAATTCCGGCGAGCATCCTCGGCAACGAGGTCGCGGGACGGGTCGGGCGAAGGCGGTTCATCCTCGCGGTAATGACGGCCTCGGGACTCCTGGCCTGGGTGATCGGCTTTTCCCTCGCCTCCCCCTGGCTGCTGCTCGCGCTGCTCTTCCTCTACAATGTCGCCATCATGGCCGACTCGGCAGCCCTGACCGCGGGGCTGGTGGCCGCGGCGGACCCGACGCGGCGCGGCGGGGCCCTGGCTGTGTATTCGCTTTTCGGATTCGGCGCCGGATTCTTCGGTCCCTTCGTGTTCGGCGCGGTGCTGGATTTCGCCGGCGGGACCGGGGCTCCCGGCGCATGGCTGGCCGCCTGCGGCAGCCTGGGGCTGGGATGCCTGCTGGCGCCGGCCGTCGTTCGGCTCGCGCGGCGCGGCCCATGAATCCGCGGCATCGAGAGGGAGGGTTGCCATGATCGTCCTGCACCAGTTTCCCCGGGTCTTCGGGGTCCTGAATCCGAGTCCCTTCTGCATGAAGGTCGGTGTCTATCTGCGCATGGCCGGGCTTCCCCACGAATTGCGGGACGCCGACCCGCGCAAGGCCCCCAGGGGCAAGCTGCCCTGGATCGAGGACGGCGGGAAGGTGGTCGCCGATTCGGGGTCGATCCTCGAATACCTGCGCGCAACCTATGGCGACCCCCTGGATGGCGGCCTGGATGCCGAGGCCAGGGCCCGGGGCCACGCGATCCGACGCCTCTTCGAGGAAAGCCTCTACTGGGCAATGCTCTACGGACGTTTCATCGACCCGGCCGGCTGGGCGGTCACCGGACCCGCGTTCTTCGGAAGCTTCCCCTGGCCCTTGAACGCGGTGGTTCCGACACTGGCGCGCAAGCACATGGCGAAGGAACTCTGGTTCCAGGGCACCGGCCGTCACCCGCCGGACCGGATCTATGCGTCGGGAACGGCCGACCTGGCGGCCCTTGCCGTGCTTCTGGGCGACCGGCCTTATTGTCTGGGCGATGCGGCCACGTCCGTGGACGCCACCGGATACGCCTTCCTCGCCAACATCCTGGTGCCGCCCGTGGAAACCCCCCTCAAACGCGCCGCGCAGGGAATGGCGAACCTGGTCGCCTACCACGACCGGATGGCGGCCGCTTGGGGTACCCCCTGAGCCGGAGACCCGTGCCGGGGCGCCTCAGAGGGTCGCGAGCCGGTCGCCCCGGGTGAAACCGATCAAGGGATCGGCGATGCCCCTCCCCAGGGCTATGACCTTGAAGAGTTCCCCCATCTCGTTGGGGGCCAGCAGCACCTGCGCGGCACCCATGGCCCGGTAGGCCCCCTCGCCGCCGGACGCCTGGCGCCGGGCGAGCGTCTCGGCGATCCCGCAGTTCATCAGGAAGGTCGCCTGGTTCGTGTATCCGAGGACCGACAGGCCGGCGGCGAATCCCGCCTCGGCGATGGCGGTGAATTCCACGTGGGCCGTGATGTCCGAGAGGCCTGGGTACCAGAAGGGCTCGTCGTGGCTGCGGTGCCGGTAGTGGCAGCGCACGGTGCCGCCGCTGCGCTGGGGATGGTAGAACTCCCGCCGGGGAAGGCCGTAGTCGATGAGCAGCAGGGCACCCCGCTCCAGGCGCCACCCCCATTCCGCAGTCCAGGCCCGCGATGCGAGGTTGATTTCGCTGACCAGAGGCGCCGCCACCGGCAACTCGGCCGCCGCGGCGGCCAGGGCGGCGGGCGCCGGACGCTCATCCCAGGCGAACCGGCCATCGGCAACGACCACCCCACGCTCCATGACGCCTTCCGGCCGCCAGGCAATCACATGGGTCGGCATGGAATCCAGGAGTTCATTGGCCACCACGCAGCCGGAAAAGCACTCGGGCAGGGCATCGAGCCATTGGACCCGGCCGGCGAGATGAGGCACCTCCCGCGCCACGGTTTCCTGCTGCCGGGCCCGCAATTCCCCCGACAGCTCCAGGATTCCGTAGCGGGCCGGCGCAACACCCGCGTCATCCAGGGCCCGCAGCAGGTCGGCGGCAAGCCGGCCGCTGCCGGCCCCCACCTCCAGGACTTCGTCCGCGGACATGGCCATGACCTGCGCCACCTGCGTTGCGAGGGCCTGCCCGAACAGGGGCGTGAGTTCCGGGGCGGTGACGAAATCCCCCTCTTCCCCGAACTTCCTCGAACCGCCGGCGTAATAACCCAGCCCGGGCAGATGCAGCGCCAGGTCCATGAATTCGGCGAAGGGAATCCAGCCGCCGGCGTCGGCGATCCTTTCGACAATGCGGATGCAGAGGGCGGCGCTGGCATCGCGCGCGTCTGCGGAGGGTTCGGGCAGGGTAGCGGGGGGCATGGGGAGGCCATTGTAAGATGGCCGGCCATGGAACCCGGTATCCGAACCGATGCGTGCGATCCCTCGTCCGGGCCGGAATCGGCCGGCCGCCGGCGTCGTTTCGGGGGCATCGAACGGCTCTACGGCGCAGGTGCCCTGGACCGGCTTGCGGCAGCCCATCTATGCGTGGTGGGGGTCGGCGGCGTGGGATCCTGGGCCGCCGAGGCGCTTGCCCGCTCGGGGGTGGGCCGCCTGACGTTGATCGACCTGGACCACGTCGCCGAAAGCAATATCAACCGGCAGATCCAGGCCCTGGAGGAGAACCTGGGCAAGGCGAAGGTGCAGGCCCTCGCCGAGCGGATAGCGGGGATCGACCCCGCCTGCCGGGTCGTCTGCGTCGAGGAGTTCGTGGACACGGAAAACGTGGCCGCGGTGGTGCCGGATTGCGACGCCGTGCTGGACGCCATCGACCAGGTGAGGGCCAAGGCCGCCCTGATCGCCCATTGCCACCGTTCGGGAATCCCCGTCGTCACGACCGGCGGGGCCGGCGGCCGCCGCGATCCGAGCCGTCTCGTCGTCGACGATCTGTCCCGCACGGTCCAATGCCCGCTGGCGTCGAAGGTTCGCGCCCGGTTGCGCCGGGAATACGGTTTCCCCCGGGATCCGAAGCGCAAGTTCGGGGTGGAGTGCGTCTTCTCCCCCGAGCCGGTCGCCCGGCCCGCCGCGCCGGCGTGCGACGCGGACCAGTCCGCGGAGGGCCTGCAGGGCCTCAACTGCGCGGGGTATGGGTCGTCCGTGATGGTGACGGCCTCTTTCGGATTTGCCGCCGCCGCGCGGCTTCTGGAAACGGTCTGCCGGGCAGGCCGCTAGGGCCGGGATGCGGCTGGGCAGCCCCGGGTATACTTTT
>JAEUNJ010000108.1 GCA_016791145.1 Rhodocyclaceae bacterium | reverse complement strand
CTAGGAGGCCCCTCCGGCGGGCTCCGCGCGCCCGATATGCGCGCCATGGATATTTCAGTTGCGAAGTGTCCCGGCCTCCCCGATAATCGCCCGCAGGAGAGAGCCCGGGGACGGTGACGGCCCCGGACCACACAACTAGATTCGCAAGGGATGGCGGACGACCTCATTCTGGAGACGCAGGGTCTCGTCAAGGAATTCAAGGGATTCGTGGCCGTGAATGGGGTGGACCTGAAGGTCCGTCGCGGCGCGATCCACGCCTTGATCGGCCCCAACGGAGCGGGCAAGACGACCTGCTTCAACCTCCTGACCAAGTTCCTCGAGCCGACCGGCGGCAGCATCCGTTTCAACGGCGCCGACATCACGCGCGAGAGGCCGGCCCAGATCGCCCGCCGCGGCATCGTGCGCTCCTTCCAGATTTCCGCGGTCTTCCCTCACCTGACGGTGCTCGAAAACGTCCGCATCGCGTTGCAGCGCAAGCTCGGCACCTCCTTCCACTTCTGGCGTTCGGAGCGCAGCCTGGATGCCCTGAACGGCCGTGCTATGGAAATCCTCGCCCAGGTGGGGCTCGAGACCTTTGCCGGCACGGTGACCGTGGAGTTGCCCTACGGCCGCAAGCGGGCCCTGGAAATCGCCACGACGCTGGCCCTGGAGCCGGAGTTGATGCTGCTCGATGAACCCACGCAGGGCATGGGCCACGAGGACGTGGACCGGGTCATGCAATTGATCAAGCAGGTCTCCACCAACCGGACCATCCTGATGGTGGAGCACAACATGAAGGTGGTGGCCGGCATCTCCGACACCATCACCGTGCTGGCCCGCGGGTCGGTGCTGGCCGAAGGCAGCTATGCCCAGGTGTCCTCGGACCCGAAGGTGGTGGAAGCCTACATGGGCACCGCCGACACCGAACTGGCCTCGCCGGCGGTGCATTGATGGGCGCCATCCGCCGAACCGCCTCAAGGATGGCGCAGCCGGGAAACGGGAGCCGCGCCGCGGCGAACCGCGGTCACCCCCTTCCTCGGGAAGGGGGGCGGGGGGAAGGGGGTGTGCCCCCCATCCGCCGAACCGCCTCAAGGATGGCGCAGCCGGGAAACGGGAGCCGCGCCGCGGCGAACCGCGGTCACCCCCTTCCTCGGGAAGGGGGGCGGGGGGAAGGCCCTTGACCGGCACCGAATACCTGCGCGTCAACGACCTGCACGCCTTCTACGGCGAGTCCCACATCCTGCACGGGATGGATTTCGTCGTGAACCGGGGCGAATGCGTATCGCTGCTGGGCCGCAACGGGGCCGGCCGCACGACGACCCTGAAGGCCATCCTCGGCCTCACCGGACGGCGTTCCGGCTCGGTGATGCTCAATGGCCGCGAGACCATCCGCATGCCGAGCCACCGCATTGCCCGGCTCGGCGTCGGCTATTGTCCCGAGGAACGCGGCATCTATTCCAGCCTCTCCTGCGAGGAGAACCTGCTGCTTCCCCCGGCGGTGGGCAGCGGCGGCATGAGCCTGGAGGCGATCTACGACATGTTCCCCAACCTGCACGAGCGCCGGACCAGCCAGGGAACGCGGCTGTCGGGCGGGGAACAGCAGATGCTTGCCCTGGCGCGCATCCTGCGCACCGGCGCCCACATGCTGCTGCTGGACGAGATCTCCGAAGGCCTGGCACCGGTCATCGTCCAGAAACTGGCCGAGGTGATCCGCCACCTGAAGCAACAGGAATTCACCATCATCCTGGTCGAGCAGAACTTCCGCTTTGCGGCGCCCCTGGCGGACCGCATGTACGTGGTCGAGCACGGCCGGGTGGCGGAAGAGATTGCCCAGCGCGAATTGCAGTCCAAGCAGGCCCTGTTGCAGGAATACCTCGGGGTCTGACAATCAACGATACATACACGGAGGATCGTCCATGAAAACCAAAGCCCTGCATCTCGCCCTCGCCGCCGCCCTGGCCTCCCTGGCTGGTGCCTCCTTCGGCCAGGCCAAGCCGGCCAAGCTGTCCGGCGACACGGTCAAGATCGGCGTCCTGACCGACATGTCGGGCGTCTATTCGGACCTGGGCGGTCAGGGCTCCGTCACGGCGGCCCAGATGGCCATCGACGACTTCAAGGCCCAGGCCAAGCCGGCCTTCAAGATCGAACTCGTTTACGCGGACCACCAGAACAAGGCGGACGTGGGCTCGAACAAAGCCCGCGAGTGGTACGACACCCAGGGCGTGGACATGATCACCGACGTGCTGAATTCGGCCGTGGCCCTGGCCGTCTCCAAGGTGACCCAGGAGAAGAACCGCCTCCTGATGGACACCGGCGCCGCCACGACGCGCCTCACCAACGAGGACTGCTCGCCGAACACCGTGCATTACGTCTACGACACCTATGCCCTGGCCAACGGACCGGCCAAGCCCATCGTCAAGAACGGCGGCGACACCTGGTTCATGCTCACCGCCGACTACGCCTTCGGCCACTCGCTGGAGAAGGACACCACCGAGGCGGTCAAGGCGGCCGGCGGAAAGGTGATCGGGTCCGTGAAGCACCCGCTCAACGCCTCCGACTTCTCGTCCTTCCTGCTCCAGGCCCAGTCCTCGAAAGCGAAGGTGGTGGGCCTCGCCAACGCCGGCGGCGACACCATCAATTCCATCAAGGCCGCCAACGAGTTCGGCCTGACCAAGAGCCAGACCATCGTCGGCCTGCTGACGACGATCATCGACATCCATGCCCTGGGCCTCCCCACCACCCAGGGCATGATGTTCACCGAGGGCTTCTACTGGAACCTGAATGCGGAAACCCGCGAGTGGAGCCGCAAGTTCTTCGGCAAGATGAAGAAGATGCCCAACATGCTGCCGGCCGGGACCTATTCCGCGGTCATGCACTACCTGAAGGCCGTGCAGAAGACCGGCACCGACGACGCGGCGACGGTCATGAAGGAGATGAAGGCCACGCCGATCAACGACTTCTTCGCCAAGAACGGCAGGATCCGCGACGACGGCCGCATGGTCCACGACATGTACCTGGTGCAAGTGAAGAAGCAATCCGAATCCACCGAACCCTGGGACTACTACCACATCAAGGCGGTGATCCCGGGGGACCAGGCCTTCCAGCCCATCGGGCTTTCCCGTTGTCCGATGGTCAAGAAGTGATATTTCGGACGCATCGCGCCGGAATACCCGTCCGGGTTCGGGCGGACGTCGCGCGCCGCTCAACCCGGACACGGTGACGCACCGAGGGTGAACTGAGTGACCGAAATATTCGGCATACCGATCCAGGCCTTCATGGGCCAGCTGATGCTGGGGCTGGTGAACGGCTCCTTCTACGCCATGCTGAGCCTGGGCCTGGCGGTGATCTTCGGCATGCTGAACATCATCAACTTCGCCCACGGCGCCCTCTACATGATGGGCGCCGTCCTGGCCTGGATCGGGCTCAACCACTTCGAGCTGGGCTACTGGTGGTCGCTGCTGCTGGCGCCCTTCGTCGTCGGCGCCGTCGGCATCGTCATCGAGCGGTCCATGCTGCGCTGGCTCTACAAGCTGGACCACCTCTACGGCCTGCTGCTGACCTTCGGCCTGGCCCTGATCATCGAGGGATTCTTCCGGGACCAGTACGGCGTGTCGGGGCTTCCCTTCACCATGCCAGAGGAATTCGCCGGCGCCTTCAACCTGGGCTTCATGTTCCTGCCCAAGTACCGGGCCTGGATCATCGCCGCCTCCCTCTCCGTCTGCCTCGCCACCTGGTACGTGATCGAGAAGACCCGGCTGGGCGCCTACCTGCGGGCTGCCACGGAGAACCCGCAGCTCACCCAGGCCTTCGGCATCAACGTGCCGCTGATGGTGATGCTGACCTACGGCTTCGGGGTCGCCCTCGCCGGCTTCGCCGGGGTGCTCGCCGCGCCTGCCGTGCAGGTGAGCCCCCTGATGGGCTCCAACCTGATCATCGTCGTCTTCGCGGTCGTGGTCATCGGCGGCATGGGCTCCATCCTGGGATCCATCGTCACCGGCCTCGGCCTGGGGGTCATCGAGGGCCTGACCAAGGTCTTTTACCCTGAGGCTTCCTCCACCGTGGTCTTCATCATCATGGCCATCGTGCTGCTGGTCCGTCCGGCGGGCCTGTTCGGGAGGGAAAAATGACCCCCCCGCGCGGCCGACCCGAGGGGCGTTTCCATCGGCACGGTGCCGCGCCGCGGCGGACGGCCGTCACACCCTCGCGGGGGGAACTGGAAGGGGGGAGGGGCGTCGCATGAGCACCCCGAACGGCCGCCCGGAGGGGCGCAGGAACGAATCCGGAGCCGCGCAGCGGCGAACCGTCGTCGCCCCCTCCAGGGAGGGGGGTGGGGGGAGGGAGCGTCCATGAGCGCACCGAACGGCCGCCCGGAGGGGCGCAGCAAGGAATCCGGAGCCGCGCAGCGGCGAACCGTCGTCGCCCCCTCCAGGGAGGGGGGTGGGGGGAGGGAGCAGCCATGAGCGACGCCATCCTGACCCTCAACGCC